>DASXJP010000247.1:0-12049 GCA_036497345.1 Thermoanaerobaculia bacterium
TTCCTCTGGAGCGCCGGCAAGCCGTGATCGGAGCGTACATGAAGGTGCGGTACGCCATCGTCGCCTATCGCACGGGGATGGTGGTCTCGGAGGAGCCCGAAGCCGATCCCACTCCGCCAGAGCCCGCGTCGCTCACTGTGCCGCCCGGGCTGCCGGGCGAATTCGAGGACTACCTGCGCGGCGCCATCGCCTGGCACCAGGGGAAGCCCGACGCCGCTCGCGCCGCCTGGGAGACGCTGCTGGCCCGCCCCGAGGGGGAGCGCCGGCGGCGCTCCACCTGGGCGGCGTTCATGCTCGGCAAGGCCCTGGTGGAGAGCGATCCGCCGGCGGCGATCCGCTGGTTCGAGCGTACCCGCGAGCTCGCCTCCCAGGGGTTCTCCGATCCGCTCGGGCTCGCCGCGGCCAGCGTCGGCTGGCAGGCGCGGGCCGAGCTCAATCGCCGCCGCTTCGACGAGGCGCTCAAGCTCTACCTCCAGCAGCACCAGGCCGGTGATCCCACCGCCCTGCAGTCGATCCGCGACGTCGGCAACCAGGTCCTGAACGACCCCCAGGCGCTCCAGCAGGTGGCACACTCGCCCGAGGCGCGGCCCATCCTCACCGCCTTTGTGATCTCAAACTGGGACCACGAGAGGCCCGAGCGTTCTATGGACCCTGAGAAAACCGAGGAGGAGCGCAAGACAGCCCAGCACTATCCGGACGATCCTCACTCCGATGACTACGAGGAATACGAGTACTTCCCGCCGCTGTCCATGGCGCCGGCCCGGAAGTGGCTGGCGGCGATCCGCGCCGCCGGGGTCACGCGGGCCGAGGAGGCCGACCGCTTCGCCTGGCTGGCCTACCGGAGCGGGGACTTCGACGCCGCCGAGGAGTGGCTGAAGCGGGCGCCGGCCGATGCTCCCATGGCGCTCTGGGTCCGCGCCAAGCTCCTGCTGCGCGCCGGCAAGCTGGCCGAAGCCGAGCCGCTGCTGGCCCGGGTCCGCGCGGCGCTGCCGGCCTCCCCCCCTGAGGACCACATCTTCTGGAACCCTTACGAGGCGCAGCTCCGGCTGGCGTT
The DNA here is from genome assembly GCA_036497345.1 of Thermoanaerobaculia bacterium. Taxonomy (GTDB): domain Bacteria; phylum Acidobacteriota; class Thermoanaerobaculia; order Multivoradales; family UBA5704; genus DATARR01. Next base: position 1,055 of record DASXJP010000247.1, read on the forward strand.
CCGCCCCCAGGCCGCGGGCGAGCTGGGAGCCGTCCGCCTGTCGCGCGGGGACTATGAGGCGGCTCTCGACGACCTCCTGCGCGGCGGCTGGTGGACCGACGCCGCTTACGTGGCCGAGCGGGTGCTCACCGTCGACGAGCTCCGCGCCTACGTCGACAGGACCTGGTCCGCCGAGCTCGCCGCCCAGAACCCCGAGGAGCCCCGTGACGTCGACGACCTGGGCAATTTCTGGGAGACCCAATACGCGGGCATCGCGCCGCCGCCGGACGGCCGGGCGGCCTACGACGTCCGGTACCTGCTCGGCCGGCGGCTCGCCCGGGCAGGCCGGCTCGCCGAGGCCCGTCCCTACCTTCCCGAGGAGCTGCAGCCGTACCTGGACGACCTCGCGCGCTCGCTGGCCGCGGGCCGGGACGCCGGCCGCCCCGCCGCCGAGCGGTCGCGGGCGCTCTTCCGGGCCGCCTGCCTCACCCGCTATCAGGGGATGGAGCTGCTCGGCACCGAGGTCGATCCCGACTGGCACCTCTTCGACGGGGGTTTCGGGGTCCTGCCCTTCGTGGTGGGGAGGAGCGATCCCAAAACCCACCAGCACCTTCTTCCCACGGCCGACGAGCGCCGGCGGGTGGAGCGCAGCCAAGCGGTGCCGGTCAAGCGCTTCCACTACCGCTATCAGGGGATGGACCTCGCGCTGGAGGCGGCGAAGCTGCTCCCTCCCGGCGAGGAGCGGGCCCGCCTGCTGGCCACCGCCGGCAACTGGGTCGAGGGGAAGGACCCGAGGGGCGCCCGGCCGCTCTACGACGCCATCCAGAGCTGCTGCGCCAACACCGAGATCGCCCGCCGCTCGCGCAAGGCGCACGCCATCACCAATGTCCAGGATGCCTGCCCGGAGGATACGGAGGTGGTGTGGGTTGAGGAGGGGGAGGAGGAGTAAGAGGCTGTTTTTGCGGAGGCTGGGGGCCCGCCGATCGGACGGATCAGTCCGATCGGACGGATCGGACCGATTTCGCCCCGGCCCGCATATAACATCCCTCGATGCTCCTCCCCCTCCTCCGCTTCCACTTCGCCGTCGGCGTCCGGCTGGCCATGCGGCTGCTGGTGCCGTTGATCGCGGCGGCGTTCGGGGCGGGAATGCTGCTGGGGACCGACTTCGTGACCTCGCTGGCCAGCGTCCTGTTCGGCGCGCGGGCCTCGGGCGGCACGGCGGTCCTGTTCGCGGCGGTGATGCTGGGCGCGGCGGCGGAGGCGGCGCCGCGGGTCTGCCGGGGCTTGAGCGGCTGGCTGCGGCATCTGCCGGTGAGCGGGCTCGCCCACCGCCGCGCCGCGGGCCTCGCCATCGCCATCGCCCAGATCCCGCTCCTGCTGGGGTTCCTCTTCCTGGCCGCCTTCGCTTCCCTCTCCCCCGCCGCTCTCCTGGCGGACGCCCTCAAGCTGACCGTCACCGCCCTGGCGGCGGCCCTGTGCGTGACGCCGGCCGAACGGCGGTGGGCGGCCCGGCCGCCCGCGCTGGCCGCCGCTGTCCTGGCGGGCTCCGGCGGCTGGGAGACGCTGGGGCTCGCCGCGGCCCTGCTCGTGGCCGCCGATCTGGTGGCCGGCCCCCTGGCGCGGTCCGGAGCTCCGGCGGTGCATCTGCCCCGGGCCTCCCGCGGGACGCTCCTCGAGCTCCGGATCGTCTGGCGGGCCCTGGGGACCTCCCTGCTCGGCGCCTGGGCCCTCGGGCTCCTCCCCCTGGGCGCGGCCTTCGCGTTCACCGCCAACAACAGCCTCGCGCCCGAGCACGTCCGGATGGCGGCGCGGCTGGGCGCCGGGCTGGCCGTGGTCCTGGCCCTGGCGCAGATGGGCGAGGCGCTCGCCGTCCGCCGGCCGGCGTGGCCCTGGTCGCGCTCGCTCCCGTGGTCCGCGGCCCGGCGGGCCGGCGCGGACGCCCTGATCCTGGGAGGCCACGCCGTGCCGCTCGTCCTGCTGGCGGCGCGGATCGATCCCGCCGCGCTGGTGATCCTGGCCGTCCTCCCCTTCCTGTCCGTCCGCGCGGCCGGAGCCATGCGGCGGGCGCCGGAGCGGCGGACGGGCGCCGCCGGGGAGATCCTCTTCGAAGGCGGGCTCCTCGCGGCGCTGGCGGCCCTGCTCCCCTGGACCGTCCTCCTCCCGCTGGCGGCGGTCCCCTGGGCCTTGCGTGCCGCGGCGGAGCGGGAGCGCCGGCAGAAGGTCAGCCGCTGGCTGGAGCTCCATCACCTGGCGGCGGGCGATCCGCAATCCTGGAGCGCCTCGTGATCCGGCTTCGCCAGGTCTCCTTCGCCTATCGCGAGGCCGAGCCGGTCCTCTCCGGCGTCGACCTGGAGATCGGCCCCGGCCTGACGCTGCTGCTGGGCCCCAACGGCTGCGGCAAGAGCACGCTGCTCAAGCTGGCGGCGGGGATCGAGAGGCCGGATTCCGGCCGCGTCGAGATCGACGGCCACGACCTCTGGACCGACGAGGTGGAGGCGCGGCGGGGCCTCGCCTATGTCCCCGAGCAGCCGGACCTCACCCCCTACGCCACCGTGCGCGAGATCCTCGACCTCGTCTGCCGGCTGCGCGGCGAGCCGCGGGAGCGCGGGCGCGAGGCGCTGGAGCGGGTCGGCCTCGCCAACCTCAGCCATCGCTCGGTGCGCGAGCTGTCGATGGGCCAGCGCCGCCGGGCCGTGCTGGCCGCGGCGCTGGTGGGCACGCCCCGCCAGGTCCTGCTCGACGAGCCGCTCGAAGCCATGGACCGCGGCGCCCGCGAGGACCTCCTCGCCTGGACCAACCGGCTGGTGGAGTCCGGCGCCGCGGTGGTGGTGGTGTCGCACGAGATCGAGCCCTTCGTCTCGCGCGCCACGCGGGCCCTCGCCGTGCGCGGCGGGCGCTGCCTCGACGCGGGGGCGCTGCCGGAGGGGGCGGGGGAAAGGCTGGCGCTGCTGGACCGGTTGGCGCGGGGGGAAGAACACGGACGAGCACGGACAGACACGGACTAACACCGCCCTCGTCCGTGCTCGTCCTTGAAAGGACGTGCTCGTCCGTGTTCTTCTCCCCCCATGACCGACCACCCCCACCCCCTGGAGCTTTCCGCCCCGGAGATGCGCGCGCTCGTGGCGGCGGCGCTCGACCGGATCGTGGCCCACATCGAATCGCTTCCGGAACAGCCGGTCTCGGACACCCGCGGCGGCTTCGAGGTCGCCCGGTCGTTCGCCGAGTCTCTGCCGGAGACCGGCACGCCGGCCGCCGAGCTCCTCGATCTGTTCTTCCAGCGGGCGGTCCCACCGACCTTCAATACCGCGAGCCCCGGCTACCTCGCCTATATCCCCGGCGGCGGTCTGTTCCACGCGGCGGTAGCCGACCTGATCGCCGACTCGACGAACCGCTACAGCTCGGTCTACGAGGCGGCTCCCGCCCTGGCGCGGATCGAGATGAACGTCATCGACTGGTTCTGCCAGATCGCCGGGTATCCCCCCGAGGCGCGGGGGACGCTCACCAGCGGCGGCTCGCTCGCCAACTGGACCGCCCTGGTGACCGCCCGGCGCGAGCGGCTGCCGGAGAATTTCCTCGATGGCGTGATCTACGCCTCCGACCAGTCCCACTACTCGGTCGTCAAGGGAGCCATCCTCGCCGGCTTCCCCGAGGGGAACGTCCGCGAGGTGCCCACCGACGACCTCTTCCGGCTGCGGCCGGACGCCCTGGAGGCCCTCATCGAGGAGGACCGCCGCCGGGGGCTCACCCCCTTCCTGATCGTGGCCAGCGCGGGCACCACCAACACCGGCGCCGTCGATCCCCTGCCGGAGCTCGCGGCTCTCGCCGAACGGCACGGGCTGTGGCTGCACGTGGACGCGGCCTACGGCGGCTTCTTCTTGCTGACCGACGAGGGGAAGCGGGCCCTGCGGGGGATCGAGCGGGCGGACTCGATCGTCCTCGATCCCCACAAGGGGCTCTTCCTCCCCTATGGCACGGGCGCCGTGCTGGCGCGCGACGGCCAGGCGCTGCGCCGCGCCCACAGCCTGACGGGGGACTACATGCCGGGGATGCAGAGCGATCCCGACCGGGTGGATTTCAGCCAGTACTCGCCGGAGCTCTCACGGCCGTTCCGGGGGCTGCGCGTCTGGCTGCCGTTCAAGATGCACGGCGCCGGCGCCTTCCGCGAGCAGTTGGAGGAGAAGCTCGCCCTGGCCCGGCTGGCGGCGGACCGCCTGCGCGTCATGGAGGGGATCGAGATGCTCGCCGAGCCGCAGCTCTCCGTCCTCGCCTTCCGCCTCGCCCCGGCGGGGGTGTCCGAAAGTGAGCTCGAAGAGCTCAACCAGCGCTTCCGCGAGCGCATCAACGCCCGCCAGCGGGTCTTCCTCACCCCCACGCGCCTGCGCGGGAAATTCGCCCTGCGCATCTGCGTCCTCTCCTTCCGCACCCACCGGGAACGGATGGAGATGGCGCTGGAGGACATCGAGGCGGCGCGGCGGGAGGTGCTGGGACCCTCTTCTCCCGTCCCCTCCCACCCTCCCTCGCCGGGAGAAGAGGGAGAAAACCAAGCTCAGGATCGAAACGGTCTTTCTCCCCTCTCCCGGTGAGGGAGGGGGAGGGGACGGGAGAGGGGCAGGAGTGAGGGTGCTTACCGCGTCGGCGGCTTCTGGGCCGGCTTCTGCTCGCCCTGAGCCTGGCCCGAAGCAGCGCCCGCGGGGGCGCCGGGCTTGGCCGGCTGCTCGGGCTGGCCGATCGAGAGGAGCTCGACCTCGAAGATCAGCGGCGCGTTGGGGCCGATCTGGGGGGGCGCCTGCTCGCCGTAGGCCAGGCCCGAGGGGATGTAGAATTTGTACTTCGCGCCCGGCTTCATGAGCTGCACGCCTTCGGTCCAGCCCGGGATGACCTGGTTGAGCACGAACGTCGCCGGTTGGCCGCGATCATAGGAGCTGTCGAAGGTGGTGCCGTCCATCAGCGTGCCCTTGTAGTTCACGGTCACGGTGTCGGTCGCCTTGGGGCTCGAGCCCGTACCCTCCTTCAGAACCTCGTACTGGAGGCCGCTGGCGGTCGTCTTGACCCCGGGACGGGCCTTGTTCTTCTCCAGGAAGGCCACGCCCTCGGCCTTGTTCTTCTCGCCCAGTGCCTTCTGCTTCGCCCCCTGCGCCGTCTGCACCTGCTGCTGGAGAGCCTGCATGGCGGCCTGCATCTCCTCGTCCGTGAACATCCCCTTCTCGCCCGCCAGGCCGGTGTTCAGCCCCTTGAGGATGAGGTCCGTGTTGGCCTTGACGTCGTTCTGCTTGAGGGTGCGGCCGAGGTTGTAGCCGATGATATAGCTGGCCCGGTCCTCCACGGATTCCGGCTTGCCGGCCTGGCCGGACGGGGCGGGCGCGGGCTGGGCCGCGGGCTTCTGCGCCGGCGCCGCCGCGGGCTTTCCGGACTGCGCACCGGCCACCGCGGCCATCAGGACGAGCAGCGCGGCGGGCAAAATCAGGGTCTTTCTCATACGGATCTCCAAGATTGTTGAGTCATTCCTACACAGAAAGAGGGCACACGTCGGGCCTCTCCGGCGATCAGGACATCTTAACCCAACCGGCGTTCCATCGATTCCCGTAACGCCGGGCCGGGCTCCAGCGCCGAAAGGTGGTGCCGGATTCCGTCATCTATGAGAGGGTAGAGACCTCCAGCTAATCCATAACCTCGTTCAAACAGACCTTCGCGCATGCCATCCCACAGCTTCCGTCTGACCATCGCCCTGCTGGCAGGGCTCTCCGGGATCGCCCTCCTGCCCGCCCGGGCCCAGGAGGCGCCCCCTCCGCCCTCGCTCCCCCAGACCCTGTCGCCGATCCTTCGCGCCCGCTTCCCCGCCTCCGGCCAGCCGCCGGACCTGCCCGCGGCCGGCGGGAGCTTCCGCGCCGCGCCCGGCATCCCCTGCTTCTACGACCGGCGGAAATACGCTCCCGCCTGGATCGGCGACAAGGGAGCGCGGCCGGACGCCGACGAGCTGATCGCGGCCCTGACCGACGCTCCGGCCGACGGCCTCGATCCCGAGCGCTACCGCCTGGACGACCTGCGCCAGCGCCTCGCCCAGGCGAAGAGCGCTCCCAATTCGCCTCCCAACCCTGGAGACCTCGCCGAGATCGACCTGCGGCTGACCGACGCCTTCCTGCGCTTCGCGGCCGACCTGCGCAACGGCGCGGTGAACCCCGAGCTGATCTACAGCGACTGCGAGATCGACATCCCTGAGACCGACCTTCCCGCCGCGCTGGAGAGCGCCCTCGCCACCGGCCACGTGCGCCAGGCGCTCGCCGAGCTCGCACCCACCCACGCCGGCTACAAGGCCCTCAAGGCGGCTCTGGCGCAGTACCGCGCCCTGGCCGCCCGCGGCGGCTGGCCGGCGGTGCCGGAGGGGCCGCCCCTGAAGCCCGGCGACCGCGGCGAGCGGGTGGCCGCCCTGCGCGCCCGCCTGGAGGCTTCGGGAGACCTGGCGCCGAACGCCTCTCCCGCCCCCCCAGGGGACAACCCGCGCGATCTCTTCGACGCCCCCCTCCAGGCGGCCCTGATCAAGTTCCAGGACCGGCACGGCCTCGATCCCGACGGCAAGATGGGCAAAGGGACCCTGGCGGCCCTCGACGTGCCGGCCGAGCAGCGCGTCCGGCAGATCGAGATCAACCTCGACCGCTGGCGCTGGCTGCCGCGCGATCTGGGGGAGCGCCACATCATGGTGAACATCGCCGGCTTCCACCTGGACGTGATGGACGGCGGCAAATCCGTGCTGGCGATGAAGGTCGTGGCGGGCAAGCCCACCACCCGCACCCCGATGTTCAGCGGCCGGATGACCAACGTGGTCCTCAACCCCTACTGGAACGTGCCGCCGGACATCGCCCGCAAGGAGGTGCTGCCGCGGATCGCGCGCGAGCCGGGGTACGCCGAGAAAGAGGGCCTGGAGGTCCAGGGCACCGAGGTCCGGCAGAAGCCCGGCCCCAAGAACTCCCTGGGACGGGTCAAGTTCCTGTTCCCCAACCGCTTCAACGTCTACCTGCACGACACGCCGGCGCGCGCCCTGTTCAGCCGCACCGTGCGCGGCTTCAGCCACGGCTGCATCCGCATCGAGAAGCCCGTGGAGCTGGCCGAGTACCTGCTGCGGGACGATCCCCGGTGGACGCCCGAGAAGATCGCCGCGACGATCGCCAAGGGCCGGGAGACCTGGACCATCCCCAGGCCCCTCCCCGTCCACCTCGTCTACTGGACCGCCTGGGTGGACGACGCCGGGACGGTGCAGCTCCGGGACGACCTGTATGGGCGGGACAAGCCGCTGTTGAAGATCCTGGGGACGGAGGAGCTCGCCACCCCTGCGAATCCTCAGGCCACCCGCCGCCCCGGATAGACCGCCACCTCCGAGCCGTCCGCCAGGAAGGCCGAGCTGGGCTCCCCCGCCAAGGGCGCCGCGAATTGCCGGCCGTAGAGGGCGGCCACGTCGCAGTCGAGCACCGGGCGGAGGAGCTTCCAGACCCGCCAGCGCGGGTGCTCCACCTGGTACTCCACGCAGCCGCCGCCGCGCAGAGAGGAGTACCCCCAGTAGTGCTCGGTGATGAATTCCTCCTCCGAGCCGGTCGCCGCCTCCTGGGGCGCGCTCTCCACCACGGCGCCGATGCCGTTCCAGCGCCCCTGGAATCGCCAGCCGTACATCACGTACATGTCGCCCCGGGCAGGGTCTCCGGTGATCGCGTGGCGCATCGGCAAGGAGACATACTTCTCGCCGTAGAGGAGCCGCGCCGTGCCGGCGATGGCGAAGCGGGGGACGATCTCCTTGACGAAGACCACCCCCCGGCGCCAGCCGTCCTCCGCCTTGCGGCGCACGTAGAAGCGGAGGTTCACCTCCTCGAAGTCGCGATGGCCGGGGATCGCGATCCCCCGCACCCGGGTGTCGAGGAAGAGGAAGCCCACCATGCTGGCGAAGGTCTTCCCCCGCCACGAATCGAGCTCCGTGCCGGCCGGCACCAGGGGCGCCAGGATCTCCGGCGGCACCTCGTAGTTGAGCATGGCGAGATGGCGCCAGCGGGCGGTCAGGAAGGGGCGGGGCACGGGCTCATCTTAGCCCACGAGCGCCTGCCAGGCGGGCCGCAGCCGCCGCGATTCAGCATAGGGGTAGAACGAGACCACCTCCCCCTGGCGGAGGCGCTCCTGGAGGCCCCGCCAGAGCTCGACCCCGAACAGGTCGCCGTGCTCGCGGAGGAAGGCCTCGCGCAGCTCCCCCTGGAGGCCCAGGAAGGTGAGCAGCTCGGCCGGGAAGACGTCGTCCTCCCCGACGCCGAACCAGGGCTCGGCCGCCATCTCCTCCAGCTCGTCGCGCGGCGGCGGCAGCTCCCGGAAAGAGAGATCCGTGAGGGCGCAGAGCTCGTCGTAGTCGTAGGAGAGGGCGCGGCCGTGGCGGGTGACGCCGAAGTTCTTGAGCAGCACGTCGCCCGGGAAGATGTTGGCGGCGGCGAGGTCCTTGAGACAGCGCCCCCAGTCGAGGACGGCCACCTCGGCCTGCTCCGGGTCCGTCTGCTGGATGTAGAGGTCGAGGGGGACCACCTTCCGCTCGACGTAGCAGTGGCGGACCAGCACCTCCTCGCCGTGGACGGAGACCGTGCGCGAGGCGGCGGCGAGGAGCTCGTCGAGCAGGTCCGGAGCGAAGCGGGAGCGGGGGAAGGTGAGGAATTCGAACTCCTGGAAGCCCACCAGCCGCCCGACCCGGTCGTGGACCTGCACGGTGCGGTACTTCTCCCGCACCCGCTCCCGCGTGGTGTTCTTCTGCGGCGGGAAGGCGTCCTTGATCACCTTGAAGACGAAGTCGTAGGAGGGGAGGGTGAAGACCGACATCACCAGGCCGCTGGCCCCCGGCGCCGCCACGAAGCGGTCCTCCGTGCCGGCGATGTGGGCCATCAGGTCCCGGTAGAGCTCGGTCTTGCCGTGCTTCCGGTAGCCGAGGGAGATGTAGAGCTCAGGCGTGCGCTTCTTCGGCAGGACCGACCGCAGGAAGCCGATCACCTGGCGCGGGCTCGCCACGTCGACGTGGAAGTCCCAGCGCGCGAAGCTGAACACGACGCTGGTCTCGTCCTCGGTGTGGAGCACGGCGTCGACCGTGATCCCCTCCTGGCGGTTGACCAGCGCCAGCACCACGGGAACGCGGGCTTCTCCACGGCGCGCCCGCCCCACCACGTAGGCCCCCTTGTTGCGGAAGAAGAGGGGCCGCAGCACGTCGAGCGCGTCGATCTCGGGGGTGCCGAGCGCCTCGGCGATCCCCTGGTCGAGCCGCTCGGCCGCCAGGGCGGCGTCGCCCGCGAGGTCGCGGAACGGGGTGCGGAAGCCGGTGTCCTCCAGGACGCGGCGCACCACGGCGGCGTCGATTCGGTGGACGGCGTACATGCGGGCGCTCGCCATCTCCCAACCCTGGAAGGGGAGGGGGAGCTCGCCGGTGGTGAAGTCGATGGCGGGATCGACCCCGTCGTGGGCGAAGACCTTGCGGGTGAGGGAGTTGAAGTAGGTCTGGGCGATCTCGAAGTCGTCCCGCCCGAGGATCGCCTGGTTGTAGGCCTCCTTCATCGCCGCCCACACGGCCGGGTCGGCGAGGCGGTCGCGGAGCTGGCCGCGCAGGACCTCGACCGTCTCGTCGACGCTCCACGCCGGCAGCTCCAGCTTCTCCAGGGTGTCACGACGGATCCCCTCCCAGTCGCGCTCCTCGAAGCGCTGCCTCACCCGCTTGGTGATGGCGCGCAGCCCCCGGTGGTGCTCGTCGAACGCCCGGTGGATGGTGTCGGCGCCCTGGGCGGCGGTGGCTTGGAGGTCCATGGGAGAACGTTACCGGATCAGGCGGGCTCGATCTCCTGCATCAAAGCCTCGAAGCCTGCCTGCCGGAAGTGACGATCGAAAGTCAAAGCCGATTGGACGCCCTCGTCCTTCATGACTACGAAGGACACGCAGTCCACCAGCCCCCACTCCTTGTCCTGACGGGTTTTGTATAGATGGAAGGCGCGCTCGAACAGGTCGGGGGTCAAAGGTACGATCTTCAGCTCGTCCGCAGCTCTGAGCTCCTCGAGGATCGCAACGGCCTCTTTCTTGTAGCTGCGCGCCAGACCATTGCCGATTTCGAGCAGGACGGCGTCGGTGGTGAGGAGCGGCTCCCCCCTCAGCGAGGCCGCGAGCGCCGAGGCCTGACGGTGGTACTGATCCCGCCGATTGACCAGGGCGATGACGAAGAGCGAGTCGACGAAGGTTCGCCTAGGCACCCTTTTCGCCGTTCAAGTACAGATCGAAATGGGTGGCGAAGTCTTCGGGAGCGTCGATCTCGATCTCCGTCAGCCGATCCATGAGCGTCGACTTCTCCTTGCCCCCCTGCCCGCCGCGCGCGAAACGCCGGACCACCTCGTAGAGCTCGTCCAGATGCTCCTCATCGACGCGGTCGATCTCTGCCTTAATCAATTCTTTTGTCATTGCAGGTTCCTGCTGATGGAAGCTTAGCACCTCCGGGCCGGGAGAGCAGCAGCCTTTACGCAGTATACCCCTCCCCCCACGCACCGCCCCCCGCCCCCCAGGTGGCGCCGCCCGCGGCTCCCGGTGCCACCATGGCCTCGCGCGGAGCCATACCATGCAGGGAGACGACCTCCATCGCCTGACCGAGACCGAAGCCCGCCTGGCCATGCGGCTGGCGGAGGCCGAGGTTGCCCTGGCTGCTCCGCCTGCGCGCGGAGCTGCTCGACCTGCGCAAGGTCCTCTGGGGAATCGCCTTCGGCGTCCCCCGCGAGCGGCTGGCGCGGGAGCTGGTGACGCCGTGAGCCTCTCCGTCCAGGCGCTCTGCCGCCTTGAGACCGCTCCCGGCTTCCTGCTGGCCGGCCTCGCTCCCCAGGAGGCGGCCACGGCCGGCGAAGGGGCCCGGAAGCTCCTGGAGATGCTCGACCTGCCGGGCATCGGCGTCCTCCTGGTGGAGGAGCCGTTCTACGACGCCCTCCCCGAGGAGAGCCGCCGGCAGCTCGGCCGGCGCACCCTCCCCATGGTCGTCCCCTT
>DASXJP010000248.1:0-3432 GCA_036497345.1 Thermoanaerobaculia bacterium
CGTCTTCCGATCCGGCGATCAAACCAGCCTGAGAAGCCCCCCCTTCCTTGCCTCCCCCGCCCCCCTGCGCATACCTTTAGAGGCATGGCACAGCACTGGGACGACGATTTCGAGCGCGACGAGGAATTCGCCGTCGAGGAGCGGCGGAAGACCCGGCGCCCGCGCAAGTGGAAGGTGCTGCTCCACAACGACGACTTCACCACCATGGAGTTCGTCGTCCACATCCTGGTCAACCACTTCCACAAGGGGCCGGCCGAGGCCACCCACATCATGCTGCAGGTGCACAGGAAGGGACTGGGCGTCGCCGGTGTTTACTCTAAGGAAGTGGCCGAGACCAAGGTGGCCGAGGTCACCGACGAAGCCCGGGCCAATGGCATGCCGCTCAAGGTGACCGCCGAGCCCACGGAAGGAAGCGACGAGGAATGAAAATCTCCGACGATCTGCAGATCTCCCTCACCGTCGCCATCTCCGAGGCGGGACGGATGGGTCATGAATACGCGGGCCTGGAGCACCTTCTCTACGCCCTGACCTTCGACGACGAGACCGCCGAGGTGCTCCGGCACGCCGGCTCCGACCTCGACCGGGTGCGCGAGACGCTCACCGAGTACCTCTCCGAGGAGCTCGAATCGCTGGCGGACGACGGCCGCCAGCCGCGCCTCACCCTGGGCGTCCAGCGCGTCCTCTCCCTCGCCGCCGCCCGGGCCGACAGCGTCGGCCGCGACGAGCTCACCGGGCCCGACGTCCTGGTGGCCATGTTCGACGAGGGGGACTCCTACGCCATCCAGGTGCTGGAGGGCGAGGGGATCACCCGGCTCGACGTAGTGAGCTACATCGCCCACGGCGTCTCCCGCCTCGATCCCCCCTACTTCACCGGCGGCCGGGGCTCCGCCCAGCCGGCCGGCGACGAGGAGGACGAGGACGAGGAGATGGGCCGGCGCGGCGGCGCGCCGCAGGGCGATCCCCTCAAGGCCTTCACCCAGGACCTCACCGACCTCGCCCGCCGCGGCGGCATCGATCCGCTGATCGGCCGCGACAAGGAGGTCCTGCGCACCCTCCACATCCTCCAGCGGCGGCGGAAGAACAACCCGATCTACGTGGGCGACCCCGGGGTCGGCAAGACCGCCCTGGTCGAGGGCCTGGCGCTGCGCATCGCCAACGGCGACGTCCCCGAGGCGTTCCGCGACACCAAGGTCTACCGGCTCGACATGGGCTCGCTGATCGCCGGCACCCGCTACCGCGGCGACTTCGAGAACCGGATCAAGGCGGTGCTGGCCGCCCTCGCCGAGCAGGCGAGCCCGGTGCTCTTCATCGACGAGATCCACACCGTGGTGGGCGCCGGCAGCGCCGGCCGCGGCACCATGGACGCCTCCAACCTGCTCAAGCCGGCCCTCCAGGACGGCTCCCTGCGCTGCATCGGCGCCACCACCTGGGAGGAGTACCGCCAGACCTTCACCAGCGACCAGGCGCTCGCCCGCCGCTTCCAGAAAGTGGAGGTGACCGAGCCCTCCGCCGAGGAGACCACCCAGATCCTCCTCGGCCTCCGGGACCGCTACGAGAAGCACCACGGCGTCGTCTATTTGGAAGACGCCATCCGGAGCGCCGCCCTGCTCGCCGAGCGCTACCTGAAGGACCGCAAGCTCCCCGACAAGGCGATCGACCTGCTCGACGAGGCCGGCGCCGCCGTGGCCCTGCGTGGTGGTGAAACCCGTGAGGTGACCGAGGCGGACCTCGAGGAGGTGCTCGCCATCATGGCCCAGGTGCCGCCGCGCCGGGTGAAGGGGAACGACAAGGAGCAGCTCCGCAAGCTGGAGGAGGAGCTCAGGGCGCAGGTGTTCGGCCAGGACGAGGCGATCGAGCGGCTGGTCTCGGCGATCAAGGTCTCGCGCGCCGGCCTGCGCGATCCGCAGAAGCCGGTGGGGGCCTTCCTGCTCACCGGCCCCACCGGCGTCGGCAAGACCGAGGTCGCCAAGCAACTGGCCGAGGTGCTGGGGATCTCCTTCCTGCGCTTCGATATGAGCGAGTACATGGAGGCGCACACGGTCTCCCGGCTGGTGGGCGCCCCGCCCGGCTACGTGGGCTACGACCGCGGCGGCCTGCTCACCGAGGCGGTGGCCAAGAACCCGCACGCCGTGCTCCTCCTCGATGAGATCGAGAAGGCCCATCCGGACATCTTCAACATCCTCCTCCAGGTGATGGACCACGGCACCCTCACCGACGCCAACGGCAAGCCGACCGACTTCCGGCACGTCATCCTGCTGATGACCTCGAACGTCGGCGCCCGCGAGATGGCCGCCCGCGCGCTGGGCTTCGCCGATCACGGGGACCACGGCGAGGGCCTGCCCCTACGCATGCCCAAAGACACTGACGCCGACAAGGCGATCGAGCGTCTCTTCAGCCCCGAGTTCCGCAACCGCCTGGACGCCCGCCTGAAGTTCAATGCGCTCTCGCCGCAGGTGATGGAGCGCATCGTGGACAAATTCATCCGCGAGCTCTCCACCCAGCTCGCCGAGAAGAGCGTCAAGGTGGAGATCACCGACGCCGCCCGCAAGCTCCTCGCCGAGAAAGGCTTCGACCCCACCTTCGGCGCCCGTCCCTTAAGCCGGGTGATCGAGGAGAAGGTGAAAAGGCCGCTCACCGATGAGCTCCTGTTCGGAAAGCTGGAGAACGGCGGGACGGCGATGGTGGACGCGGAGGGTGGGGAGGTTGTGATGCGGTATGGGGGGATGGAGGGGGCGTGACGCTGGTGCCTGGGAGAGGCGTTTCACACTCGCGCATTGACCGGCGCACGAGGCCAGTCTAAAATCTCCAGAAAATGCTGTTTCCATAAACAGGCATTCCTGGGCCGCGGCCCAGACTGGGAGAGAGACATGGCGCGTGCGATTCGTTTCCTGTCGGTGGTTGGCCTCTGGGCCGCAATCGTTCCCGCGGCGTGGGCGCAGGGTTTTTGCCCCGCGAACCCGTCTCTCGGTCCCTCGGTCGGACAATGGCAGCGCTGGGAACAGACCCTCACCAGCACGCAGGATTACGTAGGGCCGGACAAAAGGGGCAACCCCTACAAGGATCTGAAGATCCGGGTTACCTTCAAGAGCTGTGACTCGGGCGCCACTTTCCAGTCCTACGGGTTCTGGTACGGCGTGGAGAAGTCTCCAACGACCGGAGCCCTGGTGGACAGCCCCAGGAGCTTCCGCATCCGCGGCTCGTTTCAGGCCGGAGGCCAAACCGGGAACTGGCAGTGGCAGACCACCTGCTCGGGAAAGACCACCGCGCTGACCTCAGCGAATCAGCCCGTGCCGGACTGCACAAACGACTCGGGACTCAATCAGACGGGGTACTTCAAGGTCACCGCGGGCGGTACGAACGCCCTGTACCGGGGCGGCCTGCTCAGCCTTTCGGAGGACCGGCGCTACCTCACCTATGCCAAAACCTATACCA
>DASXJP010000249.1:0-3524 GCA_036497345.1 Thermoanaerobaculia bacterium
CGCCGAGGATGGAATTTGGAATTGGCTATATCTGACTGACGAAGAGCTTGGCCATCTGTAGAGGCCCGCCTTTTTTCGTGACCGCCGCCTGAATTTTTTCCAGTCTGCAGCGTGGTTGGGTAGATTCGTCGCCGCAGCAATGCGGGACGGTTTTTCCTATCGAGAGGTGGGCACGGCAATCGAAGCCCGCCGGGTACTCCTGTTGTCTTGGCGGACGGGGAGGGTGCCCGACGGGCTTCCGAGAGGAGGCCATGGTAAGCGTTGTTGGTTGGGGCTGCAAGCAGTATCGAGAGCAGATGGACAGTGGCGTGATGCCTGTGTTGTCCTGCCCGGATCCTGAGTGCCGGGGGACGGTCCTGCGGGGCCATGGCTGGTACAGGCGCTATCTGTCCGGAGAGCGGCAGCGGTTGCGGCGCGTGCGGTGCCCGCGTTGCCGGGTCAGTCATGCGGTGTTGCCGGAGGATGTTTGCGCCTATCGCGATTTGACGTTTGACGCCGTCGAGGCAGGCCTGGCCGCGGAGCGTCCAAGCGCGGGCGCCGAGATCTCTGGGCAGGATGGCCATGCGGGAGTGCGGCGGGTGCGCGGTTGGCTGCGCAGCGCGCAGGCGCCTTCTGCCGCGAAGCTTCAGGGACTGCTGGGACCGGTCGCGGGTCCTTGGTGGCGGGGGGCGCAGGTGGTGGTGGGAGGGGCGGCGGGTTGGCTGACGCGGCTGAGGCATTTTCTGTGGTCGAGCTTTCTCTACTTTTTCGGCGGGCTCAGCGGGCTGTACCGCCACGGGAGGCCGTCCCGGCGGTCGCTGGAGGTCTCTCCATAGGTTGGTAACTGTCCCTTGGGCGGTTCTGCCATGAAGCTACTGCCGGGGGCTTTGGGATGATCCCTGAGCCCGATTGCGGAGACTTCGTGCCCATGGATGAGACCCTGAAAGAGAAGATCGCGCTGTTTCGCTATGGCCTCATTACCGAGCTGGTCAGGCGGCCGCCTGCGCCGCGGGAGAAGGAAAAGCTGCTCTGTGCCCTTGCCGAGAAAGAGTGGGACATCCCGGGCAGCCGGCGGACCCGCGTCGGCCGCTCGACGGTGAGGGACTGGATCGAGCTGTATCAGACGCACGGATTTGACGGGCTCAAGCCGGGCCCCCGCGCCGATGCCGGACGGTCGCGGGCGATCCCGGAGGAGGTGCAGGAGCTGTTGCTCCAGCTCCGCGCCGAGCGTCCGGGCGCCTCGATCGACAGCCTGATCCGCGCCGTGCAGTTGTCCGAACGCTTTGCGCCGACCCTGCGGCTGTCGCGCAGCTCCGTGCACCGCTTCTTTGCAGCGCAGCAAACACCGGCTCCTCCAGCGTCCACCGCCGAGCCGGACGCTCTGGCCTTCACCTTCCCGCACGCCAACGATCTGTGGACCTCGGACCTGATGCACGGGCCCCGCCTGCTGGTGCCGGGCAGAAAGGACGGCGGCAAGACCTATCTCTATGCCTTTCTCGACGATGCGACGCGCATGGTGCCGTTTGCCGCCTTCTATCTGGCCGAAAACGCCGCCTGCTTCCAGTACGCTCTGAAGCAGGCGCTGCTGCGCCGCGGCCTGCCGCGACGGCTCTACTGCGACAACGGCGCCACCTTCCGCACCCACCACCTGCAGGTCATCTGCGCCACGCTCAATATCTCCCTGATCCACTCGCGGCCTCACAAGCCCCGCGGGCGCGGCAAGATCGAACGCTTCTTCCGCCACGTCCGGACGGCCTTTGTGCCCCATCTCACCTCAGAGATCCTCGGCGATCTGGGCGCGCTCAATCGTGTCTTCTGGGCCTGGCTGGAAGCCGAGTATCACCAGACCCCGCATGGCGGCCTCACCGGACAGACTCCTCTCGATCGCTTTCTCGACGACCAGGCGCTGATCCGCCCGGCCCCCGAAAAACTCGAGATGTGGCTGCGCATGAGCGTCTCCCGGCGGGTCGGCCGCGATCGCACCGTCCACCTCGACGGCCGGCTCTATGAGGCCCCCGACGGCTACGCCGGCGAGACCGTTGACGTCCTCTACGACCCCTATGACCCGAGCCGTCCCGTCTACTTCCAGCGCCGCGGGGAGACCGCCGAAATACCGTTGCGCCGGCTCGATCTCGCCACCAACGCCACCCTGCGCCGCGTCGCTCGCGACAGCGAGCCGGTCACCGATGCACCCACCACCGGCATCAGTTACCTCGCGCTCATCGCCAAGAAGTTCTATGGGGGAGACAACGAATGAATCTCTACGCCTCGGCTTTCGGCTTCACCCATCCGCCCTTTCAGCGCCCCCTCGCCGCCGACCAACTCTTTCGGCCCCCGGGGCTCGAAGAGCTCCACTCGCGTCTGCGCTATCTCGTCGACTCCAGGGCCATCGGACTGCTCACCGGCGAGCCGGGCAGCGGCAAATCCACCGCCCTCCGGCGACTGCGAGACGGCCTCCATCCCGACCAGGTCCGCGCTCTGTATCTGCACGACACGCTGGTCAACCCAGCCGACTTTTGCCGGCAGCTTGCTCTCGAGCTCGGCCTTCAACCGGAGTGGTCCCGCGCCATGACCTTCCGGCTCATCCAGCAAGAGATCCAGCGACTCGTCAACGATCGCCACCTCACCGTTCTGCTCATCGTCGACGAAGCCCACCACCTCAGGTCCGATGTCCTCGCTCTCTTTCCCCTCCTCGCCAACTTTGAATGGGACGCTACCGGACGCCTCGCCATCCTCTTCGCCGGCCAGTCCGGGCTGCGGCAGATCCTGCGCTTATCCCATCTCGAAGCCCTCGCCCAACGCATCACCATCCGCTTTGCCCTGCGCGGCTTCGACAGAGACACCACCCACCACTACCTCGAACATCGCTTCAAGATCGCTGGGCTCGAACGCCCCCTCTTCACCGCTCCCGCCCATGAAGCCCTTTTCGACGCCTCCCAGGGAATCATGCGCAGAATCGACACTCTCGCTCATCACGCTCTGGCCGCGGCAGCCACCTCCAGAGCCAAGCTCGTCGAACCCGAGCACGTCCTGCAAGCCGCCGAGGAGCTGCGCTCATGAACGCACCCGAACCTATCCTCGACTATCTGAGGAACCAGATCCCCGCTTACCCCTTCGACCCCAAGCTCGACGAAGCCTTTGTCCACGAGCTGATCGAGGACTTTCACCACCTCGACATCCTCGAAGAAACCAAGACCTTCAGGTGGTATCACAACAACCGGCCGACCGACCGATTCAAGAACGTCCGCGTTGGCTTGAGGCGCTGGATCTCCAACTCCTGGGCCAGAAAAACTGACTGAAGGCAACTTCTAAAAAAGACCGGCCCCCAGGCTAAAAACAGTCCCGGATTCCACCGCCTCCGGACGAATCCGGGACCGCAGTCTTACCGCTTTTGACCGCCACGGAAAAAGTCGAACAGGTGACCACGGAACTACGCGAGACTCGACAGGAGGCGATCTGAAGGAGAGAAGGAGAAGAGATGGACATCAATCCCGGCGGAATGCCTGATCGAACAGCCAGCCGAGACGCAGGCCGCATGAGCAGCA
>DASXJP010000250.1:0-3487 GCA_036497345.1 Thermoanaerobaculia bacterium
CTCCGCCAGGGCATGGGGGAGGAAGACGCGGCCGTAACCGTCATCGAGGTCTTGTTGATGCAGGATTCGGACGCGATCGATCTGGTGATGCAAGGGGTCTTCCAGGGCCCGGGGCAGCAGGGTGGCGCGATCCTTTTGCCCCTTGCCATCGCGGACGATGATGTGCCGCTGGCCGAAGTCGACGTCCTTGATCCGGAGCCGGAGGCACTCCATCAGCCTCAGGCCCGAGCCATAGAGCAGGCCGGCCATCAACCTGGGCGTGCCGTCGAGTTGTTCGAGGAGGGAGCGCACTTCGTCCCGGGTCAGGACCGTCGGCAACCGTTCGGGCCGTCGGGCCGGGGCGATCCGACCGAGCTCGTCGAGCGGCCGGCCCAGGACCTCACGATAGAGGAACAGGATGGCACTGAGGGCCTGATTCTGGGTGGAGGCCGCGACGTTCCGCTCGACCGCCAGGTGTGTCAGGAACGCCTCCAGCTCGGGCGCCCCCATCTCCTGCGTATGGCGTTTTCCGTGGAAGAGGATGAATCGCTTGATCCATTGCGTGTAAGCGCCTTCGGTCCGGATGCTGTAATGCGGGGCGCGAACCCGATCGCTCACCCGGTCCAGTTGCTAGGCCATCTTCGCCTCAGCCCTTTGGGTCACCTATTTCCCGTACCCGGCTTGCGATCCAGCGGCAACGACGTCAGAATATCCGAGTTGCTGTGATTAGACGACTGTTCTGTCGTGATTCTCCACGACATTTCGGTCGTCTACTTCAGGTTGAACTAAACCGCTTCGCGGTGGGCAAAGCCGAGCTCCCGCTCGACTCCTGACGGCCACAGCTTCTTCACCTCACCTCCCCCCAGCCCTTCCCTCGGCTCCTCACCCGGTGCGACGACGACGCCTGATCTCGCGGCTTCGATGTGCCCCTCCACCGCTCCGTTGCGGCATCATGAACGGGTCCGTCACTTCCAGACCCGTTCACGCTGCAAGGAGCCTCACATGACCCCATTACGTCGCCGCATGATCGAGGACATGCGCCTCCGCAACCTCGCCGAGCGCACCATCGAGACCTACGTCGACCGCGTCGCCGCCTTCGCCGGGCACTTCGACACCTCGCCCGAGCACCTCGGCCACGACCACATCCGCGCCTACCTGCTCCACCTCGTCGAGCAGGGGGCCTCCCGGTCGCTGTTCAACCAGACCCGCTCCGCACTCCGCTTCCTCTTCCGCACGACCCTCAAGCGCCCGTGGGTCGACGACGGCGTCGTCTGCGCCAAGACCCCCAGGAAGCTCCCCGTCGTCCTGAGCCCCGGCGAGGTCGCCCGGTTCTTCGCCGCCATCCGCAACCTCAAGCACCGCGCCATCCTCATGACCGCCTACGCCGCCGGACAGAGGGTCTCCGAGGTCGTCGTCCTGCGCATCGAGGACATCGACAGCCGCCGGATGGACAACCGCGACCGCCAGGGCAAGGGCCGCAAGGACCGCGAGGTCATGCTCTCGCCCCGCCTCCTGGATGTCCTCCGCCACTACTGGCTGGCCTTCCGACCGCGCGGCTACCTCTTCCCGAGCCGCCACCCCGATCGGCCCCTCTCCGCATCCGCCGTCCAGCGGGCCTGCAAGGCGGCGCGACAGAGATCCGGCCTGACGAAGCGCATCAGCCCCCATTCGCTGCGCCACAGCTTCGCCACCCACCTGCTCGAGGCCGGCGCCGATCTGCGGACCATCCAGATCCTGCTGGGGCACAGCCATCTCAGCACCACGGCGCGCTACACCCACGTCTCGACGGCGCGGCTGCGCGGGACGCCCAGCCCGCTGGATCGCATCCCGCCCTCCCCGGGGGAGGCGCGGCCATCATGACCCGGCCCCACCTCGACGTGGCCGAGGTGATCCGGAGCTGTTACGACGAATTCCTCGAGAGGTACGGCGCGACGCTGACACCCCAGCAGAGGCGAGCCCTGGACGACCTGACGGCCTGCCGCACCGCGGCGCTGGGCGGGCATGTCCTGGGATGCCCCGAGTGCGGGTATCAGGAGATCAGCTACAATTCCTGCGGCAACCGCCACTGCCCGAAGTGCCACGGCACCGCGGCGGCGCGCTGGACGGAGGCGCAGGCGGCCGACCTGCTGGAGGTGCCCTACTTCCACGTCGTCTTCACGCTCCCGAGGGCGCTGGGCCCGATCGCCCTGGCCGACCCGCGCGAGGTCTACGGCCTGCTGATGCGGTCCGCCGCCGAGACCTTGATCGAGGTCGCCGCCGATCCCAAGCATCTGGGCGCCGAGATCGGCGCGCTGGTGGTGCTGCACACCTGGGGCCAGAACCTGGAGTTGCATCCCCATGTCCATTGCGTGGTGCCGGGTGGCGGCCCGTCGCCGGATGGCACCCGCTGGGTCGGCTGCCGCCCCAACTTCTTCCTGCCGGTCCGGGTGCTGAGCCGGGTGTTCCGGGGCAAGTTCCTGGCCGGCCTCCGCGCCGCCTTCACCTCCGGTCGGCTTCACTGGGCCGAGGAGGGAGGCATGGCCGGGCCGGAGGAGTTCGAGCGGCTGGTATCGGAGGCCGTGCGGACGGATTGGGTGGTCTACGCCAAGCCGCCGTTCGGCGGCCCCGAGCTGGTCCTGAAGTACCTGGCGCGGTACACGCATCGGGCGGCGATCAGCGACCACCGGCTGCAGGAGCTCAAGGATGGGCAGGTGCGCTTCCGCTGGAGGGACTACGCGCATGGGGGCCGGTGGCGGACGATGACACTGAGTGCCGTCGAGTTCGTCCGGCGGTTGGTGATGCACGTGCTGCCGTCGGGGTTCGTGCGGATCCGGCACTACGGATTCCTGGCGAATCGCCACCGGCGGGAGAAGCTGGCGCTGTGCCGGAGCTTGCTGGGCGCGGCCGCCGCCGGCGCGGTGGAGGATGAGGAGCTGAGGGCGCGGCGCGAGGGGTCATGCCCGGTGACGCCGACGCGAGCCTGCCCGGTGTGCGGTGCGGGCCGGCTGGTGGTGATCGCCGAGCTGCCGGCGATGGATGTGGCGCGGGAGGGCGCCGGGCGGGCCGAGCGGGGAGTGATCTTCGATACGTCGTGAGCCGGGGTCGAGGTGGGCTGGCGGTGACGGTCCGGAAGAGATGGCCGCGCGGGGCGGCCGGGGGAGTCCCTGCGCCGCGGCGACGGGGAGCCGCTGCCGAGGGGGAGATCGGCGGTCTCGAGGTGCCGGGGAGTAAGCCCGAAGGCCCGAGGGGCGAGGTCTGGAAGAGTAGGACGCGGGCGGATAGGCTAGGGCTGGAGGCGGGGTGGGGAGAGGCGCGACGATTGAATCTCCATAGGGCGAGGCCCACCGCGAAGCGGCTCAGTCCAACGAGGTTTTATCCGGAGGGCCGTCGGAGCCGCTCGGGGAAGCGACGCTGTCTCTCGGCCCTCCGGATAAAACCTTCTTCGTTAGCCGCGCGCCCGGTGTCGGGGGGTGCAAGGCGCGTCCGGCCCGCAGGAAGGCGAGGGCGCCTCGCCCGTTGTCGTCGGCTC
>DASXJP010000251.1:0-10201 GCA_036497345.1 Thermoanaerobaculia bacterium
CGCCCCGCCAGGTGGTTGTCGCGCAGCTCGGCGCGCCGCCCTTCCATATAGAGGGCGAACATGCGGTCGAGGGTCTCGAAGGCCTCGGGGAAGCGCCGCTGGGCGATCTGCAACGAAGCCTTGTGCTCCAGGATGGCCGGCTCGTAGGCGAAGAGGTCGCCGATGCCGACCGTCCCGGCCTCCCACCAGTCGCAAGCGATATTGAACGACTCCTCGGCATTGCGCAGGTCGCCGAGCACGCGCCGGGCATTGCCGTCGTGCGCCCAGGCGTAGCCGCGCAACTGATAGCACTTGCGGCAGTCACCGTCCCCCTTCGACAGCTCGGCGACGACGACCGCCAGCTCCGCCACCTCGACAGCACGTTCGGGCTCGACGGTGGTCAACCGCGTGCTCTCCTGGCAGAGGAGCTCGCAGAATTCGCGGATGACGAAGCGCCGATACGTCCGGATGAGGTGAAGCCTGTCCTCGAAACGGTAAGGCTTGAGCTCGTCCCAAAGCTCTAAAGCTTGAGCCCGAGGAGAAGCCGGAGCATCGATGATGTCTTCCATGAGGTATTCCTTACACACCTACCGGCATCAAATTATGAGCTTACTGCAAAGATCGCCAGCCCTATTACTTCCTCTTATCAGGTCGTTCCACTCGGATCGAGGATGGTGCCGGCATCTCCCGTTCCCGAGGTACTGGACGTGCTGCCGGACCCGGATCCGCCGGAGCCCGTGCCTGAAGGATCGAGAGTCGTACCCGCCTTCAGCCACCCACTTGTAAGCAAATTCCATACCGCGCTGAAGAATCCCGGCGTCTGGACCGCTTGGGCCGACTGGGTCGTATGCGCCGAATGACGGGCCGGGGTCCGGGCCTGCAGGAGCCCCGGAGCCAGAAGAGCTGCCAGAAGAAGGATGATCGAGATCTGCCGAACCGTAGAGCGCATGGCTGCTTCTCCTTTTCTTTCTTGCGGCTGTCCTCGTGAGCCCCACCACCCCCAGCCCTTGCAGCGAAATGACCCTATAGCACGGGTCGTGCCAACTCTCGTAAACCATTGTCGTAGCTGATTTTTGTCACTTCGAAAGGACGCCGGCTGTCATCCCGGCGGAAGGTTCAGGCCACCCCAAGCCGTCCCTTCCTGTAAATGGATGAGCGATTTTCTACATGGCTACCCGGCCGGGGAGGACGGATTCTGGATCGACCTTTGCTTGCAGAGTCCCGGGCGTCCGGTCCGGTCCGTCCGGGTGGGTGATTGCGGTCTTGCACCGCGCCGCGGGGTTGCAGTAGAGTCCCTCGCTTGTGACGAGTTTCACAAGGTCCCTTGAATCTGAATCTATGTCGTCCCTTGAACCACAACCGGCGGTCGGATACTGTCGTCGGTCTGGATTCCAGGGAGGGTGGCTCCCATGCAGATCTTTCACCGTAGCAGCAACACGATAGCCAAGGTCAGCGTCTTCGGGGCGGTCTTCTTCATCGGCTTCCTGCTCTGGGTGCTCTACACCCTGGAGGCCTCCGGCTACACGACCGGCCAGCACGTCGTGAAGCACCAGCCGGTGCCGTTCAGCCACGAGCACCACGTGCGGGGCCTGGGGATCGACTGCCGCTACTGCCACACCTCGGTCGAGCGCTCCGCCTTCGCGGGTCTGCCGCCCACCGAGACGTGCATGAACTGCCACCGGCAGATCTGGACCAACGCCGAGCTCCTGGAGCCGATCCGGGCCAGCTACCGGGACAACGTGCCGGTGCAGTGGACCCGGGTGCACGACCTTCCCGATTTCGTCTACTTCAACCACTCCGTCCACCTCGCCAAGGGGATCGGCTGCTACTCCTGCCACGGCGAGGTAAATAAGATGCCGCTGATGCTCCAGAAGGCCTCGCTGCAGATGCAGTGGTGCCTCGACTGCCACCGCGACCCGGTGAAGAACGTGCGGCCGCGGGAAGAGGTGTTCAACATCGATTGGGATCCCGGCGAGCCCAGGACCTGGACCGACCTCGCGGCGAACGCGCAGGCGATGGGAGTGCCGGAGGACGTGGCCAAGAAGCAGGGCTGGACCCCCTCGCGGGCGCAGGTGGCGCGGCTGCGGCCGCATCTGGCGAAGGAATACGACCTTCATTCATTGACGAGCTGCTCGACGTGCCACCGCTAGGCGGCGGGCGCGGGGCAGAGACAGGCAGATCCGCGGCATCGCCCACGGACCAACAACGAGAGCGAGCGAACCTGATGGACAGCGTCAACGCGAAGGGCAAATGCGGAGCCGAGGCCGCTCCCCAGCCGGGAACCGCCCGGCTCGACCTGGAAGAGGTGCGGGAGAAGCTGCGGACCCGGAAAGGGCCGGAATTCTGGCGCAGCCTAGACGAGCTCGCCGGCACGCCGGAATTCGAGGACCTCCTCCAGCGCGAGTTTCCCCGCTTCGCGTCGGAGTGGCCGAGCGGCGTGTCGCGCCGCGGCTTCCTCCAGCTCGCGAGCGCCTCGCTGGCGCTGGCCGGCCTGACCGGCTGCACCAAGCAGCCGCTGGAAAAGATCATCCCCTATGTGAGGCAGCCCGAGCAGCTCATCCCGGGCAAGCCCCTCTTCTTCGCCACCGCGAGCACCCACGCCGGCTACGCGCTGGGCGTGCTCGCCGAGAGCCACCAGGGGCGGCCGACCAAGATCGAGGGGAACCCGGACCACCCGGCGAGCCGGGGCGCCGCCGACGCCTTCGCGCAGGCCTCGCTGCTCACCCTCTACGATCCCGACCGCTCGCAGGAGATCCTCCACAACGGCCGGGTCGCCACCTGGAGCGCCTTCGCCGGCCAGATCGGCGAGAGCCTGCGCTCGCTGGGCGCCGACAAGGGGCTGCGCATTCTCACCGGCACGGTGACCTCGCCCACCCTCGCCGACCTGATCCAGGGGGTGCTGGCGAAGAATCCCGAAGCCCGCTGGCACCGCTGGGAGCCCGCCGGCCCGCACCAGTCGCGCGCCGCCGCCCAACGCGCCTTCGGCCGCTACGTCGACACCCGCTACGACTTCACCAAGGCCAAGGTGGTGCTGTCGCTCGGCGCCGACGTGCTCTGCGAAGGGGCGGCCGGCGTGCGCTACGCCCGCGACTTCGCCGACGGCCGGCGCGTGCACGCCCATCGCGACGCCATGACCCGCGTCTACTCGGTGGAGAGCGTGCCGGTGGGCCTGACGTCGCTCGCCGATCACCGGCTGCAGCTCCCGCCGGCGCAGGTCGAGGGGTTCGTCCTGGCCCTCGCCCAGACGCTGGGAGCCGTCCCCGGCACGACGCAGCTCGCCAATCCCAAGGCCCAGACGTGGTTGCCGGAGGTGGCCAAGGACCTCCAGGCCAACCGCGGCGCCTCGCTGGTGGTGGCCGACGAGTACCTCTCTCCCGCGGCGCAGGTGCTGGTGCACGCCGTCAACCAGTCGCTGGGCAACGTGGGGACGACCGTCTTCTATCAGGACCCGGTCGAGGCCGAGCCGGTCGATCACGTGCAGTCGCTCCGCGACCTGGTGAACGACATGAGCTCCGGCCAGGTGCAGGCGCTGCTGATCCTCGACGGCGTCAATCCCGTCTACACCGCGCCGGCCGACGTCCCGTTCCGGGCGGCGATGGAGAAGGTGCCGCTGCGCATCCACCACGGCCTCTACATGAATGAGACGGCGCTGCACTGCCACTGGCACATCCCGGCCGCCCACGAGCTGGAGAGCTGGGGAGACGCCCGCTCCTTCGACGGCACGGTGTCGATCCTCCAGCCGCTGATCGAGCCGCTCTACGGCGGCAGGACGGCGGCCGAGCTGGTGGCGGCCACGCTGGCCAACCAGGCGGACGCCACCAGCTACGACCTCGTGCGGCAGTACTGGACGCCGCGCCTCCCCGGCCTCACCGCCGGCCTGGCCGAGGTGGCCCGGGACACTACGGGAGGCGGCAGCGCCACCACCCTGCTCGGCTTCGGCGGCCCCTTTCCCGGCGCTCCCGGAATTCCCGCCAATGTCGGCGCCGCCACGCCGCCGGCGACTCCCGGCAACCAGGGCACGGCTCCGGCCGCGGCGCCGGCGGCCGGCGCCAACGCCGCCTTCGAGAAGGCCTGGCGGGAGGCGGTCCACGCGGGGTTGATCCCGGATACCGCCGCCAAGCCGGCCGCCGCCGCCTTCAACGGCGGCGCGGCGCAGCAGGCGGCGACCGAGATCCAGGCCGCCCTCACGGCGGCCAAGCCGGGCGAGATCACCCTGCTGCTGCGCCCCGACCCGACGATCTGGGACGGTCGCTACGCCAGCAACGTCTGGCTCCAGGAGCTCCCCAAGCCGGTCACCAAGATCGTCTGGGACAACGCCCTGATCCTCGGCGTGAAGACGGCCGAGCGGCTGAAGCTGACCTATCACGACACCGCGGACGTCTCGGTGGGCGGGCGCACGGTCAAGGGGGTGGCGGTCTGGGTGCTCCCCGGCGTCGCCGAGGACACCGCCGTGCTCCACCTCGGCTACGGCCGGGAGGCGGCCGGCAAGGCCAGCGGCATGGGGTTCAACGCCTACCCCCTGCGCGCGTCGCAGGCGCTGTGGGCCGCCCCGGGGGCCACCGTCAAGGGGGCCGGCGGCCGGTACATCGTGGCCTGCACCCAGAACCACCACGCCATGCGCGGCGTGGCCTTCCGGACCATCCTGCACGAGGACGAGGAGGCCGCCCAGCAGCAGGAGGCCCGCCACGTCATCCGCACCGGGACGCTCGCCGAGCTCCAGCGCGATCCGCAATTCATCCAGAAGGACCGCGAGGTGCCGCCGCGCGACGAGACCCTCTACAAGAATTTCGAGTACAGCGGCCACGCCTGGGGGATGTCGATCGACCTCAGCGTCTGCACCGGCTGCAGCGCCTGCATCGTGGCCTGCCAGGCGGAGAACAACATCCCGTCGGTGGGCAAGGACCAGGTGCTGGCCCGCCGCGAGATGCACTGGCTGCGCGTCGACCGCTACTGGGAGGGGGCGCTGGACGAGCCGACCTCGTTCCACTACCAGCCCCTGCCCTGCATGCAGTGCGAGAACGCCCCCTGCGAGGTGGTCTGCCCGGTGGCCGCCACCGTGCACAGCGACGAGGGGCTCAACGACATGGTCTACAACCGTTGCGTGGGCACCCGCTACTGCTCGAACAACTGCCCGTACAAGGTGCGCCGCTTCAACTTCCTGCGCTTCAGCGACAAGAGCACGCCGGTCTTGGAGCTGGTCAACAACCCGGACGTGACGGTGCGCATGCGCGGCGTGATGGAGAAGTGCACCTACTGCGTGCAGCGCATCGAGGCGGCGAAGATCCAGTCCAAGGTCGACAATCAGCCGATCCCGGCGAATTGGCTCCAGACCGCCTGCCAGCAGAGCTGCCCGACGGGGGCGATCGTCTTCGGTGACATCAACAACGCGGAGTCGGAGGTGACGAAGCTGAAGGCCGATCCGCTCAACTACGGGCTGCTCGAGGACATCAACACGCGCCCGCGCACCACCTATCTCGCCAAGCTGCGCAATCCGAACCCCGCGCTGAGCGAGGCGAACCCGGCCCAAGGAGCTGAGCATGGCCACGCTTGAGAAGAGCCCCGGGCTCCCCGCCACCGTGAAGCCCGACCAGGCGCCGATCGTGGCCCCGGGCCATACGGCGGGGACCGTCACCGACAAGATCAGCGACGTCATCCTGACCAAGCGCACGCCGAAGTGGTGGCTGCTCGGCTTCGCCGCCGCCTTCTCGCTGCTGATGGTCTTCCTCACCGCCGTCACCTGGCTGTTCCTCAAGGGCGTCGGCATCTGGGGCGTCAACTGGCCGGTGGGCTGGGGCTTCGCGATCATCAACTTCGTCTGGTGGATCGGCATCGGCCACGCCGGCACGCTGATCTCGGCCATCCTGCTGCTCTTCCGGCAGGAGTGGCGGACCTCGATCAACCGTTTCGCCGAGGCGATGACGCTGTTCGCCGTGGCCTGCGCCGGCATGTTCCCCGTGCTCCACCTCGGCCGCCCCTGGCTCTTCTACTGGCTGCTCCCCTACCCGAACACGATGACCCTCTGGCCGCAGTTCCGCAGCCCCCTGATCTGGGACGTGTTCGCGGTGTCGACCTACGCCACGGTGTCGGCGGTGTTCTGGTTCGTCGGCCTGGTGCCGGACCTCGCGACGATGCGCGACCGCGCCAAGAACCGCTTCGCCCGCTTGCTCTATGGCATGGGCGCGCTCGGCTGGCGCGGCTCGGCGAAGCACTGGCACAACTACGAGACGGCCTACCTGCTGCTCGCCGGCCTCTCGACGCCGCTGGTGCTCTCGGTGCACACGGTGGTGTCCTTCGACTTCTCGATCGGCATCGTCCCCGGCTGGCACGCCACGATCTTCCCCCCCTACTTCGTGGCCGGCGCCATCTACGCCGGCTTCGCCATGGTGCTGCTGCTGGCGATCCCGCTGCGCGTCGGCTTCGGCTGGAAGGACTTCGTCACCGACCGCCACCTGGAGAACATGGGCAAGGTGATGCTGGCCACCGGGCTGATCGTCTTCTACGGCTACATCATCGAGCTGTTCTTCGCCTGGTACAGCGGCAACGTCTACGAGCGCTTCATGTCCTGGAACCGCGTCACCGGCCCCTACGGGGGCTACTGGTACGCGCTGATCTTCTGCAACGGCCTGACGCCCCAGCTCCTGTGGATCCGCAAATTCCGCACCTCACCGTTCTGGCTGTTCATGATCTCGCTGGTGGTGAGCGTCGGCATGTGGCTGGAGCGCTTCGTGATCGTCGTCACCAGCCTGATGCGCGACTTCGTCCCCGCCTCCTGGGGCCCCTACCAGGGGACGGTCTGGGACTGGGCGACGTTCATCGGCACGCTCGGGCTGTTCTCGACCCTGTTCTTCCTGTTCATCCGGATCCTGCCGGCGATCTCCATGTTCGAGATGCGCACGATCGTCCCCGGCGGCGAGGCCGGCGATGAGATCACGGAGGTGGTGTGATGAGCTTGGGTCACGACCCCCGGCCGCCGGTCTACGGGCTGATGGCCGAATTTCCTTCGGCCGACACCCTGATCGCGGCGGCGCACCAGGTGCATGCGGCGGGCTACCAGAAGGTGGACGCCTTCACCCCGTATCCGATCGAGGCGGTCTCCGAGGCGCTCGACCTGCCGCGCTCGAAGGTGCCCATCGTCGTGCTCCTCGGCGGGCTGTTCGGCGGCTTCGGCGGCTACCTGCTCCAGTACTGGTCGCAGGTCATCCGCTACCCGATGATCGTCGGCGGCCGGCCGTTCCACAGTTGGCCGGCGTTCATCGTGCCGACCTTCGAGTGCACCATCCTGGGCGCCTCCCTGGCGGCGGTGGTCGGCATGATCGTGCTCAACGGGCTGCCGCAGCCGTACCACCCGGTGTTCAACGTGCCGCGCTTCGCCCTGGCCTCGCGCGACCGCTTCTTCCTGGTGATCGAGGCGCGGGACCCGAAGTTCGATTCCGGCGCCACCCGGCGCTTCCTGGCCGGCCTGAACGCGAGCGAGGTGTCCGACGTTGAGCACTGAGACTGCTACTCCGCGTGTAGGGGCGGCCCTGCGTGGCCGCCCTGCTCTGAATCCAGGGCGCCCACATAGGGGCGCCCCTACGACTCCAGGGCGCCCACATAGGGGCGCCCCTACAAAGAGGGCTCTCCTGGCCCTCGCGGCCTGCCTGCTCGCCGCCGGCTGCCGGCAGAACATGCACGACCAGCACAAGGTCAAGACGCTGGGCGGGAGCACCTTCTTCGCCGACGGCCAGGGAGCGCGCCCGATCCCGGCGCACACGATCGCCCGCGGCGACCTGCGGGAGGGGCCCGTCTTCACCGGTCTGGGGCCCGACAACAAGCCGGTCGCCCAGATGCCGCCCGAGATCAAGGTCGACCGCGAGCTGCTGCTGCGCGGCCAGGAGCGCTTCAACATCTATTGCTCCCCCTGCCACGGCCGGCTCGGCCTGGGCAACGGGATGATCGTGCAGCGCGGCTACAAGACGCCGACCTCGTACCACATCGAGCGGCTGCGCGCGGCGCCGATCGGCTACTTCTTCAACGTGATGACCGAAGGCTACGGCGTGATGCCGACCTACGCGCCGCAGATCCCGGTGCACGACCGCTGGGCGATCGCCGCCTACATCCGCGTGCTCCAGTACAGCCAGAACGCGAATCCGGCGGACCTGGCGAGCCTGCCGCCCGCGGACCAGAAGCGCGTGCAGGATGACCTCAACCCGCGGCCCCAGCCCAAATCGAGCGAGGCACCATGACGACCGATTCCATCCGCCACAGCTCCTCCTCGTTCGAGGCCCCGGCCGCCGTGGGCTTTCTCCGCACCCTCGGCCTGGTCCTCGGCGCCGTCGGGCTGCTCGGCTCGATCGCGGGCTTCTTCCTCGCGCGGGACTACTTCTTCCGCGCCGGCCTGGTCGGCTGCGTCTTCTGGGTGGGCATCTCGCTCGGCTGCCTCGCCATCTCCATGCTGGGCCACCTGTCGGGCGGCGACTGGCAGGTGGTGATCCGCCGCGTGCTGGAGGCCTCGGCGCGGGTCCTGCCGGTGCCGCTGGCCTTCCTTTTCGTCCTGCTCCTCTCCGGCGGCATGTCCACGCTCTACGAGTGGTCGCACCCGGAGGTGATGCAAGCCGACCCCGTCCTGAAGCTCAAGCAGGCGTACCTCAATCCGACGGCCTTCTACGGCCGGCTGGCCCTGTACTCCGTGATCTGGATCGGCCTGGCCTACTGGCTCAGCCACCTGTCGCGGCGGCAGGACCAGACCCAGGACCTGTCGCTGATCAGCCGCATGAAGATGATCTCCGCCCCCGGCCTGATCATCTACGTGCTGTCGCTGACCTTCGCGTCGGTCGACTGGCTGATGTCGCTGCAGCCGCACTGGTTCTCGACCATTTTCGGGTTCTACCTGGTGGCCAGCCAGGGGCTCGCGGGCTTCGCGTTCCTGATCGTCATCGCCGTGCTGCTCTCGCGCAGCGGCACGATGGAGGGGATCTACCAGCCGCGCCATTTCCACGACTGGGGCAAGCTCCTCTTCGCCTTCGTGATGATCTGGATGTATTTCTCCTACTCGCAGTGGCTGATCACCTGGGCGGGCAACCTGCCGGAGGAGATCTCGTTCTTCCTCGCCCGCATCCGCGGCGGCTTCGGCCTGGTCACCCTGCTGATCGTGCTCTTCCACTTCGTGGTGCCGTTCTCGCTGCTGCTGTCGCGCGACCTCAAGCGCAACAGCCGCTCCCTCATCCTGGTGGCGGGGGGGCTGCTGGCCATGCGCTGGGTCGAGCTGTTCTGGCAGGTCGAGCCGGCGTTCCACGAGAAGCACGCCGGGAGCTACTGGCTCTACGTGGCGGTGCCGCTGCTCATCGGCGGCGTCTGGCTCTTCTTCTTCGCGAAGGCCCTGAGCTCCCGGCCGCTGCTCCCGATCCACGACCCCTATCTGGCGGAGGCGATCGCCCATGGCCCGCACCACTGATCCCAGCAAGCCCGGCTTTGGCCTGCGCGGCGAGGGCAAGCTCGACGAGCTCACCGACACCGGCGGCTCCGACCGCTACGCCACCGAGGACCAGCACGGCATTGTGACCGGCGATTTCGACCGCGAGATCAACCTCCGCGGCATCCTGTGGAGCGGCTTCTGGCTGGCGGCGGTCACCATCGTGGCCAACGTCCTGATGTGGTTTTTCCTCAAGAGCTTCCAGGTCTACGACCAGCGCCACGAGGTGCCGGTGATGCCGATGGCGGCGCAGAACCCGCAGAAGGCGCCGCCGGGTCCCCTGCTGCAGCCGGAGGACCCGAAAGAGGACCGCAACAAGGACATGGCCGATTTCCGCAAAGACGAGGACCAGCAGCTCAACCACGCCTCCCAGGTGGGCAACACGCTACGGGTGCCGGTCGACGTGGCCATCGACGCCATCGCCAGGCGCGGCGTGGATCCGTTCGCTCCCACAGGCGGCTCCGCCGCCGGGGCGACCGGGGCGCCGGCGACGGCCGTGCCGGCCCCCCAGAGCCCGGAAGCCGCCCAGAATCCGGTTACCACGCCGCGACCGGCCGCCAAGCCGCCGGCGTAGTGAAAGAAGGTAGGAAAACGTTGAATCGTCTCATCGGACTGACCCTTTCGGCCCTGCTCCTGGCCGCCGGCGCCGCGCGCGCGCGGCCGTCCTCGGTGGTGCCCGACAACGTCATGCCGGGCCCGCTCAAGGCGGTGCGCTACGACCAGAGCCTCGGCGAGCAGGTGCCGCTCGACCTGCCGTTCCGCGACGACGCG
>DASXJP010000252.1:0-33222 GCA_036497345.1 Thermoanaerobaculia bacterium
GGGGGGCCTGCTCCGGCCATACGACCCCACCCACCCAGGGCGGCCACATAGGGCCGCCCCTACAGGCCCCCTCCCTATTTTCAGAACAGAGGGAGGCGGTCAGATGAATGACTCGGGCGCATCTTTTCTCTTTGGGCTGCTCCTGGGCGCGATCAGCCTGGTCATTATTCGCCTGATCCTGCGCTGGTTCCTGGGAGTCTCGTCTCTTCAGAAGCGGGTGGAGGTCCTGGAGCGGGGGATCGCTCTCCTGCGCAATCCAGGGCCACCGCCGGCACTGTCTCCACAGGAGATGACTGTGATTGCGGGCGATCCCCCATTGTCCTTGACGGATCTCCCGGGAGAGCTCAGCCTCCTGACGCTCGCCAACGGCCGGCCGGGGCTCACGCGGCTGGCCGTCACCGTCAACGGCGTCAGCTACGAGCTCTCCGAGCTTGCTGACGGCGAGGAGAGGAAACTGGATCTCTCCGACTCCATGCAGATGGGAGACCGTAATGTCCTCACGATCAGGGGGGAAGGCGCCGAAACCGCGAGCGCCAGGGTCAGGCTCACGACGTTTTAGGAGCCTGCGCGGCCAAGAACGTTTGGGCGGAGGCGGTAGAGACGTCCCAGCCCGTTTCAGCACGACGCAGGCAGGCCCCCAACGTCGGGACGTCTCTCCCTCCCGAGGCCCGGTGCCTGCTACCCGCGCCGATCGGTTTTGAAGGTGTGCCCCGGCGAGCCAGGGTTGCCGGCAGGGTATGCCCTCCGAGGAGACGTCCCGACGGTGGAGGCCTGCCTGCGTCGTGCTGAAACGGGCTGGGACGTCTCTACCGCCTTCGCCGAATGTTTCCGGTCCCCCTACTCGATCCCCAACTGCGTCATCCGCTGGAGCAGCCCCTTCTTCGAGACCTCCAGGCGGTCGACCATGGCTTCGAGGCCGCCGCCGCAGGCCTGCCGGGCTTCCAGGATCTCCTCGCGGGTGAGGTCCGCCGCCTTGCGGATCGAGGCGAACTTGTCGATCAGCAGGTAGAGCGACGGCCGGGAGATGCCGAGCTGCTCGGCGGCCAGCTTGACCTCCCAGCGGTTGGCCCGCAGGGCCTCCATGAGCTCCGTCTCGGTGACCTCGGCCGGAGAGCGGTAGTCGCCGGCCTCGGCCCGCCGGCGCGGCGGCGGGGGAGGCTCGGCGATCGCGATCTCGGGGGGCGGCGTGACCTCTTTCAACAGGCGCTCGATCTGGGGGCCGATCTCCACGGTCTCGGAGGCGCGGCTGGCGATCACCATCTGCCGCACCGTGTTGTGGAGCTGCCGGATGTTGCCGGGCCAGGAGTAGCGGGAGAGGCGCGCCACCACCGAGGTCGGCAGCCAGAGCGGGGCCGTGTCCTCGGGCGGGATGAGGCGATGCTCCTCGCCGATCGCCTTCAGCTCCTCGGCCAGGAAGTGGCAGAACAGCCGTCCGAAGTCGTCCCGGCGCTCCCGCAGCGGCGGGACCATCAGCTCGTAGCCGGAGAGCCGGTGGAGCAGGGGCGCGCGGAAGCGGCCCGCCTCGATGGCGTCCTCCAGGTCGGCGTCGGTGGCCGCGATCAGCCGTACGTCCACCTTCTGGAGGCCGGGCGCGCCGA
The DNA here is from genome assembly GCA_036497345.1 of Thermoanaerobaculia bacterium. Taxonomy (GTDB): domain Bacteria; phylum Acidobacteriota; class Thermoanaerobaculia; order Multivoradales; family UBA5704; genus DATARR01. Next base: position 1,599 of record DASXJP010000252.1, read on the forward strand.
CCCGCTGGACATCGCCGGTCTCGATCACCCGCAGCAGCATCACCTGCACCTCGGTGGAGGCCTCGCCGATCTCGTCCAGGAACAGGGTGCCGCCGTGGGCCCGCTGGAAGAAGCCGAGGTGGTCCCGGACCGAATTGGTGTAGGAGCCCTTGACCGCCCCGAACAGCTCGGAGGTGGCGAGCGAGGGGGGGATCGCTCCCATGTTCACCGACAGGAAGGGCCCGTCGCGGCGCGGGCTGGCCTCGTGGATGGCGCGGGCCACCAGCTCCTTGCCGGTGCCGGTCTCGCCGCGGAGCAGCACGGGGACCTCGAGATCAGCCACCCGGCGGATCTCGTGGCGCACGCGCTGGAGCCCCTCGCTCTCGCCGATCAGCCCGAGCCTCTCGTCGGAATAGGGGGGCAGCAGCGCCGGCAGCGTGTGCAGCAGCAGGACCACCCGGTCGGCCAGCTCGAGCACGACCCCGCGCTCGCTCTCCTCCGGCGTGCAGGTGCGCTCCCGCGGGATCGGCACGCCCTCCACAACCAGACGGGTGCGGCTCCCCCGGACGGAGAAGGTGATGGCGCCGTTCTGCTCCCGCGTGACCAGCAGGGGGGAGCGGCTGATGCAGCGGTCCAGGAGCGGCCGGGCCCCGGAACGATAGGGCGGCTCGAAGGCGGGCTCCAGCCGGGAGAGCGACATCGGCCGGCCAGGGGCCAAACCGCCGAGGATCGCCCGCTCGCCGGCCCGCCGGACATCGGGGTGGTAGAGGATCGTCAGCGCGGCATGGCGGACCCGCGCGCGCCTGCGCCGTTCGCCACTGGGGGACAGGTCATCCCAGACCGGTTGCTCGACCGTGAATCCGGACGTTGAATCCGACATTCAACTCAGTGTACTCCACGGCCCGCCGATCCGAGCAAGGGACAAAAAAAGGCTCCTCGTGGGGGATGCCACCGAGGAGCTGCTTGGAGGGCACGTCAATGTCTTTTCCTTATAGCAGGGGCCGTGCCAGGGGAAGGAAATTGCGGAAGATGTTTGTAATGAGCGATTTACGGTTTGGAGGGAGGAAGGGGTGACTGCTTTGTCAGAGGGTGACGGAAGTGTCAGAGGCGTCAGGGGGTGTGTCAGAGAAGGTGGGTGGTGGAACCGCCCCGCAAGGGGCGGGCAAAGCTGTGGATGCGGGGCGCTGCTCGAGATCTAGGCTTCCGGCTCGCCGCGCCGCGCCTCACGCCAGCGCCGCCAGTGCAGGACCAGCGCCCAGGGCAGCAGGAGCCACCAGCAGACGAGCACGGCCCACAGGCCGAACGAGGCGCGGTTGGCCAGCCCCAGGAACGTGTTGTTGCCGAAGACGTTGTCGTTCACCAGGTAGGTCCAGGTCGACGAGGGGCCGCGCAGCCCCTCGCGCTCCCAGTCGACGCCGCCGGCCGTGATCTCGATCCGCTCGAAGGTCTCGACGATGGTGTCGTCGATGCGGGCGAGGAGCGCTGCGAGCGCCGCGTTGGCCGTCCGGCAGTATTCGACGAAGGGATCGCGACCGCCGAGCTGCACGAGGTGGACCTCGTCCCGCACCGCCTGCATCTCGGCCAGGTGATCGCTCCAGCAGCGGTCGAGGGTGACCAGGGTGATGCGCCGCTCGATCTCCCGCAATAGATCCGCGCCGTAGGCCTCCGAGAGCTGGGACCACCGTCGCGGGCTGCGCTCGGCCAGCAGGCTCGTCTCCTCCCGTCCTTCCAGCACCTCCTGGCGCCAGCCCTGGATCTCGGCGCGCTGGTGCTCGAGCTGTTGCCAGAAGCCGAGCAGACGGCGGCGGATGTCGCCGTGCTGTCCCTCGGCGATGCGTTGCACGCGGGCGACCTCGCGCCGCACTACCGGGTGATCGATCGTCCCGCCGGCGCTCTCCTCCGCGAGGCTCCGCCGGAGCTTCATGGGCAGCAGGCGCTCGATGCCGCAGCGTTGCAGCAGATCGTCCTCGAGACTGATGAAGAAACGGGACGCGCCGGGGTCCCCCTGCCGCCCCGCCCGGCCGCGGAGCTGGTCGTCGATGCGCCGGCTGTCGTGGCGGTTGGTGCCCAGGACGTACAGCCCGCCGAGGGCCACCACCTGCTCCCTCTGACTCTCGCCAGCCGCGCCGGCACGGCCGGTGGGGCGGACCCGTCAGCACCTCCAGGCCGTAGACCTCGGCCAGCTCGGCGGCGGCGGGCCGCGCGGTGGCCGTCATGCCGCAGAGCCGCGGGTATTTCCGCAGGAAATGCTGGATGGTGATCGTGCCGAGGATCTTCCCCTCGGGCTGCTGGCGGAGCCCCTCCTTCGCCTCCAGCGCCGCCTGCAGGCCGTCCGGCCAGTGGCGGTTTTCGGCGATCCGGCCGGTCAGCTCGTCCACCAGCTCGATGCGGCCGTCGCGCACGATGTAGTCGACGTCGCGCAGCGACGGTGAGCCCCAAGCGCTCGTAGATCGGGGCCATCCAGCCGGCGTCGCGGCGGGCCAGGTAGTCGTTGAAGGTGAGCACGTGCACCCCGTGGCCGGTGAGGGCGTTGAGGGTCACCGGCGCCACCGCCGCCAGGGTCTTCCCCTCGCCGGTCTGCATCTCCACCAGCTTGCCCTGGTGGAGGGCGATGGCGGCGAGCATGCTCACGGTACGTATCTTTGAGCTCGCTGGATCACCGGCCGGCCTTCGCCCGCAGCCGGTGGATCTCGCGGATGCTCTCGTGCGTGGGTGGGAAGTGGGCGAGGAGGATCGGCTCCGCCGCCGCCAGCTCCCGGCGGGCCCGGGCGCGGTCCCCATCGGCGAGGGCGAGCTTGCCGCTCTCGAGCAGGGTCTCGCCGTTGAGGAGCTCCTTGGGGCTCACACTGGAGAAGATCCCGAGGGCCTCGTCCAGGGTATGGCGAGCCGCCTGCCGGTCTGCGGGCCCGTCGCGGGCGATAAGCGCCTGGGCCAGCAGGAGATCCGAGCCGCCCACCTCCCGGTGCCGGATTGTCCCGAAGAGCTTCTCCTCCAGCCGGCGCTCCCGCTGCAAGGTGGCGACCGCCTCGTCGTTGGCGCCCGCTTCCGTCAGCGTCTGCCCCAGCTCCTTGAGCGGCATGCGGAGCTCGTAGCTCTCCGGGCCGGCGAGGCGCTCGACGCTCGCGACCGCCTCGGAGAGCTCCCGGCGCGCCAGCGGCACCTGCTTCAGCTTCAGATGGGCCCAGCCGAGATTGGCGATCGCGCGCCAGCGCTGGAGGTCGTCCTTCCCCCAGATGCGCCTATAGGTCTCGGCGGCGCGGGTGAACAGCTCGGCGGCATCCTGATAGCGCTCCTCGTCCATCGCCGAGAGCCCCAGGTACCGCAGGCAGTGGCCGGCCTCGAAGCGATCGGGCCCGAAGATGTCCAAGGCCTCGTTGAAGGCCGCGTCGGCAGCCTGGTGCTCCTGCTGGTACTGCAGCAGGACCCCATAGGAAAAGAGGCTGTTGGCCAGATCCAGGTGGCGGGGCCCGAGCGTGGCGCGCTGCGTGGCGATGGCGGCCTCGAAGAGCTTGCGCGCCTCGTCCGGACGGGACAGGCGGTCGAGCAGCCCGGCGAGGTCCCTCTGTGACACCGCAACCTTCGGATGGTGCGGGCCGAAGAGGCGCTCGAAGCTCGCCAGCGACTGCCGATAGACCTTCTCCGCCTCCTCGTATTGCTGCGCCTGCTCGAGCTCGATGCCGAGGTCCGACAGCGTCCCGGCCATTTCGACGCTCCCGTCTCCCAGGCGCCGGCGGATGGTCGCCAGGGCCAGGCGCAACAGCTCGACGCCGCGGCGGAAGCCCGCGGGATCTTGCAGGGATCCGGCCAGCGAGCGCCGGACGTTGGCGGTCTCCAGGCTGTCCTCGCCCCGGGTGGCGATGGTTTCCGCCAGCGCTTTCTCCAGCGTCTGTCTCGCCTCCCCGAGGTCGCCATGGACCCTCTGCATCTCTCCCAGCAGGGCGCGGCTTTCGGCGATCCGCGCGTCGCCCCGCGGCAGGCGCGCCTCGCGCAGGGTGAGCGCCTTGCGGGCGTGCGCCAGGGCCGCGTCGGTCAACCCGAGATTGGCTTCGATGCCGGCCACGGCGTCCAGCACCTCGGCCTGGATCTCGGGCTCGCCGGCGAGCTCGACGTCGATCCGCTGCGTCCCCTTTTCGAGCAGCTCGCGGGCGGTGACCGCCGCGCCGCCGGCCTGGTTGGGGTCCCACTGCTGGAAGACCGAGAGCAGGAACGATTTCACCCGCTCGGCCCGCTGGGCCGCCAGCCGGGCGGCGTGGGCCTCCCACAGCGCCATCCCCAGCCCGATGAGGAGCGCCATCAGGCCGAGCCCCGCGATCGCCACCGGCAGGCGGTGGCGGCCCACGAATTTGCGCAGCCGGTAGCCGCCGCTGTCCGCCCGCGCGCGGACCGGCCGGCCGGCGAGGAAGCGTCCGAGGTCGTCCGCCAGCGCCGCCGCCGAGGCGTAGCGCCGCGCCGGTTCGCGGTGCATGGCGGTGAGCACGATGAGGTCGAGATCGCCCGACACCCGGCGGGCGAGGCGCGTGTCGGCGCGCCGCAGCACGCCGCTCGGCCGCTCCGCCGTCTCCCGCTCGACGCCGCTGGCCAGCGAGCTGAGCGACCGCTGCTCGCGGGCGTGCGGCAGCGCGCCGGTGATCAGCTCGAACAGTAATACCCCGAGGGCGTAGACGTCGGTCGCCGTGGTGACCGGCTCGCCCAGGATCTGCTCCGGCGCGGCGTAGGCGGGGGTGAGGACGCGGGCGCCGAGCTGCGTGAGATGGGCCGTCTCCTCCTCTTCCTCGCCGCCCGAGAGCAGCTTGGCGATGCCGAAGTCGAGCAGCTTGACCGCGCTGTCCGCCGTGACCAGGATGTTGGCCGGCTTGAGGTCCCGGTGCACCACCAGATTGTGATGGGCGCTGTCGACCGTGGCGCAGACGCTCTGCGCCAGCCGCAGCCGTTCCTCCAGGCCGAGCCCGCGAGCCCGGCAATACTCGTCGATCGGCACCCCCTCCACCCGCTCCAGCACGAAGAACGGCCGGCCGTCCTCGGCGCTGCCGCCGTCGAGCAGGCGGGCGATGCCGGGGTGCTCCAGCCGGGAGAGGATCTGGCGCTCGCGCACGAACCGGCGCACGATCGCCCGCGAGTCCATCCCCCGCTTGATCAGCTTGAGCGCCGCCCGCTGCGTGAAGGTCCCCTCGTCGCGCTCGGCGAGATAGACCTCGCCCATGCCGCCCCGCCCGAGCAGCTCGAGCAGGCGCCAGGAGCCGACGCGGGTGCCGGCGGGCAGGCACGAGCCGTCGCCGCCGGCGCCGAGGAGCTCCGCCGCGGGCCGGGCGAGGAAATCCGTGGCCTCGCCGTCCGCCTCCAGCATCCGCGCCAGGCGGGCGGCGAGCGTCGGGTCCGTCCTCTCGATCTCGGCGAAGCGGCGGGCGCGGTCCGCCGCGGTCAGCTCGACCAGCTCGTCGAACAGCTCTTCCCAGCGCGCGCCGGGCGCTCGAGCGGGCTCGGGCTCCATGGTCAGTGATCGCGCTCGCCCTGCAGCTCGGCGAGCAGGAAGGCCCGGGCCTTGCGCCAGTCCCGTTTGAGCGTGCGCTCGCCGACGTCGAGCAGGCCGGAGATCTCCTCCAGGGCGAGCCCGGCGAAGAACCGCAACTCCACGACCTGCGCCAGCCGCGGGCTCTCGGTCTGCAGCCGCTCGAGCGCGGCGTCGAGGGCCAGCAGATCGACCTCCGAGCCCTCGCTGCGGGCCTCCGGGTCCAGCCCTTCCGGCCAGGAGACCCGCAGCGCGGCCCCCCGTTTCTCGGCGTCCCGGCGCCGCGCGAAGTCGACCACGACGTTGCGCATCACCCGCGCGGCGAGATTGAAGAAGTGGGCGCGGCTCTGGGTGTCGAGGTGCTCCCCCCCGGAGAGCCGCAGGTAGGCCTCGTGGACCAGGACCGTGGTGTCGAGCGTATCGCCCGGACGCCGGCCGTTGGAGAGCTGGGCGTGCGCCAGGCGCTTGAGGTCCGCGTAGAGACGATTGAAGAGCTCCGCCTCGGCTCCCGGAGCCCCCTGGTGTGCGGCGGTGATCAACGTCGTCACGTTGGACATGGATAGGGCCGTCTGGATCATGACCTCTTGTGTCCATTGAGGGTAAAGCATTTCTCGCTGATTTTGCTCCGCCATGCTCGATTGGACACGCCGCGGCCCGCCGGAGAAACCGCCGGCGTAATCTTTACGAATTCAAGACTTGTCTTCAGGATGGAATCGGAAATGCCGCATCCCGGAGCGCCGTCACGGCGCTCCGGGATGCTCCAGCTACAGGCTCAACGGACGCAAACGGTCAGAGCGGCGATCACACGTAGTAGCAATAGGTCTGGCCGCAACGCGTGGGACAGGTGTACGTCAGGCACTGGTAGCAGGTATCGGTAAGGCGGACCACGCCTCCCTGGACGTTCCCCGCCTCGTCGGCATCGAGGCTCCGCAGCGTCTCACGGCTGAGGGTCAGGCGGATCTTGGCGTTCTTTTTCATGATCGTGGCTCTCTTCCTTGCATCCCCGGGGGACGGATCTGTCCCGGCGGGAGCCTTCATGTGCGGCTACTGGGAGATGCGCAATCCAGTGGTGGGAGGGGACATGGATCTCTCCTGACACCACGCTGTCAGGAGCCCCTCGGTAGGCTGCTCTCAGATCGGATCGGCACCACCGCCGGCCGCCAACCGAGGAGAGAGACGTCATGAGCAACGCCCTGAATTGGTTCGAGATCCCCGTCACCGACCTGCCCCGCGCCAAGGATTTCTACAGCCGGATCCTGCGGGCCGACCTGCGCGAGGAGTCGCTGAGCGGCAGGAACATGGCGATCCTGCCCTACCAGAACGGCGGGGTGGGCGGCGCCATCATCCAGGGCGAGGGCCCTCTCTCCCGGCGGGTCGGGGGGAGGCGCGGAGAGAGGGGTTGGGGAGTGAGGGTCAGCCCCGAAGGGGCGGCACTCTCCGGCCCGCGGTCCGACAAAGTAGAATTATACGGGAGCGTCCATAACATTGACCGCCCTGCCACCGGGCTGTAGTCTGTATCCAAGAGATTAAAAAAGGCCCGGACAACAGCCTGCCGGCTGGAGCCGAGAGTGAAGCCTGTCTCGAGGTGATTCTATGCCCAAAAACATAGTTCTCTGTTGCGATGGCACAGCCAATGAATTCGCCAAAAACAAGACCAACGTGATCAAGCTCTATTCCGTGCTGGAGCACGATCCGAAGATCCAGGCCACCTACTACCACCCCGGCCTCGGCACGATGGAGCCCGTGGGAGCCCTCAGCCCGTTTCGCCGGCGGTTCACCCGGCTGCTCGGGAAGGCGATCGGCTACGGCCTGGAAAATGACGTCCGCGATGCCTATGTATTCATCATGCAGACCTTCGAGCCAGACGACAAGCTGTTCCTCTTCGGGTTCAGCCGGGGCGCCTACACCGTGCGAGCCGTGGCCTCGCTGCTCCACATGTACGGGCTGCTGCGGCCGGGCAACGAGTCTCTCGTCCCCTATGCGATCCGGATGATGACCGGCATTCAGCGGGCGAAGGAGAACGACGCGGACCATCAGCAGGCGGTCGGAGACTATTTCCGGCTCGCCGATGAATTCAAGGCAACCCTGTCGTGCGCCGACTGCCGGCCGTGGCTCGTCGGCGTCTGGGACACGGTCAGCTCGGTCGGCTGGCTCGAGAACCCGTTGAAATTGCCCTTCGTCACGGACAATCCCGATATCGAGATCGGCCGGCACGCGATCGCGATCGATGAGCACCGTGCCTTTTTCCGCACCCACCTGTGGCGTCCAGGAAATGATCCGGCGCGGCCCCACGGTCCCAAGGACCTGCTGCAGGTCTGGTTTCCCGGCGTGCACTGCGACGTCGGGGGCGGATATCCGGAAGAGGAGAGTGGGCTCTCCAAGATCGCCCTCGCCTGGATGCTGGACGAAGCGGAACGGCACGGATTGCAAGTCGACCCGAAACGGAAGGCGGCAATGCTCGGCCAATCTCCAGGCAGCCCCTTCGTAGCACCCGATCCCAAGGGTGACATGCACGAATCGCTGAAGGGATTCTGGAAGATCGCGGAATTCATCCCCAAACGGCACTTCAACTGGCAGAAGAAAAAGGAGGAGCGGCGCATGAATCTCTATCGCCGCCGCACCATTCCGCCGGGCTCGCTGATCCATCATTCGGCGTACGATCGAGGTGCCGACTACGCGAAGCGTCTGCCCGACAACGTGACGCGCGTCTGATCCGCACCACGAGGTACCCACGATGTCTGAAGATCCCGCGATCCGGCTGGTGAACGTCGAGTTTTTGCGGCCGGGACCCCCGAACAATCAATTGCTCTCTCCGCTCACTCCGTACCTCGCCGTCTGCGGCGAGACCGGAGCCGGCGTCGTCCACGTCCCCTACGAGCACGGACGCTTCGAGCGCCTGCTGAAGCAACTGCGCTATGCGACCGGGGACCCCGAGGACCGGCTGGCGATGTTGCACGACCTGGGCGCCGAGATGGGGAAGCTCCTCGGCAGTGTGCCGGGCTTGCCCGGCTCGCTTTCCTCCGGCATGAATCAGCCCGGAGCGCTCATCCACCTGCGGTTGACGCTCTCGGCGTCGGAGCTGGCGCTCCTCCCGTTCGAGCTCGCGAAGACCCCGGTAACGGGGAGCATGACGGGCGAGAGCTGGCTCTCGCTCAATACCCGTCCTCCCGTCTGCGTGACGCGCAACATCCGGACCGTCTCACCGGAGAGCGTGGTCTGGCCCGAACGGCCGCGGCTCCTGTTCATCACCGGCGATCCGGGGAACGTCCCTTACAAGGAGCATCGCCGCGTCCTGGAGGCGGCGATCCAGCGGTTCCGCTATCCCAGGAGAGACGATCCGAAAGAAGAGGGCGAAGGTTGCACGCGGTTTGGCGAGCTCCTGACCATTCTGGTCAATCCGGCCCTGGACGAGGTGATGGAGGAGTGCCGCAAATATCACTACACGCACATCCACGTCCTGGCGCACGGCGATCTGGACGAGACCTCCCCGGGTTTCTTCGGCCTGGTGCTGCGCGGGCCGGACGGCGCTCCCGACGTCGTGTCGGGCGATCGGCTCAGGACCGCCATCACCTCCGTTTACCACCGGCCGACCGTGGTCACGCTCGCGAGCTGTGACAGCGCCAACGTGGGAACAGTCGTCACGCCCGGAGCCAGCTTCGCGCACCAGCTCCATGAGGCCGGCATCCCGCTCGTCGTCGCGGCCCAGTTTCCGCTCAGCATCGAGGGCTCCGTCCCCCTGACGGAAAGGCTTTACAACGGCCTGTTGTGGGGAGAGCATCCGCTGCTGGTGTTGCAGGAGGCGCGCGCGGAGCTCCATGCGCGCTTCACGGCGAGCTGGCACGATTGGGCGAGCCTGGTGGTCTATGAAGCTCTGCCGCGCAATTTCTCCGACCAGTTGGACGCGCTCCGGTACCGCCAGACCAAGCTCGCCATGGACGCGGCGCTCGAGAAGATCGACAACGCCGTCGAGAAGAACCGGGATGGCGACCCCGCGGAGCTCGAGCGGGACGTCGAATACGCCGTCGGGCGTTTCCCCCTGGACGGCCAGTACGGCGTGGAATGCATCGGCCTGCGCGCCAGCTCTCTGAAGCGGATCGCGCAGGCCCGCTTCAAGCTCGGCGGCAAGGCCTCGACGAAAGACCCCTACGAGCTCCTCGACGAGGCCCGCCTCGAATACCTCCGCGCCGCCCGCTGTCTGATGGTGAACGACTCCCGCGCGCTGCAGCGTTTCGCCACCTTGCACTGGGTGCTGGTCCAGGTGGCGTCGCTCTCCATGGTGCTGGGCATCGAGCCCAAGGACGGCATCTGGGAGGCGGCCAAGCTCAGCGCCGAGCTCTACTGTGAGCACCGCGACCTCCAGCAGCGGGCTTGGGCGCACGGCAGCCTGGCCGAGCTCTGGCTCGTCCGGCTCGCCGACCCCAAGCTGACGGAGCAGGAGCGGCGGAAGACCCAGGAGGACGCCGTCCGCGAAGCGAAGGCTCTCGGGGATTTCTATCCGGGGCAGGACGATTTTCCGGTGAAATCCACGCGGCGCCAGTTCGAGCGCTATCTGAGCTGGTGGGGGGATGAGAGGTTCGTGTCGCTCGTCAAGACGCATCAATCCGAGGCGCGCGAGTGGTGGGATGACCAATATGAAGTGAAAGCGACGGCCAAGCGCCTCGTGGACGCTCTGCAGCGGAGGAAACCCGGTAGTGAGAACGGCGCCGCGGAGCCGAAGGGACCCGCCGCGGCTTCCGGAGGTGGCGGTGCCGCGCCGAGCCCACCGCCGGAGCCGGCCTCGCCGCCCGCCGGCACCGGGCCTGCTCCCGTGGGCGCGAAGCCTAAAAAGTTGTCGTCGAAACCCGCGCCGCCGCCGCGGAGCGCACCTCGCCGGACGGCGCCGTTCTTCGACATCGAGGTCCTTCCCGCGGGCCATGGAGACAGCCTCTGGATCGAATATGGCGACGAGGCGACCACTCATCGCTGGCTGATCGATTGCGGCACCCAGCAGACCGCCCGCCCCCTGTTGCAGCGTGTGGAGGGCCTGTCGCAGGGCGAGCGCTTCCTCGAGCTGTTCGTGCTGTCGCACATCGATTCGGATCACATCGGAGGCGCGCTGCCGTTCTTCCGGGCCGTGGAGCAGGGGCTGCGGTTCGGCGACGTCTGGTTCAACGGCTGGCGCCACATCTCCGGCCGCCTGGGGGCCCGGCAGGGGGAGATGTTCTCGACCGCCATCCAGGATTTCGATCTCCCCTGGAACGCCTGGCGCGACGGCGGACCGATCGTGGTGAGGGAGGAGGAGCCCCTGCCGGAGCATGTGCTTCCCGGAGGGATGAAGCTGACGCTCCTCTCACCCACGCCCGACCGGCTGAAGAAGCTCGGACCGGTCTGGCAGCGCGAATTGAAACGGTACGGCCTGGAGCCCGGCTCCCGGGTCGACTATCGCAAGCTCCTGAAGGGGACCCCCGCGACCTCGAAAGACGTCGACGCGCTCGCGGACGAAGCCTTCGGCGGGGACAACGGCGCGCCCAACGGAACGAGCATCGCCCTGCTGGCGGAATTCGGCGGCGCCAGCGCGCTGCTCGCGGCGGACGCGCACGCGCCGGTCCTCGTGCAATCGATCGACAAGCTGTTGAAGCAGCGGGGCCTCGAGCGTCTGAAGGTGGACCTGTTCAAGGTGTCGCATCACGGCAGCCAGAACAACGTCAGCACGGAGCTGGTCCAGCGCCTCGACTGCTCGCGCTACGTCGTCTCGACGAACGGTTATCACTTCTGCCATCCGGACCGGCAGGCGATCGCGCGTCTCATCAAACATGGCGGGCAGGAAGGCCAACGGCCGAAGCTGTATTTCAATTACAAGAGCCAGTACAACGAGGTCTGGTCGGAGCCGGAGCTCCAGGAAAAATACGACTACTCCGCCTCCTATCCTCCGGCCGATCAGCCGGGCACGGTGATGTCGCTTCTGGAGGGACGGGATTGAAAGGACGTGGGGGGGCGCCGTCAGGAGCTCCCCGTTCGACCGCGAAGAGCTCCAGGCCCTGCGTCTCGGCGCCCGCATGGTCCGCTCCTGGGCCGATCCCGAGCTGTCGGAGGCGGCGGCCAACGCCCTGCGCAAGATCGAGGCCGTCCTGCCGCCGGACCTGGAGGACCCGGGCGAGGCGCTCTACGCGCCGAGCCACCGTCCCTACCCGGTGCGGCACGTGGGCCTTCTCCGCCACGCGATCCTGGAGCACCGCAAGGCGCGCTTCGACTACACCCGCGAGGACGGCGCCGCCTCGGCCCGCACCGTCTGGCCGCTCGGCCTCTACTACTGGGGCTCGGTGTGGACCCTCGTCGCCTGGTGCGAGCTGCGGAACGATCACCGCCATTTCCGTCTCGACCGCATCGCCGATCCGGAGATCCTCGACGAGCCGTTCCTATTGGAGCCGGGCCAGACGCTGGAAGATTTCCTGCGGAAGGTGAGGGCGGGGAGACCGGCCTGAGAAAGCCTCAGCCCCGGCCGCGCTCCGCGAGCAGGGCCCGCAGGCGGGCGAGCTCGGCCTCGGCGGCTTCGGCCCGCTGGCGCTCCATCTCAGCCCGCTGTCGCTCCGCCTGAGCCTGCCGGCGCTCTGCTTCAGCTCGCTGGCGTTCGGCCTCGGCCTCCGTCGGAATCAAGCCGCCGTCGGAGCGGAAGAGCCGGACCCAGACGCCCCGCTTCCTCTCGACGATGCCGCGCCAGAGGCCGACCGCGGCTCCGAGCTGCTCGCTCCAGAGCCGGCCGTGCTCATCGGGTTGGATCGGCTGGTAGAAGTGGCCTGCCAGTCGCAGCCCCTCGAGCTTTCGCGTCTTGGGCTCATACATGAAGTATTCCGCCGCATGGAAGACCCGGGCGTAGAGATCCCGCTTCTCGGTGCGGTCCTTCTTTGCGGTGGAAGGGGAGAGCATCTCGAAGACGACGTCCGGCAGGCGTCCGCCTTCTTCCCAGGCGATCCAGGCCTCGCGCTCGCGGTCCGGGTCGGCACCACCCACCCAGAAGACGTCCGGTCCGCGGAAGGCCTTCTCCGGAAGGTTGTTTCTCACTTCTTCCGCGACCTCGCGCGCCTGCTCCACGGAGTAGTAGACGAAGATGTTCGCGCCGGCAAAGAAATCGGTCCGGCCGTGCTCCGCCATGGCCTGGAGGAGCAGATGCCGCAGAAGGGGCAATTGCCGAGTATGCCAGTCGGTCTCCAAAGGCTCTCCGTCGTCGTAGACGAGCTCGAAGGGCAGGGGCGCGAGGGCCGTGGTGGCTGACTGGCTCATGGCGTTCTCCCTTGCGGAGTCGTTCCTTGAGAGGATCTTATTCCGCATTGAGGGCAAAGGGAAGAGGGAGACCGGGCTTTTCGATCCTCCTCTCGGACGACAGGATAGCACGGGAGCCTCATTCCCCCTCGGGAGCGTGGACAAAAAAGGACGGAGCCCGCGTCCTCTTTTTCGACGCCGATCTGCCCCCTTGGGAAAGGTTTGGCCTATCAACGGCTGGACGGCGGTGGGCAGGCCCGCTGGAGCGCTCTATCTGGTCTCCAGGACCTTCAACAGCTGAGCTGTCGTACAGCAATCCACGCCAACGTTCGCAAGATCTGAGTCGTTCGACCAGATTGGCAAGGAGAGAGCGCGGGCCAGTGCAAGCGGATGAGCGTCTTCGGGATCTCGTGCCGCGAGGAGCCGTGCCGCCTTCCCGAGAGCGGCCGAGAGGAGGACGTTCGCGTCAGCGACGACGCCGGCGGAAATCATCGAAGTCCTCGAGAATCTCCTCTTCCCGCACCCCCTTGGCCTCGAGGGCCCCGGCGATGTGCCGGCCGACCGCGGAGATCAGATCGCGGCGGAGATCTTCCGGGATCTGATCGGGGTTCTCCAAGGGCAGATACAGCCCTGAGATTTTCCCCTCCCGAGTGATGAGAACCGGCTCCTCTTCTTCGAGAAGGGTGGGGACTTCCAGCTTCCTCATTCCGGCGATACCCATAGAGCGCCTCCTGGAGGTCAGAGTAGGGATTTCAGGGCACCGGGTCAATGGGAGGCTCTTGAGACAGCGAGGCGGCCTCCAATTCACCCCCCGGCAGCCACCGCGCTCCCCGCCGACCAGCGCAGATCGTATATCCCTGGCACCTTCGGACCGGCACCTTCGGACCGGGCACTCTCGACGCGAGTGGCCGGCCCGGTATCTCCGGCCTTCACCGGTACAGCGGTCCCGTCCCTCCCACCCTCATCCGGAGAGGAGGGGGGAGGGGCAGGGGTGAGGGCTCAGAACCGCCAACGGGCCGCGATGCCGAACACCGAATCGCGGCCGCTGTAGGTGCCCGTGCGGCCGGGATTCTGCGGCTCCTGGGTGCTGGTCCGGCGGCTGTCGAAATCGTGGTAGGAGTAGGCCAGGTCGAAGGAGACCCAGGAGAAGTCGTAGGTGAAGCCCGCGGCATAGACCATGAAGTCGCCGTAGGGGAAGCCGGGCTCGATCGTGTGGTCCGGCACCGGCGACTGCTCCAGGGCGATGCCGCCGTAGAGGAGGAAGTGGTCGGTGATGTTCCCTTCCACGCCGAGCCGCAGGCCGGTGGTGTCCTTCCAGTCGCGGGGGATGGTCTCCGTCGGGTTGAAGGGATTGAAGGGGTTGGGCGTGTAGGTGATGTCCGTCGCCTCCAGGCTCGACCAGCTCTGGAAGCTGGCGTCGAGCTCGATCCGCAGCTCGGGGTAGGGGGCGTACCAGACGCCGGCCCGCACCTCGCGGGGGATCTCGAACGACTGGCGGACGTGCCCCGGGGAGAACCTGCTCTGGAGCGCGGTGTCGAGCCCCGGAATGGCGGGGGCGTCGCGCGGCTTGTAGGTCACGTCGCCGTTCCCCTTCAGGCTCTCGGCGCTGCGGAATACCCCTCCCCACCCCCAGGACGGCGCGGCGTAGTGGACCGAGACGTCCCAGGCCGTGGCGTTGACGTCGGAGGTGGCGTTCCGCTCGATCTCGATCGCCACCGGCTGCGGGTTGGGAGCGCCGTCGGGCAGGACGTTCGCGATGGTGTTGAGGTCGCGGTCGAGGTTCCCGAAGGCATAGCGGAAGCCGGCGGCCACGCTCCACCCCTCGCCCAGGTCGTACGCCACCACCGGATGGAGCTCGTAGACGCGCACCTCGGTGCGCCGGGTGATGAAGCGGCCGGGGAACTGCACGGGTTGCCAGTTGAGGCTGTCGTTGAACGGGGAGTCGTAGCCGAGGCCGAACGCGAAGGGCCCTCCCTTCGGCCGCCAGGTGACGTAGATGGCGGGCGGGAACTGGATGATGTGGCGGGCCTCGAAGCTGCCGGTCTGGCTCGTGTAGTCGATCGTCGGGTTGTTCATGTCCAGGCCGGCCTCGAGCTGCACGCCGCTCAGCTTGGTGATGGCGGCGGGGTCGTAGAACAGCGCCGAGGGGTCGGACGCCCGGGCGGTGAAGGCGCCGGCCTGGCCGATGGCGCGGGCTCCGTGCTGGAACAGCCCGAACCCCGAGGCGGAAGCGAGGCTCGCCCCGAAAGCTGCGGCGAGCAGGCACAGCAAGACGACGCGGCATCTCTGACGCATGAGCTCTCCTTGGAAATTAGGGAACGCGGTCGGCCCCCAGCCCTTCACTCCACCGCCAGGATCTCCGGAACGATCCGGTGGTCGGTCACCCGCAGGATAGCGAGGGTGAGGGGCAGATGGAAGCGCCGGGGACCGCAAGCTCCTGGATTGAGCAGCAGGCACGAGCCGTGCCAGGAGAGCTCGGGACGGTGCGAGTGCCCGAAAATCACCAGCCGCGATTCCGCCGGCCAGCGCGGATCGACGTCCTCGCGCCGGTGCACCATGCGGAAGGGGAGCCCGCCGAGGTCGCCCGCCAGGATCTCCGGCAGTGCGGCCGTGGCTCCGAAATCGGTGTTCCCCCGCACCGCCTCGACGGGCGCGAGCCGCCGCAACCGGTCGAGGATCTCCGGCTCTCCCACGTCCCCCGCGTGCAGGATCCGCTCACACCCCGCGAGCAGCTCCAGCACCCGCGGCCGCAGAAGGTTGTGCGTATCCGAAAGGACGCCGACCCGCATGGCTCCACCTCCCTTGCCGAGCACCCCCGTGAGCTCTCCCTGCACGGAGCTTGCAAGCCATTTATAGCAGGGGATCGATCAACAGGTGGTCGGTCCCGGGGGCAAACATCAGGTGAGCCGCTCT
The DNA here is from genome assembly GCA_036497345.1 of Thermoanaerobaculia bacterium. Lineage (GTDB taxonomy): Bacteria > Acidobacteriota > Thermoanaerobaculia > Multivoradales > UBA5704 > DATARR01. The sequence goes on from DASXJP010000252.1 coordinate 17,233, forward strand.
TCGACATCCGCGCTTCGAGATCTCCGGCAGGCCGGCCCCTGGAGGACGGGGCGGAGCCTCCGCGAGGTGCTGGCCCAGGGGGAACGGCCCGACCGCGCGACGCTGATCGACTGGGGGACCCAGCTTTTGGAGATCCTGGCCGAAGCCCATGCCGAAGGGGTCCTCTACCGGTATCTGACGGAGGACGAGGTCTTCCTTGCTCCGGAGGGGCGCCTGCTCCTCGTCGTCGGTGGCTCTCCCGGGCCGCTGCCGGGGGAGCCGTACACCGCGCAGAGCGATCTCTACGCCGCCGGCTGTCTCCTCCGGCGCCTGGCCTTCGCCTCGCTCCGGGGAGGGCGCTGGCCCGGCGTGCGGGACCCGCTGGTCAAGGTGCTGGCCCGCGCCACCTTCCCGGGCCCCGGAGCCCGGTATGAGAGCGCCGCCGAGATGGCCGCCGCCCTGCGCGAGGCGGGACAGGCCGAGATGAGGACCGGGCCGCGGCGCCTGGACCGGGAGCCCGGAGCCGGCGGCCGGGTGGCGAGGTTCCCGGGCACCTCCTCACGGCGGTCGCCCCGTCCCTCCCCTCCTGAGGAGCCCTCTCCGAAGGAACTGGACGGCGCGGTCTGGCAGGCCCTCGTCCTGGTGGTGATCTCCCTGATGCTGATGACGTTTCTGCTGGTGACCGGAGCGGTCATGGCCCACCAGGACGCCCACCCCTGGCGGAACGGGGGCTTCGGGCACCCGCTTCCGCCGGCCCTCGCCGCGCACTGAAGCCGCCCCAAAAAAGAAAAGCCGCCCCAAAAAAGAAAAACCCGGGCAGATCACTCTCCCGGGCCTTCGCCCTCCACTTACTACCAAAGCAATTCAGATGACCATCAGAACGGACAACTCTCTCTTCCCCTTTAAAAGAACTACAAAGACATCAAGAGCTACAAGGTGGGGGGCGGGGTCCCTCCCTCCGGTGCCCGCCCCCCCTCTCCCCTCGGGTGCTGCATTGCGGGGAAGTCTAGGGGGCGGGGCGATCAAGAGTCCTCAGAGGAACGCTCAAGCTTCCTCAAAAAACATCAAAGGACCCTCTTTACGAGAGGCCTGTGGGGTGAGGTACAATCGTTTTCACTGTTCAGGAGCTTCCGGAGAGCGGCAACGCTCGCGAGACTCTCGTGGGGCGCCCCCGGCCTGTCCACCTGAGGCGATGACTTCTTCCATGGCAACGAGCCCCCAGCCCCCACGGGCGGAGAAGCAGGTTTACGAGTTCGACGGGTTCCGGGTCGATCCCATACGGCGGCGCCTTCTCAAGGGCGGGGAGCAGGTGTCCCTGACCCCCAAGGCCTTTTCGATCCTGGTCGTCCTCCTCGAAAACCGGGGCGCGGTGGTGGAGAAGGAGGAGCTGATCCGGCGGATCTGGCCGGACACCTTCGTCACCGAAGCCAACCTGACCCAGAACATCTCCTCCCTCCGCAAGGCCCTGGGCGAGCGGGCGAACGATCACCGGTACGTCGTGACCGTTCCGGGCCGGGGGTACAGCTTCGTCGCCGAGGTCCTCGAGATCCCGCGGGAGGCGACCGGCGAATTCACGATTCCGGCGGCCGCCTTGACGGCCGATCCACCCCCACCTCCCTCGCCCCCTCCACCCTCCACTCCCGCCGTCTCCGCCGCTCCGGTCCCGGTCCCGGCCCCCGCCCCGGCCTTGCCGGCTCCGTCTCCACCGCGGGGCCGGCGCCGGTTTCTCGTCGCCGGGCTGGTCCTGGGTTTCCTGCTGGCCCTGGGGACGACCGGCCTGTTTCTTTTCTACAACGGGCGGAAGAATCTGCCGGACAAGACTGCGACCCTCCCGGCGCTCCCCACCCGGCCGACGGTGGCCGTGCTGGGGTTCCGGAACCTCGCCGGCCGCCGCGACGAGAGCTGGCTCTCGACCGCGCTCTCGGAGATGCTGATCACCGAGCTCTCGGCCGGCTCCAAGGTCCGGATGGTCCGGGGCGAGGAGGTGGCCCGCATGCGGCAGACCTTCTCGGTGCCCTACACCGAGAGCCTGGGCGGGGACACCTTGCAGCAGATTCACGACCATCTGGGAGCCGACCTGGTGGTGGTCGGCTCGTATCTCTCCCTGGGCGAGGGGGAGAAGAACCACCTGCGGATCGATCTCCAGGTCCTGAAGGCCACCACCGGCGACACGGTGGCCTCCCTGGCCGAGGTGGGGTCCGAGGAGCGGCTGTTCGATCTCGTGCCCAAGCTCGGGAAGGGGTTGCGGCACAGCCTCGGATGGTCCGAGCCGACGCCGGAGGAGGCCCGGGCGGCGCAGGCGGTGCTGCCGGCGAGCTCGGAGGCGACGCGACTCTATGCCGAAGGGCTGGTGCGGCTCCGCGCTTTCGACATGCGGGGCGCCCGCGACCTGTTGCAGCGGGCGGTGGAGGCCAGCCCCGATTCGGCGGTGACCCGCTCCGCGCTCTCGCTCGCCTGGAGCGGCCTGGGCGACGACGCCAGGGCGCGGGAGGAGGCGGAGAAGGCGGTCCAGCTCTCGGAGGCCCTGCCGAAGCAGGACCGGCTGGCCATCGAGGCGCGCGCCGCCGAGACGAGGAAGGACTGGAGCCGGGCGAGCGAGCTCTACCGCTCGCTGTGGACCTTCTATCCCGACAACCTGGACTACGGCCTGCGCCTGGCGAGCGCCCTGTCGTCCGCCGGGCGGGGCGCCGAGGCCCTCACGGTCGTGGCGGAGATGAGGAAGCTGGGAGCCCCGTCCGGGGACGACCCGCGCATCGACCTCGCCGAAGCCCAGATCGCCAAGCGTCTGTCGAGCTTCGACGTCCTGATGCGGGCCGCCAGGACCGCCGAGGAGAAAGGCCGTAAGTCGAGGGAGACCCCGGTCGTGGCCCAGGCGCTGATGCTCCGGGGGGACCGCCTCTTGTTGATCGGCCGCTCCCGCGAGGCCGTCCCCCTGTTCACCGAATCGCGCGATCTCTTCACCAGGGCGGGCAACCAGGCCGCCGTCGCCCTCGTCCTCACCCACCTCGGCGTGGCGCTCAACGAGCTCGGGCGTCTCGCCGAGGCGCAGTCGATGTACCAGGCCGCCCTCGACACCCTGCGGCGGAGCGGCAGCGTCCAGAGCGGAGCGCTCCAGTTGGACAACCTGGGGTTCGTGGCCCAGGACTTCGGCGACCTGCCGAAGGCCCAGTCGCTGCTGGAGCAGGCCCATGCCGCGTTCCTGGCGGACGGCGAGCGGGTGCTGGCGGAGGAGGCGCTCAACGCGGTCGGCACCGTGCTCCTGGCGCGCGGGGATCTCGCCGGCGCCCGCCAGCGGTTCGAGGAGGTGCTCGCCATCAGCCGGCAGACGGGCAACCGCGTCGACGAGGAGCGGTCGCTCAGCTACCAGGGCCTGGTGCTCGCCCGCCTGGGCTCGCTCGGCGAGGCCCGGCGGCTGCAGGAGCAGGCGTACCAGATCAGCCAGCAGATCGGAGACCCGGTCCGCGCCGCCTCGACGCTCACGGCGTCGGCCGAGGTGTTGATGCGGCTGGGGGATCTCTCCGAGGCCCAGCGCCGCCTCGCGCGGGCCCTGGAGATGAAGCGGCAGGCGGACCACCGGATGGGCATCGCCGAGGCGCTCGGCCTCCAGGCCCGGCTGCAGGAGCGGCTCGGCAACCTGGCCGAGGCGAAACGGGCCGGCGCCGAGCAGATGGACCTCGGCCGCGTCACCGGCTCCCGCAGCGTGGTCGCCGCGGCGATGTACGGGCAGGCTCGCCGGAGCCTGGACGACGGCGATCTCCCCGGCGCCCGCCGCCAGCTCGAGGAGGCGCTGCGCGTCCTGGTGGCGAACGGCGAGGATCTGGAGGCCGCGGCGGTCCGGCTCGATCTGGCGGATTTGATCCGGCTCACGGGGAACCCCAAAGAGGCCGCCCGCCTCGCCTCCGAGGTGGCCGACTGGTACGGCCGGCGGGGGATGGACGGCTTCCGCGCCCTCGCCCTCGCGCGGCAGGCCCAGGCGCTGCTGGCCGACGGCAAGCGCGCGCCGGCCCGCGCCGCGGCCGAGCGGGCGGAGACGTATGCCGAGGCGGGGGAGGACCTCGCCCTCCGCCTCACCGTGGCCACGGCCGTGGCGTCCGTCCGCGCCGCCACCGGCGACGCCGCGGCGGCCCTGGATCTCCTGCGCTGGGCGATCCAGGAGGCCACCCGGATCGGCGACGTGGCCGGCGGCCTCGAGGCCCGTCTCGAGCTGGGGCTCCTGCAACGGCAGACGGGCGATCCGGCGGCGGCGATGGCCACCCTCCAGGCCGTGCAACGCGAGGCCGAGACCCGCGGCTTCCGCTGGCTGGCGCGGCGGGCCGCCGAGGGCCCGGTCGTACGGTCGACCGCGCCCCCCGTGTAAATCGGACCCGACAGGATTCAGCAGACGGCCGGCAGCGCATGGCCGCAGATCGCCTTCAGCGTCTTGGCGACGTCCGAATAGAACGGTCCCGTGTAGTCGTGGGGCCCGAGGGCCCGCGAGGCCACGGCCACGTCGTCGAGGGAGAGGATGCCGTCCAGATGGCCCGCCGCGTCGAGCACCGCCAGGCGGCGCACGTGGCAGGTGGCCATGATCGCCAGCGCGTCCCCGATGTCGTCGCCCGCCTCGCAGGAGAGCACGTCGCCGTGGATCACCTCGCGGACCGCGACCTCCGAGGCCTTGCGGTCGCCGGCCGTCAGGGCCAGGCAGATGTCGCGGTCGGTCACCATGCCGATCACGTTCTGCTCGAGGTCGACCACCGGCAGGGCTCCACACCCTACCTCGGCCATCGTCCGGCCCGTCTCGGCCAGCGGGGTCCAGGGGTGGCAAAACCTGGCTTCACGCCTCATGATCTCGCGGACTCTCATGGCGGCATCCTCCTCTTGAAGAGGGACGGCCGCGGCCGTCCCTGTCCACGGCTAGGCCCGCGAGCGGACGCGCGGCCCGGCCGTTGGGGTGGGGCGGCGCGCGTGAACGGGTAGGCCCTGAGCTCCTGTAAGATGCACCGCGCACGTCGAAAGGAGCCCGCATGCCCTCGTTGCGCGCCTTCGTCTTCCTCTCCCTCCTGATGGCCCCCCCGGCCGCTCCCGTCCTCGCGGCGCCTCCGTCCTCCAATCTCTCCGCGGAGGCCCGGGCCATCGACACCGAGCTGGTCGGCTGCGGCACGCGGAGCTCGCTGTCATCCTGGACCGATCCCAAGCGGGGGATCGGCTGCGGGCGCGACGTGGTGGTGCGGCGGCTCAACGAGATCGCCGCCCGGACCGGCGGCCGGCTGCGGGTGATCGTCGACAAGTACGAGACGACGGGCCAGCGCACGGGCAACGTGGCGGTGCGCATGGAGAACGTCTACGCCGTCCTCGAGGGGACCGATCCCCTGCGCAAGAAGACCGCCTACATGATGTCCGGCCACCTCGACTCGCGCGCCTCGGACGTGATGGACGCCAGGTCCGACGCGCCCGGAGCGGACGACGACGCCTCGGGGGTGATCGTCTCCATCCTCTCCGCCCAGGCGATGGCCGCGAAGCCGGGCGGCTACCGGGCCACCCTGATCTTCGCCGCCGTGGCGGGCGAGGAGCAGGGCCTCCTGGGCGCCCGGCGGATGAAGGAGTGGCTGGCCCAGCAGGGCTATCAGGTGGGCGGCATGATCACCGACGACATCGTGGGCGCCACCAACGGCTCCAAGGACCGCCGGCCGCGCGTCTTCAGCGAGGGCGGGCCGGACGGCGTCGACTCGCCCGGCCGCCAGATGGCCCGCCGCCTCGACGAGCTGGCCGGCCCCGAGCGGGTGCGCCTCGTCTTCCGGCGCGACCGCTTCGGCCGCGGCGGCGATCACATGCCTTTCGCCGAGGCCGGGCTGCCGGCCCTCCGCGTCACCGAGCCGCTGGAGGTCTACGATCACCAGCACCAGGACGTGCGGGTGGAGAAGGGGGTCCAGTACGGCGACCTGATCCAGTACATGGACTTCCCCTTCGTCACCGAGGTGGCGGCGCTCGACCAGCTCCTCCTCGGCGAGCTGGCCGCGGCCCCGGCGCCCCCGAAGGCCGCCGTCCTCTCCGGCGCCGTGACCCCGTCCGCCAGGATCACCATCGAGGCCGAGGACGACCCCGAGCGCGAAGGGTTCGAGCTGCTCCACAGGGAGACGACCGACGCCCGCTGGCACCTCCTGCGGAAGGTCGACCGCCCCGGTCAGGTCGTGCTGGAGAGCACCAGCACCGACAACGAATACTTCGCCGTGCGCAGCGTCGGCAAGAACGGCCACCGGAGCTTCGCCGTCCCCTGCGTGGCGGCCCCGCCGCAGGCTCCGCCGACGGCGCCCAAGGCGCCGGGGCGCTGAGCGCCTACCCGAACATCTTCCCGAGCTCGCCGAGGAGGCCGCCGCCGGGCTGCGCTCCCGGCGCTCCCGCGGCTCCGCCGCCGAGGACCTCCTGGAGCATGGGGACCGAGCCCGCGATCCTTGACAGGAGGTCGGTCCCGCCGCGCTGTTGAAGGAGGGCGAGCAGCGCGGGCACGAGCTGCATCAGCTTGTCGGCGCTCAGGCCCGAGTGGGCCAGGGCGGAGAGGAGGCCGCCCACGCCTCCGGACGAGCCCGTGAGGCCGCCGATCAGCCCGCCGATCTCGCCCAGGAGCCCGCCGTCTCCGGGCGCCGCGCCCGCCTGGGCGGCCGTGGCCGTGCCCATCCACTGCGAAGCCTCGGGCACCGCCTGGAGGAGCTGCCCGAAATCGGCCGCCGAGGCGTGCTCGCGGATCAGGTTCAGCAGCGCGCCCGCCCCCACCTCGGTCTGCCCCGGATGGGTGCCCAACTGGTCGACCAACTGACTCAGGATCTCGTCCATTCCCTTCCCCTTTCGCGAGGTTTCCCAGATTACATCACGGATTCGGCCGCAGCGGTCTCCGGCGCCGAAACGGCCGGCGCCGCGCTCATCCGCTCCAGCCGCCTGCCGAAGCGGCGGCCGAAGACCTTGGCCATCGCGCGGAGCTTGAGCGTCTGCAACGGATACCGGTGGGGGCTCAAGGGCCGGCACTCCTCCGGCAGCATCACCAGGCTGACGTGGACGTTGGGCGCCACCCCGATCGGCAGCCCCTTCTCCATGCAGGCCTCGAAGAGCCTACGGAAGACGGGGATCAGCTCCTCGGTCTCCGGCGGCTCGGCCTCCTGGAGATCGGTGCCGGTCAGCGGGCGGAAGACGCAGACGGTGGGGACGGCGCCGACCGCGGTGATCCAGTCGATGGCGCGGATCGACGACTCCGGCGGCTCCAGCCCCGCGATGATCTCGCCGTTGGTCACCCAGGGCTCATGCCGGGGCCCCTTGCGGGTGAGGGCGGCGCAGTAGCGCACCGCCTCCAGGTAGTGATCGAGCCCGTACTCGGCGTGCTTGCCGGGGCAGATCTCCGCAAAGAGCTGGCGGTCGAAGATCTCGAAGCAGAACGAGACGCGGTTGACGCCGATCGCCCGCAGATGGTCGTAGCGCCGGAGATCGCGGTGGGGCGGCGTCTGCACGCCCACCAGGAGCCCCAGCTCGCGCTTGATGCGGACGATGAACGGCTCCAGGAGGTCGAGATAGGTGTCCCCCTCGTAGTGGCCGGTGTTGAAGTCCACGTAGGTGATCCCCGACTCCTCCCGCGCCGCCCGCACCACCTCCATCACCTCGTCGATCGACTTGTCGTCGGCGTCGTCGATCCCCAGGTTCAGCCCCACCGAGCAGAACTTGCAATTCACTTTGGCCGGCTTGGCCGTCCAGTACTCGCAGACCTTGGCCTGATAGATGCCGAGATAGGTCCCCTGGAGGGTGCCGATGCGGGTCATCGGCTTGCCCGTGGAGGTCGGCCGGTCGTACCACCCGGGGCGGGGGGAGAGCGTGACGGCGGTCACCTCCTCGCCGTGCCAGCGCAGCAGGTAGCGCCCGGCCTCGCGGTGGAGGGTATACGGCGAATAGGCGGCGAAACGCTCGGTCACCGGCACGTTGGTCCACAGACCACCCGGCAGGATCATCTCCAGCCCGCTGCCCAGGCCGGCGCGGGTGCGCAGGATCTTCCGCCCGCCGTCCTCCTCGACGAGGCAGGAATCGTCCAGGCGGACCCCCTTGCAATAGAGGTCGAGCTTGAGCAGGGAGGCATTGGCACGCAGGTCCGGTAGCGAAATCATGGGGTCTCCTCGCGGTCGTTCCCTGAAGGCTAGCGAGGAGATCCCCTTTCGTCGCCACCCCCGGAGGCGAGGGGATGTCCACCCGGAAGGGTGGGGGCCTACGTCGAGACCCCGCGGCGGGTCGCGGTAGCGAGCACGCGCGTCAACATCAGCCGGCGGAACGCGGCGTCGAGGGCTCCCACATCCGCGCGCACCTCGGTCTCCGGGTGGCGCTCGCCGAGGAGCACCTCGCGGGCCCGCAGGCGCCCGAGGTCCATCATGAGGCTCAGCACCTCCCAGCGCCTGTCGACGAATCTGCACGGCGGACGGTGCCGGGGGCGGATCACCACCGTCCGCTCGCGGAACGGCGCCGGGATGACGTGGTCGGGATCGCGCGGGCCCCGGTAGGGTCCCCCCTCGCTCTCCCCCTTCATGGTCACCAGGACCACGGCGTCGCACCCTTCGGCGAACGCCTTCTCGTAGGGCAGATTGTCCACGAGGCCGCCGTCGCCGTAGCGCTCGCCGTCGATGCGGGGCGCGTAGGTATAGAACGGCGGCATGTAGTTCGAGGCGAGGAACAGCGGGAGAGGGTCCTCGGCCAGCCGCGCGTCGAAGTACATCCCCTGGCGGTCCCGCAGGCGGGTGACGCCCACCCAGAGCGGCGTCGCCTCGGGCCGGCGCAGCCGCTCGGCACCCACGTAGCGGTTGAACGTCCGGCGGTGCATCTCGTCGAACCGGTAGGGAGTGTGGTCGCGCACCAGGCGGCGGATGTCCACGTGGGGCATCCGCGTGAAGGCGCGCCAGCACTGCCGAAGCCGGGGGATCACGCCGGCCGAGACCGCGGCGCCGTTCCACACCCCGCCCGAGACGGCCACCAAGAGGGCGGGGTGGATTCCGAGCTCGTGGAGAGTCTCGATCACCCCCACCTGGAAGGAGCAGCGGGTGGAGCCGCCGGAGAGGACGAGCCCCACCTTGCCGGCGGAGCGGAGCAGGTCGAGCGCGGGTGTTGCGGAATCCATGGTCACCGGCGCATTCTACTGAGCATTGCGGATCTCTTCCAGTTATGCCGTGCGGCACGGGTCCTGCAATTCTTCCCTCTGGATGGAGGAAATACCATGCGAAAGATCCTCTCCTATGGCTTTCTGGCGCCGCTCCTCGCGGCGGCCTTCCTCGTCGGTTGCGGCCCGGAATACTACCCGGGCGACCACCAGCATCCGTATCCTTATCCGGACGGCCAGTATGGCGGACGGTACGGTGAGCACGGCGACGTCCACGGCACGGTCGAGAGCGTCAACCCCCGCGAACGGCTCATCTACCTTGCTGAAGGGCGCGGCGAACGCGACAGGCCCCCGCTCGCCCTCTCCTATGACGACGGCACGGTCGTGAGGTACCAGGGCCAGACCTACCGGCCGGAGGACCTTGAGCGCGGCGACCGCATTCGGGTCCACGTCGACCGCGACGAGGAGGGCCGCCTGTTCGCCGAGCAAATCGACGTGCTCTACGACGTGAGCCAGGGCGGTCCGCCGCCCGGAGAGCAACCGCCGCCCGGGGTGCAGCCGCCGCCCGGAGAGCCCGGCGGCCGGCCCCACGACCGTGGTGAGGACCATGCCGACAGGCTGCAGGGGATCATCCGCTCGATCGACACCGACGCCCAGACCCTGGAGATCGACCGCGGCGGCGAGCCCATCACGGTGGGCTACGACTCGCATACCCCCGTCATTTTCCAGGGAGAACGCTACAGCCCCGACAACCTGGAGCGGGGAGACGAGGTGCGCATCCGGGTCCACGACTACGAAGGCCGGCTGTTCGCGCAGGAGATCTTCGTGGTGAGGGACCGGCGCTCGCGCGGGTAGGGGAACCGGGACCGTGGTGGTAGGATAGAGGTCTCATGGCCAGAGCCAAGCTCTCTATCCCGGTCCCTGACGAGCTCGCCCAGCAGTTGCCCGTTGACCCCCAAGAGCAGCAGCAGGTGCTGATCTTCGGGCTCCGGGAATGGCGGGTCAACAAGGCGCTTCAGGCGTATAAGCGCGGAGAGGGCTCCCTGGCCTATGCCGCCAGGCAGGCAGGGCTCTCTCTCCGCGAGATGATCCCCCTGGCGTACGCCCACGGGTTGACTCCCAAGGTCGATCCCGCAGACCTTGAGATCTCTGAGTCGCAAGCCGCTTTTCTGTGAAGATCGTCTCCGACGCGGGACCCCTGATGGCGCTCGCGAAGGTCGACGGCCTTGCTGTACTTTTCCGCCTGTTCCCCCGGATCTTGATCCCACCGGCAGTTCATGAGGAGACTGTGGTTGCGGGGCAACGCCTCGGCGCACCGGACGCCGCGCTCGTCGAAGCCTGGTGCAACGAGGAGAATCTGATCCTCGCCGCACCCACCCTGCCGTTTCTTCCGGTATCACTACAACTGGGCCTCGGGGAAGAGGAGAGCATCCGTCTCGCCATTGAGCAACGCGCGGATTGGCTTCTGATCGACGATCATGATGCCCGTCAGGGAGCTTTGGCCTGCTTCCAGGCTGCTGGGGTGACGACACAGATCAAGGGAACGCTCGGCATCATCGTGTCCGCTCATCAGGAAGGTCACCTGTCACGAAGCGAGGCGACAGACCTCGTCAACGCATTGAGCCAGCGACCGGACATCTGGATCAACCCGGATCTCTGCCGTTGGGTGATCGAGATTTTGAGCCGGCCGTCACGCTAATGCCTTGCTTGTCAGTAGTACGATTGACTGGAACCGGGCGACGAGGTGCGCATCCGGGTCCACGACTACGAAGGCCGGCTGTTCGCGCAGGAGATCTTCGTGGTGAGGGACCGGCGCTCGCGCGGATAGGGGGACGACCAGAGCCGAAGCTTCCTGGGAGAGTCTTCTTCAGGCGGCGGGAGGCCCGTACCGCGGAATGGCAGGACCGCAGGCCCCGGAGGAAGGCTCGTTCCGCGCAATGGTCGCCCCATACCGCGGAGCGGCTCAACCGCCGACCTTCGCGGAAGGCCCGTACCGCGGAATGGTCGGTCCGTACCGCGGAGCGGCTCAACCGCCGTCCCCGGCGGGAGGCCCGTACCGCGGAACGGTCGGCCCATACCGCGGAGCGGCTCAACCGCCGGCCTCCGTGGAAGGCCCGTACCGCGGAACGGTCGGTTCGTACCGCGGAACGGCTCAACCGCCGGCCTCCGCGGAGGGCCCGTACCGCGGAACGGTCGGTCCATACCGCGGAGCGGCTCAACCGCCGGCCTCCGCGGAAGGCCCGTACCGCGGAACGGCTCAATCGCCGGCCCGGGCGGGAGGCCCGATCCGCGGAATGGCAGGACTGGCGGCCCAGGCGGAAGGATGGCTCCGCGGAAGGGTCGGTCCGTACCGCGGAGCGGCTCAACCGCCGGCCTCCGCGGAAGGCCCGATCCGCGGAACGGTTGATGGACCTCGAGATCTCCGAGTCGCAAGCCGCTCTCCTGTGAAGATCGTCTCCGGCGCGAGACCCCCGACGGCGCTCGCGAAGGTCGACGTCCTTTGGTAGTACGATTACGGGTCAGAAATCCCGCTGCTCCCGAAGGGAGATTCCCATGAGACGACCCAGCGTCCAAGTTTGCCTCCTGCTCGCCGCGATCGGTCTGGCGGCCGCCGTGAACGCCGTGGAGCAGGCATCGAATCTCGATGCCGATCTGGCGAAGCTGCAAGCCGTGGCGGACAGCTTCCCGCCTGAGATCGGGACGCCCGCGGACCGCTCCCGCGTGGAGGCGCTCTGGAAGTCCGTCGAGGCGCGCCTGCTCCAGGCTCCCGCCCACGACTTCGAGACCGAGCTGAAGTTGGGCAACCTTTACCGGATGGGGCACAACCTCGACGTCAAGGGCGCCTGGGACAAGGCGGTGGCCCACCTGAACGAGGCGTCGCGGCTGCGGCCGGAGTCGCCGCTGCCGCTGACGATGCTCGGCGCCCACTACTCCGGCTCCGGCCATGCCGCGGACGCCGTGGCTCCCCTCCAGCGCGCCCTGACCCTCAGCGGCGACAAGCCGTCCCCCGCGATCTATGCCAACCTGGCGTTCGCCTATTACCAGCTTGGCGACTCCGAGAAGGTCGTGCAGTACGCGAACGCCTATCTCAAGACGAACCCCGACTCTTCCACCATGAAGCTGCTCAAGGAGAGGTCGGAGGCGGCTCTCCGCGGGGGGCCGAAGCCCAAGCAGGTCGAGATCGAGAAAAAGCCGCCTCGGAGATAGATCGCCCGGCTTTCCCACCTTCGCCACCCCAAGGGGTGGCACCCTTCCGGGTGGCGCTTTTTGAGCGACTCCTTCCTACCATGCTTCCAGGCGGGACTTTTCCCCCCGGCAGGAGGCATCGGATGTCAACCAGCAGGCGCAGGATCACCGTGGACGGCAACGAGGCCGCGGCCGCGGTCGCGTATCGCAGCAACGAGGTGATCGCCATCTATCCGATCACGCCGTCCTCGCCCATGGGCGAGTTGGCGGACGCCTGGGCCGTGGAGGGGAAGCCCAACCTTTGGGGCACGGTGCCGCGGGTGGTCGAGATGCAGTCCGAGGGGGGCGCGGCCGGCGCGGTCCACGGCGCCTTGCAGGGGGGCGCCCTCGCCACCACCTTCACGGCCTCCCAAGGGCTCCTGCTGATGATCCCCAACATGTACAAGATCGCCGGCGAGCTCACCCCTTTTGTGATGCACGTGGCCGCGCGCACCCTCGCCACCCACGCGCTGTCGATCTTCGGCGATCATTCCGATGTGATGGCCTGCCGGGCCACCGGATTCGCGATGCTCGCCTCCGGCTCGGTCCAGGAGGCGCAGGACCTCGCGGCCGTCGCGCAGGCGGCGACGCTGGAGTCCCGCATCCCCTTCCTGCACTTTTTCGACGGCTTCCGCACCTCCCACGAGCTGGCCAAGATCGAGGAGCTGACCGCCGACGACCTCGGCTCTCTGATCGACGAGCAACTGGTGACCGCCCATCGCGAGCGCGCCCTCTCGCCCGACCGGCCCGAGGTGCGCGGCACCGCCCAGAACCCCGACGCCTTCTTCCAGGCCCGCGAGGCCGCCAACGGCTTCCATCTCTCCTGTCCGCGCATCGTGCAGGCGACGATGGACCGCTTCGCCGAGATCACCGGCCGCCGCTACCACCTGTTCGACTACACCGGCCACCCCGAGGCCGAGCGGGTGATCGTGATCATGGGCTCCGGCGCCGAGACGGCCGAGGAGACCGTCGACTGGTTGATCGATCGCGGCGAAAAAGTGGGGGTTCTCAAGGTACGGCTCTTCCACCCGTTCTCGATCCCCGCCTTCCTCGCCGTGCTGCCGCACCGCGTGCGCTCGCTCGCCGTGCTCGACCGCACCAAGGAGCCGGGCGCCGTGGGCGATCCGCTCTACCTGGAGGTGCTGGCCGCCCTGCGCGAGGCGCGGGACGAGGGTCTCCACGTCCCCGACCCGCGAGTGATCGCCGGCCGCTACGGCCTCTCCTCGAAAGAATTCAATCCGGCGATGGTGAAGGCGGTCTTCGACGAGCTGGCGAAAGAGCGGCCGAAGAATCACTTCACGGTCGGCATCGTGGACGACGTCACCTGGAGCTCGCTGACGGTCGATCCCGATTTCGACATCGAGCCGGACGACGTCACCCGCGCCCTCTTCTACGGCCTGGGGTCGGACGGCACGGTGGGCGCGAACAAGAATTCGATCAAGATCATCGGCGAGGAGACCGATCATTACGCGCAGGGCTATTTCGTCTACGATTCGAAAAAAGCGGGCGCGGTGACGATCTCCCATCTGCGCTTCGGCCCGCGGCCCATCCGCTCGGCCTATCTCATCCGCCGGGCCGGCTTCGTCGCCTGCCATCAATTCGATTTCCTCGACCGCTTCGACATGCTGGAGGCGGCGAGCCCCGGCGCGGTCTTCCTGCTCAATTCCCCGTATGGTCCGGAGACCGTCTGGGACCACCTGCCGCGCGAGGCCCAGGAGCAGATCCTCGAAAAGAATCTCCGTTTTTATGTGATCGACGGCTACCGCGTGGCCCGCGAGGCGGGGATGGGCGGCCGCATCAACACGATCATGCAGACCTGCTTCTTCGCCCTCTCCGGCGTCCTCCCCCGCGAGGAGGCGATCGCCGAGATCAAGCATGCGATCGAAAAGACCTACGGCAAGCGCGGGGCCGAGGTGGTGCAGCGGAACTTCCAGATGGTGGACGCGACGCTGGCCCATCTCCACCCGGTGCCCGTGCCCGCGATGGCGACCGCCGCGCGCCACCGGCCGCCGGTGGTGGCGGCCGAGGCGCCGGATTTCGTGCAGAGGGTCACCGCCGTGATGATGGCCAACCAGGGGGACCGGCTGCCCGTCTCCGCCTTCCCGGTGGACGGCACCTGGCCCACCGGCACCGCGCGGTGGGAGAAGCGGAACCTGGCCGCCGAGATACCCATCTGGGACCCCGACGTCTGCATCCAGTGCAACCAGTGCGCGCTGGTCTGCCCGCACGCCGCCATCCGCGCCAAGGTCTGCGCGCCCGCGGCCCTCGGCGCCGCGCCGGAGGGGTTCCGCTCCCGCCCCTACAAGGCGCCGGACCTCAAGGGGATGGAGTACGTGCTCCAGGTGGCGCCCGAGGATTGCACCGGCTGTGGGCTCTGCGTGGAGATCTGCCCGGCGAAGAACAAATCCGAGCCGCGCCGCAAGGCGATCAACCTGGAGCCGCAGCGCCCGCTGCGCGAGACCGAGCGCGAGCATTTCCGCTTCTTCCTCGACCTTCCCGAGGTGGACCGCACGAAAGTGACCCGTATCGACGCCAAGGGATCGCAATTCTTCCAGCCGCTCTTCGAGTTTTCCGGCGCCTGCGCCGGCTGTGGCGAGACCCCCTACGTCAAGCTGCTCACCCAGCTCTTCGGCGACCGGCTGCTGATCGCCAACGCCACGGGCTGCTCCTCGATCTACGGCGGCAATCTGCCGACCACCCCCTACACCACCAACGCCGAGGGGCGTGGCCCGGCCTGGGCCAACTCGCTCTTCGAGGACAACGCCGAATTCGGCCTCGGCCTCCGCCTGGCGGTGGACAAGCAGCGCGATCAGGCCCGGGAGCTGCTGACCGGCCTCCGGGACGAGCTGGGGGAGGAGCTCGTCACCGGTCTCCTGGAGGAGGGGAAAGGAGAAGCCGCCATCCACGATCAGCGGGAGCGGGTGGCGGAGCTGCGCCGGCGGCTCCAGGGGCTGCCCGGAGACGCGGCGCGGCGGCTGGAGGCCCTGGCCGACACCCTGGTGCCGAGGAGCGTCTGGCTGGTGGGCGGCGACGGCTGGGCTTACGATATCGGTTTCGGCGGCCTCGACCACGTGCTCGCCAGCGGCGAGAACGTGAACGTCCTGGTGCTCGACACCGAGGTCTACTCGAACACCGGCGGCCAGCAGTCGAAGGCGACGCCGCTCGGCGCCGCGGCCAAGTTCGCCGCCGCCGGCAAGGAGACGCCGAAGAAGGACCTGGGGATGCTCGCCATGAGCTACGGCCACGTCTATGTGGCCCGCATCGCCTTCGGCGCCAAGATCAACCAGACGGTGCAGACGCTGCTGGAGGCCGAGGCCTATCCCGGCCCGTCGCTGGTGATCGCCTACAGCCACTGCATCGCCCACGGGTATGACCTGGTTCACGGCGCGGACCAGCAGAAGCTGGCGGTCGAGTCCGGCATCTGGCCGCTCTACCGCTTCGATCCCCGCCGGACGCCTGAGGGGCTGCCGCCGCTCCAGCTCGACTCCGGCCCGCCGAAGGCTTCGGCCCGCGACTACATGCGCAACGAGACCCGCTTCCGCATGGTCGAGAAGCAGGATCCCGAGCGCTTCAAACGGTTCCTCGACAAGGCCAGCCGGCAGGCGGCCCAGCACTACGCGATCTATCAACAGCTCGCGGGCATCACCGTGCCACAGATCGAGATCGAGAAGGAGACATGACCATGATGGACC
>DASXJP010000253.1:0-2464 GCA_036497345.1 Thermoanaerobaculia bacterium
ACCCGGCCAGTAAGACGGTTCGTTCTCCTCCAGCTCAGCCTCAAGAAAATAGAAGATAGCCTCTGGAGTCGTCAGGTAGTCCGCTGCATCGTACGGAAAAGTTTCAAGCGCCATCACTCCTCCCGTCCTACGAGCAGAGCCAGCTTCTTCGCTGCCTCGATGTCTCTACTCTGCGAACCCTTGTCGCCTCCGCAAAGCAGCACAACGATCTCCAGACCGCGTCGAGTAAAGTACACTCTATAGCCTGGCCCGTAGTCAATCTTCAGTTCCGATACGCCACCACCGACGGAGCGCACCTGCCCGGCATTCCCCTCTGACAGCCGGCGAAGGCGCACATTGATTCTGGCTCGCGCTCGCTCGTCTCGAAGCTGCCGGAGCCATTCCGTGAAAGCCTCTGTCTGTCGCAATGTAAGCACGGTGGCCACAAGCCTACCTCAAAGCACTCAGACTCTCCCCCTGCTATCCTCATCCCAATGCCCGCCGCGCCGTCCAAGCTGCCCCTCGCCTCCGTCGCCGGAGCCGCCACGGCCCTGGTTCTGCTCACCGCGCTCAACTTCATCAACTTCATTGACCGCTACATCCTTCCCGGCGTCCAGGAGCAGGTCAAGCACGACTTCAGCCTCTCCGACGAGCGTATCGGTGCTCTCACCTTCTGGTTCTTTCTCACCTACATGGTTGCCGCCCCGCTCACCGGATGGCTCGGCGACCGTTACCCGCGCAAGCCCCTGATCGTTCTTGCCGCCCTCTTCTGGAGCGCCAGCAATCTCTTCACCGCCACCGTCCACTCCTACTTCTCGCTCGTCCTCCGCCACGCCGCCCTCGGCATCGGAGAGGCCAGCTTCAGCATCTACGCCCCCGCCCTGCTCGCCGACTTTTACCCCGAAGACCAGCGCAACCGCGTCCTCACCATCTTCTACACCGCCATCCCCGTCGGCGCCGCCGCCGGGTACGCCCTCGGCGGAGTCCTCGGGGGCCGCTTCGGCTGGCGCGTCCCCTTCTTCGTCTCTGCCTTTCCCGGCATCCTCATCGCCCTCCTGATCCTCTTCCTCGTCAAGGAGCCACCACGCGGAGCCACCGACGCCAAGTTGCGCAATCAGACGCGCTCCGCAGCCATCTCCCCCTTCAGCCTCGTTCGCAACGCACCCTACCTCTATGCCACCCTCGGCCTCGCCATGGTCGTCTTCTCGATGGGCGGCATCTCCTTCTGGATCCCCAGCTTCCTGCAGCGCCGCGCCGGCTACTCTCCCGCGACGGCGGGCCTTATCGTCGGAGCCCTCACCGTCCTCGGCGGCCTCGGCGGCACCGCCATTGGCGGCTGGATCGCCCAGCGCTGGCTCCGCACCAACTACCGCGCCCTCTACCTTGTCTCCGCCTGGTCCGCGCTGCTCACCGTGCCGCCCGCCGTCCTCTGCTTCTTCGGACCACGGTCTGCCATCGTCCCCAGCCTTGCCGTCGCCCTCTTCTTCATCTTCCTCGGCAACGGACCGCTCAACGCCGCCATCGTCAACTCCGTTCCCGCCGCCATCCGCGCCACCGCCATCGCGGCGGAACTCTTCCTCATCCACGCCCTCGGCGACGCCCCCAGCCCCCGCATCATCGGCCTCGTCAGCGACCACAGCTCGCTCGGCACCGGCCTCGGCGTCACCCTCGTCAGCCTCCTCCTCGCGACTCTCCTGCTCTTCCTCGGCGCCCGCAACCTCGAAGCCCCGCCCTCCGACTCCTCCAACCTCGAACTTCCAGACCCTGGAGCCCAGGCCCTCCCCGCCCAAGCATGACCACACACTATCTCTTCGAAATAACCCTGAAAGTTATCCAGGTCGTCGCCTGGCTCGTTGCGTTCTTTTGGATCTACCAGGCCTTCGGTGTTCTCCGCGGCCTACCCCGCGTCCCCGATCTCCTCCAACTCCCCGATCCGCCCATCGATCCCGCCGCCCCCTCGCTCACCGTCATCGTCCCCGCCTGCAACGAGGCCAACGACATCGCCGCCTGCCTCGAGTCTCTCCTCGCGCAGGACTACCCGAACCTCGAAATCCTTGCCGTCAACGACCGCTCCACAGACCAGACCGGCGCCATCATGGACGCCCTCGCCGCCCAGCATCCGCGCCGCCTCCGCGTCCTCCACGTCACCGATCTCCCCGCCGGCTGGCTCGGCAAAACCCACGCCATGGCCCTCGCCGCCCGCCACACCGCCGCCGACCTCCTCCTCTTCACCGACGCCGACGTCCTCTTCGCCCCCGACGCCCTCCGTCGCTCCGTCGCCTATCTCACCGCCAGCCGCGGCGACCACCTCGTCACCATGCCCACCCTCATCATCCGCCGTTGGGACGAGGCCGCCGTCCTCGGCTTCCTCCAGCTCAGCGCTCTCCTCGCCGCGCGTCCCTGGCGCGTCCCCGACCCCACCTCGCAGCGCGACGCCATCGGCGTCGGTGCCTTCAACCTCCTCAAGCGCTCCGCCTACCTCCAG
>DASXJP010000254.1:0-4781 GCA_036497345.1 Thermoanaerobaculia bacterium
ACGTCTGGAGCCTCTCCGGAGGCTGTGTCTATATAGAATCCGAAGAAAATTATATGGACCTGAGCCATCCTCCGAGGCCTCGCAGCCTCGGAGGACGGTGAAGCTTCTCACGCCTTCAGGCGGTCCGCGAAGTGCTTGCGCAGCTTGGCCACCTTGGGCGCTGACGTGAACATGACGTACGGCTGCATGGGGTGGCGCTCCGCGTAGTCCTGATGGTAGGCCTCGGCCTGGTAGAAGGCTTCCAGGGGGGCCACCTCGGTGACGACGGGTGAGTCGTAGGCGCCGGCGGCGTTGAGCTGCTGGATGTAGGCCTCCGCCACCCGCTTCTGCTCCTCGTCGGTATAGAAGACCGCCGAGCGGTACTGGCGGCCCTGGTCCGCGCCCTGGCGGTTGAGCTGGGTGGGATCGTGGGCCACCGAGAAGAACACCTTGAGCAGTTGGCCGTAGCTCACCCGGTGGGGATCGAAGCGCACCTCGATCGCCTCGGCGTGGTTGGTCCGCCCGGAGCAGACCGTCTCGTAGTCGGCCGTCTGGGAGGTGCCACCCGAATAGCCCGAGGTCACCTCCAGGACGCCGTCGATCTCCTTGAAGACCGCCTCGACGCACCAGAAGCAGCCGCCGGCCAGCACGGCCGTCTGGGGCTCCGCGGTGGGAGCCGCGTCGATGGCCGGATCGGGAAACTCATGCGGCGCCAGGTGCCGCCCTTTAGGAATCTCACACGTAGGGTCCATCGCTCCTCCTCTGTGGAACGTTCATAGTACGCGCCTGCGTGCCGCCGCGGTTTGCGCCCGGGCTTCCGGCGAGAGACAGCCGGCTCGCGGGCGGACCGGACAGGCACCATTCCCTTTGAACAACAACGGAGGATTCCAAGATGTGCCCATCGGCCGACCATCCCTCGCCCACCCCGTTCCTCCGGTCCCGCCGCGTCCTGCTCCTGGCCGTCCTCTGTGGCGTGCTCGCCTTCGCCCAGAGCCTCGCCCGGACCTGCCCGCCTCAGTTGGGTACCGGTGGCGATTGCACCAACACCGGCCTGTGCCCGAAGGGGGAGATCTGCTGCCAGGCCTGCGGTCAGCCCGATTGCGGCCGGGTCTGCTACGTGGGCGATGAGTGTCCGCCGTTCGCCTAGCGGGGCGCCGGGAGGATACCGCCTGAAAGTCCCGCGGGGGAGGCGGGCCGGCACCTCCCTTTTGGGGACGAACCCGGAAAGGTGGGCGGCCTAACGCGGGGCCGCCGCACTTTCCAAGGCGCCGGGTCCTGTCCTCCGAGGGCCACCTAAGGCCACCCCGGGGAGAAGTGAGAGCCTACCCGTTCAGATGGCGTTGCCTTGCTTACCATCTTGTATAAAGAAAGCATGCAGGACGCCTGAAGCTTTCACCCTCTGCCCGGTCAGGCCCGGGTCTCGCCGGGCGGAATCCAACTCTCATGGGAGGTCAACATGCAACCCTCGAATTCTGACTGGCCCCGTCTGATCACAATCATCCTCCAGCACTACCCAGGGTGGTCGATTTTGCTCTTTCTTCTCCTTGTCATCTCCGCCGCTGGGTTCATCTTTCTTCTTCTTCGCGAGCGCTTTTCTCGCCGTGCCCGCGACATCGCCGAAGCCGGGAAGCTGATGTCCGACTCGCTGCGGGAAAATACGGAATCGTTGGCGTCCATTCCGCAGATCGTGGAATCCTTCACCGAGTTGGTGGAGAAAACCGTCGATCGCAAGGTGATGGACCTTGACGGCAAGATATCCACTAAAGTCGCTGACCAGCTCAGCGCCAAGGCCGAGGTCCTCATTCAAAAGGGAGAAGAGGCCGCCAAGATTCTGGCGGAAGCCCGCGATATGAAGGAAAGCATAGCTAAGGTCAAGGCGCAGGTGGAAGAGCAGCAAGGCGATCTGAGCGCCCAGGCGCAGGCGATCAAGGCCGCGCTCCCTGATTACGAGCGGTGGAAGGACATCGCGGATCCCGAGCTTCTCATCCGGCGGCTGAGCAACACGACCTCCTGGGAGGAAGCCAAGGACCTGCTGGCCCGGATCGAGAACCTGGTGGAAACCTCCGGCGACCACCCGGAGCAGATTCCCGCGAAGTTCATCGAGGTGTCCGGCGATTATTGCCGGAACCATAACCAATTTCCCAAGGCCCTCTGGTTCTACGAGCAGGCGGTTACACGGGATCCGGATCGGCTCACTGCCATGGTCGAGCTTTACTCCCTGCGGGCGGAGTACGTGCCCTCTAGGCGTGCGGAAGCGCTCTCGAAGCTGGAGGAGATCGCGCTGTCCAAGCGGATTCGGCTGGCGACCTTGCGGCGCATCTTCAACGTGTTGATCGAGATCAACCGCTACGATCTCCTGATTGAGATGTGTACCAAGCTCCTGGAGGTGGAATTCTATCAATTCCCGCTCGCGCAGGGGTCGCTTTACCGGAACCGGGCGGTTGCCCGCGCCAGCTTGAACCAGGGAATGAAGACTGAAGAGGCGTGGGCAGACTTGAAAAAAGCTTATGAATTGGCTCCAAGCGATCAGAATAATCTGACGATTTTCGCGGATTGGCTGATTGAGACTGAGAAGTACCAGGAAGCCTCCGAAAAGTGCCTCTGCCTGCTGAAGCTTGATCCTTCGGACATCAACTTCTATATCCTCTTGTCGCGTGCCCTGTCCGGGGCGGGACGTCACAACGAGGCGTTAGCCTTCCTGGACAAGGGAGAGGAGTTTGCCGCCGACGAGCTTGACAAAATCAAATTGGCTGAGGTGCGGCTAGCCATTCAGCACACGCTGATCGGGGCCGAGCTGAGCATCCCGTCAAGGCCGGAAAGCCTGGCGGCCTAAAGCGGGGGCTGGCCCCCTTCGCGGAGCCGGCGGCTCGCGTGGCACACCCGCGGTGTGTTCCGCCGGCCCGCGAACCCGTGCTAGCCTCCCCCGGAACGATGAAGCGGAGCTCTCTCCTCATCCTGCTGGCCGTGGGGGCGGTGATCGGGGCCTATCAGGCGTTCGAGCACGGCTGGATCCGGTTCAACTATCCGTCGGCCGAGCGCTATCCCATCGGCGGCGTGGACGTCTCCCACCATCGCGGCGACGTCGACTGGGCGGCGGTCCGCGCCGAGGGGATGGTCTTCGCGTACGTCAAGGCGACCGAGGGGGGGGACTTCGTGGACCCGCAGTTCCAGGCGAACTGGACCCAGGCGCGGGCCGCGGGCCTGGCCGTGGGCGCCTATCACTTCTTCACCTTTTGCCGCGACGGCGCCTCGCAGGCGCGCAACTTCCTGGCGACCGTGCCTCCGGCGCCCGACGCGCTGCCCCCCGCCGTCGACCTCGAATTCGGCGGCAACTGCGACCGCTCCCCCGACTGGAGCCGGCTCTCGCGGGAGATTGCCGTCTTCCTCGCCATGGTGCGGGCGGCGCACGGGCGGGAGCCCGTGCTCTACATGACCCATGAGCTCTACGACGCCTACCACCGGAGCACTCCGGACCCCTTCCGCGCGTCCCCCCTGTGGATCCGGGACGTCTTCCGCTCCCCTCACTGGCTGGGACGGCGGCC
Organism: Thermoanaerobaculia bacterium; assembly: GCA_036497345.1. Classification (GTDB taxonomy): domain Bacteria; phylum Acidobacteriota; class Thermoanaerobaculia; order Multivoradales; family UBA5704; genus DATARR01. The sequence goes on from DASXJP010000254.1 coordinate 3,522, forward strand.
ATGGACGCTCTGGCAGTACGCGAGCAACGGCCGGGTGAAGGGGATCCGCGGGCCGGTCGACCTCAACGTGTTCCAGGGGGACGCGGCGGCGTGGGCCGAGCTCCGCGGCGCACCCCACCCCTGAGAGCGGCGCCCAGGAGCAGCGCGGCGGCGCAGAGCGCGAGACCGGTCCGGAAGCCCGGCGGCTCGAAGCGGAGCTCGGCGGCGCCGGTCCCCGGTCCGGCCACGACCCCCAGGAACGCGGCGTTGACCGGCACGATCCGCGGGCGGCGCCCGCGGGCCTCGGCCGTCCACCCCTCCGAGTAGGGGACCGAGCTGGCGATCAGCTTCCAGCCGCCGGCCGGGAATTCCAGCCGCAGGCGGCCCCGCCCGCCCTGCCAGCGGACGGCGCCTGGGTCCCAGGGGCGCTCGGGCGGCCGCCAGCCGGGGAGGGTGAGCACCACCCGGCGGGGGTCTTCCAGAGCGGCGACCGCCTTCCACGGCTCGGCGGGAGGAACCATCACGGCGCCGGTGGGCAGGAACCAGCGCGGCAGGGGATCGGGATTCCCGAGCAGCCGCATGGGGGCGAATTCGTTGTGGTCGAGGCGAATCCAGCCCTCGGGCTTCGGCGCGTGGCGGCTGGAGATCAGGACGCTCAACCCCAGGAAGCGGAGCAGCGGGCTGTCCACGTTCGTCAGCGCCCCCTTGTAGCGCCTCTCCTCGGGCCGGAAGCCCAGGGCGGCGTCGAGGACCCGCAGATAGCGGATGTCGGCGGCGGGGTTGTTGACGCGCACCTCCGCCAGACCGTAGACGGGGAGGATCGAGGGGTAGACGAGGAATCCGGCGCTGGTCACGCGCGAGCCGGGATGAGCCCGGGCGTGGTCCTGGACCGTCTTCATGAACGGAGTCGCCGGGTAGAGCATCTCGCGGTGCCCGGTGGGGAGATAGTCCAAGGCCCAGGGGATCAGGTCCAGCAGGGCCACGGCGAGCAGGATTTGAGTGGCGCTACGGAAGCGCGCGAAGAGCGGGGCGATGGCGAGGAGGAGGACCGCCAGGAGGCGCGGGGGTTGCGCGAGGAGGAGGATCGCCGCCGCGGGGATCAGGATCGAGACGGCGGCGCCGCCACGGCCGATCTCCCTCCGGAAGACCGTCTCCAGGCCCAGCGCTCCCACCAGGACCAGGCAGAGGCCGGCGGCGGGGAGCCAGCGGGAGGGGACGATCGCGTTCAAGTACGGCAGACGCGCGAAGAGGAAGGACAGGGGCGCGAAGCCGGCCGCCAGC
>DASXJP010000255.1:0-2998 GCA_036497345.1 Thermoanaerobaculia bacterium
CCAAGAATGCCGGCGTCGCAATCCCACCTGACTGATCTGGTCATTTCCTACGGAGGCCGCCTACGAGCAGAACGGCGTCGTCAAGTCGAGGTCGCAATCCCACCTGACTGATCTGGTCATTTCCTACGCCCCGACTTCAAGGCCCACTTCTCCGGGCGGAAAGAAAAGAAAGTCGCAATCCCACCTGACTGATCTGGTCATTTCCTACCCCGAAGGTCTCGATGGACGACGTGTTCAACGACGAGAAAGTCGCAATCCCACCTGACTGATCTGGTCATTTCCTACTCCTCGATTCGTAAGTCTTGATCTTGCCGTCGGTTACACCCCCTTCCGCCGTTACCCCCTGAAGGGGCTGTGGAAAAGTCGGCGCCGGGCTCTGGAATCCAGCCTTGTCCGCGCCGCGAAGAGGCCTGGTTTCAGTCACTTACGCTCTCCGCCGTTACCTGTGTGTAGAAAGGCCACAACGGGCTTGGCATGCTTTTTTCCTGGCATGGAAATTTCCTAGAGGACGTAGACGTCCGGATCCTCCGTGGACCGGCCGAGGCCCTGGATCTCGAGGTGGGCCGCGCATTCGGCGCAGAGACGGTAGAGGCGCACGCTGTCCTCCTCCGGCGCGATCAGGGCGGCCACCCGGGTGCGCAGGCGGGCGGTCTGCTCGTCGGTCAACCGGCACTCGAAGACCGAGTACTGGACCCGCGTGCCGAAATCCTTGAGGAGATGCGCGATGCGGGTCCGCCGGCGGTCGTCGGGGATGTCGTAGGAGACCAGGATCAGCATGGCAGGAGGAAGCTCTCGTAAGGCTCGTCGCGGGTGAGGGCGGCGGCCAGGCGGTCGGCCTGGCGGCGGAAGGCTTCGCGGAAGGTGAGGCTCTCGGGCAGCCCGGCGAGCGGAGTGGTCAGCTCATTTTCGTATTCGGTGAAGTAGCGGCGTTTGCCTTCGCGGCCGAGATAGAGGCCGCCGTCCGGGCCCCGGGAGAAGTCCTCGCGGTGCAGGATTTCGAGGTTGAGCAGGCGGGTGGTGAAGCGGTCCACCAGGGCGGGGCGGAATTCTTCGAGCAGGTCGAGCGCCAGGGAGGGGCGGCCGTAGTCGAGGCGGTGGAGGAAGCCGATGTAGGGATCGAAGCCGATGCCGTCGAGCAGGGATTGGAGCTCGTTGCCGACCAGGACGTAGCCGAAGGAGAGCAGGGCGTTGACCGGATCGCGGGGCGGCCGCCGCTGCCGGCCCGCGAAGCCGAGCTCCGGCGGGACGAGCGCCGCGAACGCCTGGAAATAGGCGGCCGCGGCGGCGCCTTCGATCCCGCGCAGGGCCTCCAGCGACGCACAGCTTTCCAGGAGATCCAGCTTGCGCTCGACCGCGTCGACGCTCGCTTGCGGCAGGGCTTCGGGATGATTGGCGCGGAACCGCTTGAGCGTCGCCACCCCGTTGAGGATCTTGCCCCGGACCATGGCGCGCGCCAGCCGGAGGCAGAAGGGCTCCGACCCCTGGAGCTCGTACTGCCGCATCCGCAACACGACGTTCTTGGCCTTGGGCGGCGTGAGCTGGCCGCGCAACGTTCCGGACATCGAGAAGATCGCCAGCTCGATGCCGTGGTCCAGGAGCTCGACCGCGGCCTGGGTGGTGAATTGAACGTTGCCATAGATCAGCACCGCCTCCAGCTTCAAGCAGGGGATCTCCGCCAGGATCTCATGGTCCTTCTCGACGATCAGCCGGTCGCCGGTCTTGCGCAGGATGGCCTGCTGCTCGGTGATGTAGAGACGGGCCATGATCTGATCTATCTCGCGGGTCTCGCGTGCCGGAGCTCCAGATAGGTCCAGAGGTCGAGCGGCGGCGGCAACCGAGGAGGCTCATACTCCGGTTTTCTCTGCTGGAAGGGGAGGTAGACCTCGTCGTTCACGAACAGCGCGCCGAGGAATTTGAAGCCGTGCCCGAAGCTGGTGAGCGCCGTCTTGCCGCGGTCGAGGGTCAGTCCCAGGCCGTCGAGCAGGGCATCGGTCACCTCCAGAGCCCCCTCGGCCTGCTCCTGGTTGCGGCAGAGGAGCAGAAAATCGTCGGCGTAGCGGACGACCGCCTGCCCGAACAGGGCGAAGCTCTCGTCGAGCTGATCGAGAAAGAGGTTCGCCAGCACCGGCGAGACCACCGAGCCCTGGGGAATCCCCTGGTCCGGCACCGTGAGGGTCTGGCCGTCGTACACCTCGGTCCGGATCCACAGCTCGAACAGGCGGAGGACCTCGTCGGCTAGAGGGAGCCGCGCCAGGCGTTCGAGCAGAAGGGCGTGGGGAATGCTGCCGAAACAGTCGTCGATGTCGGCGTCGATCAGCCAGCGATAGCCGCGCTCGCGGAGCTCGCAGACCTTGCGCACGGCATCGCGCACCGACCGGCCCTGCCGGAAGGCATAGCTGCAATCCTCGAATTCCGCTTCGAACACCGGCCGCACCACCAGATCCACCGCGGTCTGCACCACCCGGTCCCGCACCGTGGGAACGCAGAGCCGGCGCATGCCGCCGCTCCGCTTGGGGACCGGGATCTGGAGCAGCGGAAACGGGTGATAGCAGCCGCGCAGGAGGCGGTCCTGAAGCCGGTCGAGCTCGCGGTCGAGGTCCGCCGCGAGCTGGCCGACCGTCATGCCGTCCGCGCCACGGCACCCGCCGTTCTCTCGCACCTTCTCAAAGGCGCGCCGCAGATTCGACCGTTCCGCGATCGCCTCCCACATGGGTACGTAACCTCCGCCGTCCGTTCCGTCCGGACGTGCCCGGATGGAGCTGTCATCTTGGGATTATAACGGAAAGAGGAGAGGAAATGACGGGATTTCGGCATACCGCCATGCCGCGGCTCCGGATGGCGGGAAGGGCGGCCGTGGAAGCCCGCGGCGGTCTTCGAATCGAGCCGAGCCCCGCAGGGGCGGCAGGGATTAGCCCGGTGGCGTGAGCCCCGGGTCCCAGGCCGAGGATGATTTGGTTTGAGCCCCGCCAGGGGCGGCAGGAAGCCTTGCCACGATGGG
>DASXJP010000256.1:0-31145 GCA_036497345.1 Thermoanaerobaculia bacterium
TGCAGCGGATCGACGGCAAGAAGGCCGAGGTCGGCAACGGCGAGGACGCGGCGCGCATCGTCCGCGATCTCGAGGCCGGCAGGTTCGTGGTCGCCAAGGTCGAGCGCAAGGAATCGCGCCAGCGGCCGTCCCCCCCGTTCATCACCAGCCGGCTCCAGCAGGAGGCGGCGCGGCGCTACGGCTTCTCGGTCAAGCGCACCATGGCCCTCGCCCAGGGGCTCTATGAGGGCAAGGACGTGGGCGACCAAGGCTCGGTCGGCCTGATCACCTACATGCGCACCGACTCCACCCGCGTGGCCGACGAGGCGCTCGCCGGCGGGCGCGACTACATCGCCGCCACCTACGGCGCCGACGCCCTGCCCGAGAAGCCCAACGTCTACCAGTCCAAGGAGGGGGCCCAGGACGCCCACGAGGCGATCCGCCCGACCAGCTTCGACCTCCCTCCGGACGCCGTGCGCGACTTCCTCAAAGAGGACGAATGGAAGCTCTACAAGCTGATCTGGGACCGCTTCGTCGCCTCCCAGATGCTGCCCGCCGTCTTCGACGTCACCCAGGTCGACGTCGAGAACGGCTCCTACGTCCTGCGCGCCTCGGGCAAGGTGCTCAAGCGCCCCGGCTTCCTCGCCGTCTACCGCGAGACCCCGGACGAGGAGGCCAACGGCGCCAACGGTGAGGACGCCCAGGAGGGCATGCTGCCGCCGCTCCGCGAGGGGGAGACCCTGGAGCGGGTGAAGGTGAACGCCGAGCAGAAATTCACCCAGCCGCCGGCCCAGTACAGCGAGGCCACCCTGGTCAAAGCGCTGGAGGAGAACGGCATCGGCCGCCCCTCCACCTACGCCACCATCCTCTCCGTGCTCACCGACCGCGACTACGTCGAGCGCCTGGAGGGGCGCTTCCGCCCCACCCAGCTCGGCCGGCTGGTCAACGGCATGCTCCAGAAGGGGTTCCACGACATCCTCAACGAGGGGTACACGGCGGCCCTGGAGGAGCAGCTCGACGAGATCGAGGACGGCAAGATCGAGTGGAAGCGCGCGGTCGCCGACTTCGACGTCAAGTTCTCGAAGGATCTCGAGACCGCGGGCGAGCAGATGCCCAACGTCAAGAAGGACGGCATTCCACTCGACGAGAAGTGTCCCGAGTGCGGCTCCGGGCTGCTGATGCGCTTCGGCCGCTTCGGGCCGTTCATCGCCTGCAGCAACTATCCGGACTGCAAGTACACCCGCAACGTCGAGGAGCCCGCGGCCGAGACCCCGGCGGCGGGCGACGGCGCCGCGGCGGCGGAAGAGGAGGTCCCGCCGTGCGAGGTGTGCGGCCGGCCCATGGCCCTCAAGCGGAGCCGCTTCGGCACCTTCTACGGCTGCACCGGCTACCCCGAGTGCAAGAACATCCGCAAGATCGGCCCCAAGGCGGCGCCGCCGAAGCCGACCGGCGTCCCCTGCCCCGAGTGCGGCAAGGGGGAGATCGTCGAGAAGAGCTCCCGCCGCGGCAAGACCTTCTGGTCCTGCAACCGCTACCCGGACTGCAAATTCTCGCTCTGGAAGAAGCCGGTCGTCCGCGAGTGCCCGGACTGCGGCGCCCCCTACCTCCTGGAAAAGGTCACCAAGAAGCACGGCGCCCAGTACGTCTGCAACACCGAAGGGTGCGGCTACGTCGAGGACGCCGAGCCGGTCGAAGTGGCCTCCTGACCCAATCCGGCGGCGGATGACACGTTCCGCCGCCGAGCCGCCGCTCTCTATAATCCGGCCATGCACTGGCAAAGGCCGGCCTCTCTCGGAATTTCCGTCCTCTTCATCGCCTTCGGGTCGTGCTTCGAGGCTCCCATCCGGGAGGATCTGCGCCTGAGGTTCCTTCCCAACGGCGCGGTGGTGGCCACGAGCACGGTGCGGATCACCGATCCGGAGGGTGGCAATCCGGCGCTGGCGCGGCGGCTGGACGAGGCGCGGCGGACGCTCCAGGAAGGCTCGGACCCCTGGGGAGCCCGCTTCGCCGCGGCGAGCCCGGGGGCCGAGCGGTTCTCCTGGGAAAAGCGCCTGGGGACCTTGAGCTCGGCGTCGCGGTCCGCCCTCATCACCGAGCCGGAAGGGCTGGAGGCCTTCTTCCAGGATACCTCCCTTGCCGTGAGCTACACCCTCGATCCCGGACGCGGCATAGCCGAGCTGTCGATCGTGCCGGGCCCCTCCAACCGCGCCACCCGGCGGCAGCGGGAGGAGATGGAGAAGACGCTTGACGTCTGGACCGGCGACGTCGCCGAATACCTCCAGGCCACGCAGGACCTCTACGCCTACCTCGACGAGAAGCCGGACCGCGCCCGTCCCTGCTTCGGCGCCCTGTTCGCGGAGCGGCTGAGCGAGAAGGAGGCAAAGAGCCTCTCCCCGCTCACCCCGGACGAGAAACGGAAGCTCGATCGTCTCGACGCCGCCCTGCGCAAGGTCGTGGACGTCCTCGCCGTACCGGAGGGTGCCGCCTACTCACCCGACGAGATCTCCCATCTGGTCTACGATCCCTTCCCGGCCCGCCTCTCCCTGAAGCTGCCAGCGGCTCCCCAGGCGCTGGAGGGATTCCTGACGGCTGAGGACGGCTCCCTGAGCGTACAGGGCCGGGGCCTCTGGGAGGCCCTGCGATCGCTGGAGGGGAGGTGGCTCGCGCCGGACCCCGTCCTCTTCTACGTCGAGAGCGCGCAGAGGGAAGGGGAGGGCGCGCTCGACCTCGATGTCTTCCTAGCGAAGCCGCGCCATTCCACGTCCGCCCACCTGCTCCCTTCTGGCCATGAGGTACGGGCGGAGGTGGTGTCGCGCCTCAAGCCCGCGCCGCTCTATAGGGTGGCCTGGCGGGTCAACGTGGACGACGAAACCCCCTTCCGCTGGGAGGAAGGGGAGGGACGTTGAGCGTGATCCGATATCCTCGCCTCGGAGGGCAGGAGCGATGATCGAGGAACAGGTCGAGATTCGGACGGCGGACGGCGTGGCGGACGGCTTCCTCTACCGGCACGAAGGCGAGAGCAGGCCCGGCGTGATCCATCTGACGGACATCGGCGGCATCCGCTCGTCGCAGAAGGCGATGGCGAGCCGGCTGGCCGCCGCCGGCTACACGGTGTTGATGCCCAACCTCTTCTACCGCTTCGGGAAGCCCCCGGTGGTCGACTACGCCGCGGGGTTCGAGAACGAGGAGGTGAAAAAGCGGGTGGCCGAGCTGCGGGCGCCGCTGACGCCGGAAGCCGTGGAGAGCGACGCCGGAGCCTACGTCGATTTCTTCGCCGGCCAACAAGGCGTGTCCCCGGGCGGCATGGGCGTGGTCGGCTACTGCTTCGCGGGCGGCGTGGCGCTCCGGACCGCCGCGGCGCGGCCGGACCGGCTCGCGGCCGCCGCCTCCTTCCACGGCGGCGGCCTGGCCACCGACGCTCCCACCAGCCCGCACCTGCTCCTGCCGCGCGTCAAGGCCCGGCTCTACTTCGGCCACGCGGTCGAGGACCGCGGCATGCCGCCCGAGGCGATCGACCGCCTCGACCAGGCGCTCGCCGCCTGGGGCGGCCGCTACGAGAGCGAGGTCTACGACGGCGCCCGCCACGGCTGGACGGTGCCGGACAGCCCTGTCTTCAACGGTCCCCAGGCCGAGCGCGCCTTCGCCAGGCTGACCGGGCTTCTCGCGGAAACCCTGGGGAGCGCTACTTCGGGATGACCACCCTCCTGCGCAGCTCCCGGCTGGCGAGACGTTGCGCCCACCCTCTCCAGCCCAGGAGGAGGTTGGGCTTCTCCAGCCGGAACAGGATCCAGCACTCCTCGTCCGGCTCGGTGAACGGCCGGTGCTCGGTGCCGGGGGCGTAGGTGGCATAGGCGCCGGTCTCGAAGGTGCCGTACTGGTCCTCGTAGCCGCCGGCGAGCACCAGGATGTCCTCGGGCCCGAGATGGAGGTGGCGCGGCACGACGCGGCGCGGCGGCATGTGCCCCACCAGGAGCTGGCTGCCCGTGAAGCGGTCGCGCGCCAGCAGGGCCAGGCGGGCGCCCCGCGACAGGGGGTTGCGCCAGTTGAGGCGGGGGATGGGGGGGAGCTCCCGGCGGGCCCCCTGCGGCAGGGGGACGCCGGCGAGAAGGGGATCGTCCTGGCCGGGGCCGGACGGCAGGGCCGCGATGCGCGTCCGCAGGCTCTCCCAGAGACGGTCCGCGGGGCGCTCGGGGGCGAGGCTGGCGAGCAGCGAGCCACCGGGAGCGCTGAGCTCGGCGAGCGTGGCGCGGCAGACGGCGCAGGTGTCGAGATGCCCCTCCACCAACACCCGGTGGGGCAGGTCGGCCAGCCCGGAGGCCACGGCGAGCAGGAGCTCTTCAGGTGGATGCATGGTGGTCAGCTCCCCTCCAGCAGGGACCGCAACGTCTTGAGGCCCGTCCGGATACGCGATTTCAGGGTCCCGAGCGGCAGCTCGAGGCGGCGGGCCGTCTCCTCGTAGGTGAGGCCGCCGAAGTAGGCCATCTCGATCGCCCGGCGCTGGTCCGGGGCCACGCGGGAGAGGGCCTGGCGGATGGATAGGTTGAGATCCCCCGGCTCCGCCGTCCCGGCCAGCCGCTCGTCGAGCTCGCCGAAGTCGTTCGTCTCCCCCGTCCGGCGCCACAGATCCACCAGCTTGTTGCGGGTGATCGTGTAGAGCCAGCCGGTGACGTCCCCGCGCTCGGGCCGGTAGCTCGCCGCGCGCCGCCAGACCGCCACGAAGACCTCCTGCGTCACGTCCTCGGCGGCGTCCCCCTGGCGGCTGAGCTGGCGCGCATAGGCCAGCACCCGGCCGGCGTAGCGGCCGTAGAAGGCCTGAAACGCGTCGATGTCCCCGGCGGCGATGCGGCCGAGGAGGACGGCGTCACTAGGTCCGCCTTGAGCGCCTGAGAGCAAACGGGGGATCTCCTGGTCTGAATATACGCCAGGAGGGGGGAAAGGCGGAACGGTATGGACGGGAGTCGCGAGCTCCATGCCCCATCTACGCGGAGGTGGCGAGATTTGGATGAAGGGTGGATGAGGATCAGAGCGGCTCGGCTCCTTGAGCCTCCAGCTCCAGGAGCCAGAGCTTGCGCCGGACGCCCCCCACGTACTCGCCGGGGGTGCCGTCCTCGGCGACCACGCGGTGGCAGGGGATGACGATCGGCAGCGGATTGGCGAGCAGGATGGCCACCATCTCGGCGCCGCAGTCGGGCCGGCCCACGGCCTCGGCGAGGCTGCGGCAGGTGCGGGTGCGGCCGTAGGGAACCTTGGCCGCCTCCTTGAGCACGCGCCGTGCGAACGGATCGGTCCCCGAGGCGCAGAGGTCGAGCTCGAGATCCAGACGGCGGCGAGCCCCCGCGAAGTACTCGGCCAGCCGCCCGAAGACCTCGTCCAGGAAGTCCGAGCCGTCGATCTCGTGGAGCGGCGTGAAGGTGGACCGCTCCGGCTCCGCCGGCTCGAAGAGGACGCGCGTCAGCGCCGTACCGAGGATCTCGATGCCGAGCGGCCCGAGGGGCGACGGCATCAGGATCCGGAGCGGCTGCGCCGCGCTCTCCGGCGTGGAGCTGATGCTGGGCTGAGCTTCCATCTCGAGCCAAGGGTAGCACGCGAAAACTTCTTGGGGGTCCCCCCTTCGCGGGCTTCCGCCGCCGCGGAAGCCGGGAAGGCAAGAAGGTTTCCGCCGAGAGCACATTCATCGCCCCACCGGCTGCCGAATTGGACACGAACGCGCCTCAGGCGAGAATCTATCGCCGTCAAAGGCAATGGGAATGTGCTCGTAAATTACTCGGAAAAAAGGACTTATGCTTGATAGGCGCGCCCCGGTGCGGATACATTCCCGGACGTGGAAATGTTCGCTCTCATCGGCGAGACCCTCCGCCGCTTCCGCAAGGAGAAGGGGTTGACGCTCGAGAAGCTCGGCGAGATGGCCGGGCTCGGCCGCGGCCAGCTCTCGCGCATCGAGAACGGTCATCAGGAGGCGACGCTCTCGACCCTGGCCAAGATCCTGCGCTGCCTGGAGGTGAGCCGGTGGGAGCTGTTCCGCCGCTACGAGCGGGTCGAGGCCGAGGCGCTGGCCGTCGCCGGCCAGGAGACCAGCGCCGACCCCGCCGCGGCGAGCTGGCCGGAGGAGATCCAGGACGTCCTCGGCCGGATCGAGTCCCTCGCCCATCTGACCCTCCATCAGCCACGCCCGGTGGCGCAGGGGGCGATCGAGGTCGGCGACCTGGTCGTCCTCTTCCGGATCGTCCCCAAGAGCGCCGCGCCCCAGGCCCCTCCGAAGAGCGAGGAGCCAGCCGGCGTCCCCGCCAGGCCCGCCAAGCGGCGCTCCCCCAAGGGACGAAAAAGCTGATTCGCGTCTCCACGCCCGAGATCTGGTTTCGACATCCGGCTACATTCCCCCCGGAACGTGGCCCAACCTCGCCCGAAGTAGCCGGGAAAGAGGATTCGTCCTCGCCCGTAACTTCATGTCTATCAATGATTTGTGCTTGCAATCCGTGTTGGATCATGGATACATTTCACGCATGGCAATGTTCACGAACCTGGGTCGGACGCTCGGCCTCTTGCGCGAGCTGCGGGGGAAGAGCCAGGCCCGCGTCGCCCGCGAGGCGGGGATCGGCAAGAGCCAGCTCTCGAAGTACGAGAACGGCAAGGAGCTGCCGAAGCTGGATTCGCTGGAGAAGGTGCTGATCGCCCTCAAGGTCAGCTACTTCGAGTTCTTCTACACCCTCCACCTGGTCGACCGGCGGGCCTCGGAGCTGGAGCCGGTGGGGAACGGCGACGGTGAGGCGCCTGGCCCCGAGCCGCTCCCCCTGCCCTCCTTCCTCCCCGGCAAGACCCTGCTCGACGACACCACCGACCAGGCTTTCAGCCAGGTGTTCACCGACCTGCTGCTCCTCTACCGCCGGATCTTCCAGCAGAGGGTGCTCCCATCCGGCGGGCCGGCGGGCGAGCGTCCGGACGACCTCAGCGCGTCGGGCTGACCTCGACGATCCGCACCGCCCTCTCCTCCCAGCGGGCGGCGGCCAGCTCGCCGCCCAGGTCGGCGTCGCCGCGGTAGGCCCGCGCAGGGACCCGGCGGCAGGCGACCCGGAAGGTGGTCGCTCCCGCCAGGGGGAACGGAGCGAGGCCGACAGCGTTCTCCGTAGACACGATGCGCACCCCGTAGCGCCCGGCCGGCTCCCGCCATTGGGCGCAGGCGGTGAGGGAGATCTGGTCCGCGAGGTCGAGCCAGCGGTAGTCCTCCTCCAGCGTCTCGGGCTCCACCCCGGTCTGCTCGATCAGGCCGTTCTCGAAGTCCTCCAGGAAGCCCAGCAGGCGGTCCCACTCCTCCTCGCCCCGGCGCCCTCCGAACAGGTTGAGGGCGTGACGGGCGATGAGCAGGGAGGCGTAGGGGCGCGCGGCCGCGAACCGGCAGACGCCGCGCTCCCAGACCGCGATCCGCTCGCGCGCCGGCAGGGTGATGAAGTCGTGGGGGCGCCCCCGCCCGGCGTCCCAGCGCGGGGCGGCGTCGGCCTCGCGCCAGCCGTTGTCGTGCTCGCGGGCGGCGAAGAGGAGGTCGTCCCGCCGGGGGTTGTCCGGCAGCCCGTCGGCGCGCCAGAGGGAGAGGATCTCCCCCGCCAGGTGGGCGTGGTCGGGCTGGGTGACGAGGAGGAAGGAGGAATCTTCGGGAACGACGATCATGGCGGCAGCTTAGCTCGGTAGTAAGATCCGATACCGCCATGAGCTCCAAGAAGATCAGCCGCGAGGACGCTCTCGCCTACCACTCGCGGGGGCGCAAGGGCAAGATCCAGGTCGTCCCCACCAAGCCCACCTCCACCCAGCGCGACCTCTCCCTCGCCTACAGCCCGGGGGTGGCCTACCCCTGCCAGGAGATCGCGAAAGACCCCCTGCTGGCCTATGAATACACGGCCAAGGGGAACCTGGTGGGGGTGATCAGCAACGGCACGGCCGTGCTGGGGCTGGGCAACATCGGCGCCCAGGCCGGCAAGCCGGTGATGGAGGGGAAGGGGGTCCTCTTCAAGCGCTTCGCGGACATCGACGTGTTCGACATCGAGGTGGCCACCACCGATCCGGAGGAATTCATCCGCACGGTCAAGCTCCTGGAGCCGACCTTCGGCGGTATCAATCTGGAGGACATCCGCGCCCCTGAGTGCTTCGAGATCGAGCGCCGGCTGAAGGCGGAGATGAGCATCCCGGTCTTCCACGACGACCAGCACGGCACGGCGATCATCTCCGGGGCCGCCCTGCTCAACGCCCTCGCCGTGGCCGGCAAGCGGATCGAGGAGGCCCGCATCGTCTTTTCCGGCGCCGGGGCCGCGGCCCTCTCCTGCGCCGGGCTCTACCTGGAGCTGGGGGCGCGGCCGGAGAATGTGACCGTCTGCGACAAGGTGGGGGTGGTCTACCGGGGACGGACCGCGGATATGGACCCCTACAAGGCGCGCTTCGCGGCCGACACTCCGGCGCGCACCTTGGCCGAGGCCCTGGTGGGCGCGGACGTCTTCATCGGCCTCTCGGTGGGCGGGGTGGTCAGCCAGGACATGGTCCGCTCCATGGCCCGCGACCCTATCGTCTTCGCGCTCGCCAACCCCGATCCCGAGATCAGCTACGAGGACGTGCGGGCCGCCCGCGCGGACGCCATCGTGGCCACCGGCCGCAGCGATTATCCCAACCAGGTCAACAACGTGCTGGGCTTCCCCTTCCTCTTCCGCGGCGCGCTCGACGTGCGGGCCACCGACATCAACCAGGCCATGAAGCTGGCGGCGGTGAAGGCCCTGGCCGAGCTGGCCCGCGAGGACGTGCCGGACGCCGTGCTGCGCGCCTACGGCCTGGAATCGCTCCGCTTCGGCCGCGAGTACCTGATCCCCAAGCCGTTCGACTACCGGGTGCTGCTGCGCGTGTCCCCGGCGGTGGCGAAGGCGGCCATGGAGACCGGCGTGGCGCGGACGCCCATCCCCGACTTCGAGGCCTACCACCGGAAGCTGGAGACGCTGATCTCCCGCCGGCTGGAGCTGATGCGCGACCTCATCGATCAGGCGCGGCGCTCGCCGCGGAGGGTGGTCTTCCCCGAGGGGGAGCACGAGCAGATCCTGCGCGCCGCCAAGGTCCTGGTCGACGAGGGGATCGCCCATCCCATCCTGCTCGCCCGCCGGGAGGTGATCGCCGACCGGCTGCGCGACCTCGACCTGCCCGAGGAGCGGCTCACCATCATCCACAACGAGAGCTCGGAACATTTCGACCTCTACGTCCGGCGGCTGCACGAGATACGGCGCCGCGAGGGGATGACGATGGTCGAGGCGCGTAAACGGATGCGCCAGCGCAACTACTTCGGCACCATGATGGTGGAGATGGGGGACGCCGACGGCCTGATCTCCGGGCTCACCCAGTCGTATCCGGAGACCATCCGGCCGGCCCTCCAGATCGTGGGCACGCGGAGCGGCGTCCGCCGGGTCTCCGGCGCCTACGTCCTGATCCTCCAGGATCGCCTGTTCTTCCTGGCGGACACCACGGTCAACATCGACCCCACCCCTGAGGGGCTGGCGGAGATCGCCCTGCTTACCGTGGGCTTCGCCCGCCGCTTCAGCGTGGTGCCACGGGTGGCCATGCTCTCCTTCTCGAATTTCGGCTCCAACACCCATCCCGTGGCCCGCAAGGTGCGCCGGGCGGTCGAGATCGTCTCCCGCCTGGAGCCGGAGCTCGAGATCGACGGCGAGATGCAGGCCGACACCGCCGTCTTCGAGCAGATCCTGCAGGAGAGCTACCCCTGGAGCCGGCTGCGCCATCCGGCCAACGTGCTGATCTTCCCCGAGCTGCAGTCGGCCAACATCGCCTACAAGCTGATCTGGCGGCTGGCGGAGGCGGAGGCGATCGGCCCGGTCCTCCTGGGGATGGCGAAGCCGATCCACGTGCTCCAGAACGGCCTGGAGGTGAGCGACATCGTGAACATGACGGCGCTCTGTGTGGTGGACGCGCAAGAGCTGCCGGAATGAGGCGGTGAGAGTGCGGATGGAAGAAGAGCGTTCCTCCGGGGTACAATCAGGGATCTCAGCTTTTCCCTGAAGGAGGCTCTATCATGAAGCGTTTTTCGTCTCTCGCCCTCTCCGGCGCCCTGCTGCTCGCGGTCCTCGCAGCGCCGGGCCTGACCCGGGCGGCGTCCAAGGGTGGTAGCGAGAAGCCCCGTATCGCCGTCCTCGAGTTCAAGAACAAGGCCGACAACCAGTGGTGGTACCACGGCGGCGCCCAGGCCGCCCAGGACGTATTCGTCACCGAGCTGGTCAAGAGCGGCAAGTTCCGCGTCGTCGAGCGCGAGCAGCTCGAGGCCCTGATGCAGGAGAAGAACCTCTCCCAGTCCGGCGACGTCGACCCCAAGACCGCGATCCGCTTCGGCAAGCTCCTGGGGGTCAACTACCTGCTGACGGGCGCGGTGACCGAGTACGGCACCACGGACGTGAGCGGCGGCGGCGGCGGCGTCTTCGCCGGCAAGCGCAAGTTCGTGGCGGCCCTCAACGCCCGCCTGATCGACACCAGCACCGGCGAGGTGGCCTGGGCCGACGAGGCGAGCCAGGAGGAGTCCAGCGTCAAGGTGTCGGTGTTCGGAGTCGGCGGCGGCGTCGACGACAACCGGATGTTCGACAAGGTGATGAAGCCCTGCATCCAGAAGCTCGTCGCCAGCCTCAAGGCCGCGGATCTGTAATTCCCCCATCTCCCGTTCGACGCAAAAAGGGCACCCGCGAGGGTGCCCTTTTTCCTGGGACCGCCGGCGTCCCCGCCGGCCTTCCAGCCAGTTTCTTTCCCCCTACATTTTTCCCTTTACATCGGCTTGAAGTTGACCCGCAACGTCGTCCACATCTTCACCTTGACCCCGTCCTTGATGGCCGGCTGGAACACCGCCCGCCGGGCCGCGTCGATGGCCGCCTCGTCGAATCCGAAGCCGGCCTTGGCGCCGATGCGGTCGGCGTCGAGCACCTTGCCGTGCTCGTCCACCAGCACCTTGATGTCCACCTGGGCCGCCCGGTTGAGGTGCTTCGCCGCGGGGGGGTAGCGGGGATCGAGGTTGGAGAGCAGCTTGGGCGCGGCCACGCCGGCCCCCGGCTGCACCAGGTCCCCCATCTGCACCGACGGCTGCGGCTTGGGGGCCGTAGCCTGAGGCGACGCGGGGGCCGGGGCCGGCTTGTCGGCGGCCGGCTCCGTCTTCGGCGCGGCGGTCTGCGGGGACGGGGCGCCGGGCTTGTCCGCGGCCGGCTCCGGCTTCGGCAGGACAGGCTCGGGCTTCTTCTCCGCCGGCGCGGGCGCCGGCGGCTCCGCCTGGGCGATCCGCTCGGGCGCCTTCCCCTGGGCCTGCGCCTTCTTGCTCTCCTCGAGCTGCTGCTGGAGCTGCTTGATGCGGTCGTCGTACTGCCCCTTGAGCTTGTCCTCCATCTCCTTGCTGCGCGCGTCGAACATCTTCTGGATCTGCGCCTGGAGCTCCTCGGGGGTCTGGCCGGCGGGATTCACCGCCGTCGAGCCCGCGGCCGGCGGGGCGGTCCCCGGCATGGCGGCGGGCTGCGTGGTCGGCGAGACGGCGGGCGGCGGGGACGACGGCGCGGGGGCTTGGCCGGAGCGGCCGAAGAAGAGCCAGCCGCCGACGCCCACGGCCACCACGGCCGCCGCGGCGAGGCCGATCCACATCCCCTTCCTCGAGGGCTCAGCCTCCTTGGCCACCTGGGCGCGGGTGCCCGGCCAGGTGGCCTCGCGCACCCCGGTGGTCTCCCGCAGGTCCTGCGCCGGAGCCGGCACGGCCACCGTCGCCGCGGCCACTGCCGGGCGGGCCGACAGCTCCAGCGTCTTCTCCGCCTGGATCTCCTGGCTCTCCCGCTCGATCTCGTCGCGGAAGAGGCTGTGCATGAAGAAGGCGAGGTTGAAGGTGGTCGGGCTGAAGCTCCCGTCGATCATCAGCTTCGACAGCGTCTTGTGCCAGGTGACCCCGTCGGCGATCCGCTGCTCGCGGGGGGCCAGGCTCTTCTTGAGCAGCGCCGCGACCGGCGCCGGCAGCGGGGTGCCGTCGTTGGCGAGCTGGGCGGCGTCGATCAGCGGCCCGTAGGCCTCGGGAGGCGCCAGGGGCGGGCGCTCGCCGGTCAACAGCTCGAAGAGGATGGCGCCCAGGGAGTAGACGTCGTCGGACCTGGCCGCCGGCCCGCCGTTCAGGGTCTCGGGGGCCAGATAGGGGCGCAGCCCGTCGTCCTGCCAGCCGCCGGCCGCCAGGTCGCGCAGCCCCGGAGCCACCTCGAAGCCGAGCAGGCGGGTCTCCCCCTCGTTGGAGATCATCACCAGGTGCGGCACCACGAAGCCGTGGAGCATCCGCTCGTCCTGTACGCGGCTCTCGTAGGCGGCGGCGAGGGCGAGCGCCAGGCGCTCGGCGATCAGCAGGGCATGGTCCGTGGGGATGGGGGAATGCTGCCGGGCCGACTGCGCGAAGACCGTCGCCAGGTTCTTGCCCGAGATGTAGTCGTAGGCCGTGTAGGGAAAGCTCCGCACGCGGCCGAGATCGACGCCGTTGCCGATGTTCGGGCTCTTCAGGATCTCCTGGATCGCGCCCCGCCCCGAGACCCTGGCCCACAGCTTCTCACCATCGAGACCCTTGCCGTTGAAGACGCGCAGCAGGACGACCTGCTCCATCCCCCCCTGGCCGACCCGGCCGGCGCGGAAGGTCTCGCCCAGCGGGTCCTCGGTCAATTTCTTGAGAAGCAGATACTTCCCAAACTCCTCCGGGATGTTCATCCGATGCCTCCTCTCGGACCGCCCACCGCGCTCAAAAGCGGCTGTCCACTCGGAAAGTGCGGCGCGCAGTGCTGTTGTGGACTATTCCTGTCGCTTGATACACCAGTGCCAGGGAACTGTCAATCAAGAACCGCGCCTGGCGGAAGGCTACCGGCCGGGACCCTGGCCGGCCCGCCGCTCGGCGGCCCAGCGGTCGCGCCAGTACTTGCGCTGCCAGATCTCGACGTTGCGGTTGTGCTCGGCGAGCGTCTGGGCGAAGACGTGGGTGCCGTCGTTGCGGCTGACGAAATAGAGGTAGGGGACGTCCGCCGGCGCCGCGGCGGCGGCGAGGCTGGCGAGCCCCGGCGAGCAGATCGGCCCCGGCGGCAGCCCCGCGTAGCGGTAGGTGTTGTAGGGGGAGTCCATCTGCAGGTCCTCGCGGCGGATGTTGCCGTTCCAGCGCCCCACCCGCTTGAGGGCGTAGATGACGGTGGGGTCCGCCGCCAGGCCGATCCGGTGGTCCAGCCGGTTGCGGTAGACGGCGGCGATCAGCGGCCTTTCATCCGGCATCTTGGCCTCCTTCTCCACGATGCTCGCCAGCGTCACCACCTGCCGGACGGTCCGCCCGGGGGACCCCGTGGCCATCCGGGGGCGGACGTCGCGCTCGAAGCGCTTGCGGAAGGTCTTGACCAGGGTCTCCACGATCTCCTTCTCGCTGGCGCCCACGGCGAAGCTGTAGGTCTCGGGGAAGAGGTACCCCTCGAGGTCCGGGGCGTCGGGGTCGAGGTCGGCGATCAGGCGCGGCGAGCGCATGAGGTCGAGGAAGACCTCGCGCCGGCCGAACCCCTGGTGGGCGAGCTGGTCGGCGATCTCCTCCAGGGTGAGCCCCTCGATGATGGTCAGCGTGCGGCCCACGGTCTGCCCCCGCGCCAGCTTGCCCAGCACCTGGGCGGTGGTGAGCTCCCCCCGGAACGCGTACTCGCCGGCCTGGAGCTTGGGCTCACCCTTGTAGATCATGTAGACGCGGGCGAGCCGGGCGTCGGCGATCACGCCGGCGCGCTGGAGGATCTGGAGGATGCGGCCGGTCCCCGTGCCGGGCGCGATGAGGACCCGCTGCTCGGGTCCCTGATACCCTTTGTAGGGGCTCCGCAGCGTCCACCAGGACCAGGCGGCGAGGGCGGCGGGCACCAGGAGCAGGAGCAGCAGGATCCCCAGGCCACAGCCGACGCCGCGCCGGCTCGCGGACCTGCCTCGCCCCGTCCTCTTCGCTTTCGCCGCTTTCGCCGTATTCGCCGTTTTCGCCACCAAGGCGCCTCCTTCGTCAGCTCCGGGCTTCCCGGTCCAGGGCGTCCTGCAACAGGATCTGGGCGGCGACCGCGTCGATCCGCCCCGGCTCGCGCCGGGTGTCGACCCCGGCCTGGCGCAGCCGTCCGGCGGCCTCGACGCTGGTCAGCGCCTCGTCCACCCACTCGACCGGGAGCCCCGTCAGCTCGGCCAGCCTGGCGCCGAAGCGCCGGGCCCGCTCGGCCGTGGGACCCTTCTGACCGTACAGGTCGACCGGCTCGCCGAGCACCAGGCGCTCGACCCCCTCGCGCCGGGCGATCTCGGCGATCTGCCGCAGGGCCGAGCGGTCGTTGCGGCGCTCCAGGGTGGTGAGCGGCAGGGCGAGCCGGCCGTCCGGATCCGAGATCGCGAGGCCGATCCTCCTCTCGCCGAAGTCGATGCCCAGGAAGCGCATGGCCCGCGCATTGTACCGTTGTCAGGGGGCCGGGACGATTCGACGAAAGACGATGTGCTAGGATCGGGCACCCGGTCCGCCGGCAGGCCCGCCAGCCGCCGGCTCTCCCCCAAGCGCTGCACAGGAGATGTCATGGACGACGTCGTGATTCTGAGCGCGGTGCGCACGCCCATCGGGGTTTTCCAGGGCGCGCTCGCGAGCCTTCCCGCGCACGCCCTGGGAGCGCGCGCGATCGCCGCCGCCATCGAGCGGGCGGGTCTCAGCCCTGAGGAGATCCAGCAGGTCAACATGGGCTGCGTGCTCACCGCCGGCCAGGGGCAGGCCCCGGCCCGCCAGGCGGCCCTCGGCGCCGGCTGCCCGGTGGGGACCGGCGCGATCACCCTCAACAAGGTCTGCGGCTCCGGCATGCGGGCGGCGATGATCGCCGCCAACGACCTGCGCTGCGGCGACTTCCAAACCGTGGTGGCCGGCGGCATGGAGAGCATGAGCCAGGCCCCCTATCTGGCCGCCGGCGCCCGCGACGGCCTGCGCCTGGGGCATGGCAAGCTGATCGACTCGATGATCCACGACGGCCTCTGGGACCCCTACGGCGACGTCCACATGGGCAGTTGCGCCGAGCTCTGCGCCGCCGACTACCAATTCGACCGCGCGGCCCAGGACGCCTACGCCCTGGAGAGCTACCGGCGCTCCCGCGAGGCGACCGAGAAGGGGCTGTTCGCCGAGGAGATCGTCCCCGTGCCCGTGCCGGGCAGGAAGGGGGAGACGGTGGTCGACCGCGACGAGGAGCCGTTCAAGGCCGACCTCGCCAAGATCTCCACCCTGCGCCCCGCCTTCCAGAAGGAGAACGGCACGGTCACCGCCGGCAACGCCAGCAAGATCAACGACGGCGCCGCCGCCCTGGTGCTCACTTGCCGGTCCGAGGCCGCCCGCCGGGGCCTGAAGCCGCTCGCCCGCGTGGTGGCCCACGCCTCGCTCGCCCAGAAGCCGGAGCTCTTCACCACCGCGCCGGGCGGCGCCGTCCGCCGGGTGCTGGAGCGGGCCGGGCTCAAGGCGGCCGACATCGACCTCTGGGAGGTCAACGAGGCGTTCGCCGTGGTGGCGATGGCCTTCCTGCGCGACCTCGAGCTGCCGGCCGACCGCGTCAACGTGCGCGGCGGCGCGGTGGCGCTGGGGCATCCGATCGGCGCCTCGGGCGCCCGCATCCTGGTCACGCTGCTGCACGCCCTGCGCGAGCGCGGCGCGCGGCGCGGCTGCGCCGCCATCTGCATCGGCGGCGGCGAGGCTACCGCGATGATCGTCGAGCGGGTAGACTAAGCGCCGCTCTCATGCGCGGAAACCGTCTCACTCCACCGGCCCTGCTGCTGGCGTTCTCCCTGGGGCTGCCCGCCGCGGCGCAGCAGACTCAGAGCCAGCAGCCTCAGCCCCCTCAAGGCCAGCCGCCCCAGGGGGGCCAACCGCCGCAGAATCAGCCGTCCCAAAATCAGCCGCCGCTGGAGCCCCGGGGGCCGATCAATTCCGTGGCGCCCACGCCGGGCAGCACGCCGCCCCCCTCGCCGGCGCCCGCGTCGCCACCAGGTCCGGCGACCCTGCCGCCTCTGCCGGGCCCTCCGGGGGCCGGGCCGGACCGGCTCGACTTCCAGCTCAGGTTCACCGGCCCGCACGGCGGCGGCAGCGCCGCGGGCAGCGCCGCCAACCTCGAATACAAGCGCGAGGACTACGCCGTCCTCACCGGCGACGTCCGGATTAAGTACCAGGACCTCGACCTCGTCGCCGACGAGGCGGAGATCGATCTCAAGACCAAGGACGTCATCGCCGTGGGCCACGTGATCCTCGACCAGGGGCCCCGGCGGCTGAGCGGCGACTCGCTGACGTTCAACTTCGACACCAAGACCGGCAAGATCCGCCACGCCGTGGGGCAGATGTCCCCCGACTACTACTTCACCGGCGACGAGGTGGAGAAGACCGGGCCGGACACCTACGTCATCCGCGACGGCATCTTCACCTCCTGCTCGCAGCCGGTGCCCGACTGGAGCTTCCGGGTGCGCGAGGCGGAGATCCAGGTCGAAGGGTACGCCCACCTGCACGGCACGTCGATGCGGGTCAAGAAGGCGCCCGTCCTCTATACCCCCTGGCTGCTCTGGCCGGTCAAGCGGGAGCGCAGCTCCGGGTTCCTCGTCCCCAACATCGGCTACTCCGAGCGCAAGGGGGCCCAGCTCGGCCTCGCCTACTTCCAGACCCTCGGCCGCAGCTACGACACCACGGTCCACCTCGACACCTACTCCAAGGGGTACCTCGGCGTCGGCGACGAATTCCGCTACGCGCCCACCGCCGGCACCAAGGGGAGCCTGATCGGCCAGACGGTGTACGACCCCACGACGCGGTCGTGGCGCTGGAAGGTGCTGCTCGACCACACCACCAACGACCTCCCCGACGGGATGCGCGCGGTCGTCCAGTACCAGAAGTACTCGGACTTCAACTTCTTCCGCGACTTCGAGCGCGACTTCGACACCAACACCCTGCGCTTCATCGACAGCCGCGGCTTCGTCACCGGCAACTGGGGGCCGAACCTGCTCAACCTGCTGCTGGAGGATCGCGAGACGTTCGTCAACCAGCAGAACGACACGCTCCTCCAGCGCCGGCTCCCCGAGCTCCAGTATCACCTGCGCTCGACCCAGATCGGCAAGACGCCGTTCTACCTGGATCTCGCCGGCACGGCCTCGTACCTCGACATCTCGCGGCCCGGCAGCTACCAGGGGAAGTACGGCCGTTTCGACCTCTTCCCCACCCTCACCCTGCCGGTGAAGACCTTCCCCTGGCTCAACCTGTCGCTGAACGGCGGCGAGCGCCTGACCTGGTACGGCGACACCCTGAACGGGGCCCAGACCGGGTTCACGGGCAACACCCTGACCCGCACCTTCCCCTTCGGCGGCGCCGAGATCGTCGGCCCCTCGTTCTCCAAGATCTTCAACTGGAAGATCGGCGACATGGGGAAGTTCAAGCACATCATCGAGCCCCGTTTCACCTACACCTACCAGGGGGAGATCGCGGACAAGGCGCAGATCGAGACGCCGCTGTTCGACCAGATCGACAACCAGACGGGCCTCAATTTCGGCCGCGTGGCGCTCGACAACCGCCTGCTGGGCAAGCCCGACACCGAGAACGGCGTGGCCCGCGAGGTGCTGTACTTCGAGATCGCCCGCAACTACAGCTTCGACAACAAGGCGCCCCAGCAGACCTCGATCCTCGATCCCACGGTGACCTCCAACGCCGGCCCCCTGGAAACCCTGCTGCGCTTCAACCCGACGCAGAAGATCAGCCTGACGGCCACGGCCACCTACGGCACCCTCTTCCGGGGGATCACCTCGACGGGCCTGACCGGCAGCTACGGCTTCGGCCCCGGGAGCTCCGTGGCCGCCACCTGGTTCACCAACGCGATCCCGGAGACGAAGAAGTCGGTGAGCAACCAGGCGCGGCTGAGCGGGGTGATCAACATCCCGATCTGGAACCTCAAATTCGAGGGGCAGATCAACTACGACTTCGAGCAGAAGCTCCTGCAGCAGGATCAGATCGCGCTGACCTACACCTCCCAGTGCTACGCCCTGCGGCTGGAATTCCGCGACTTCCAGCCCGCCACCGGAGCGGCCGGACAGGTGGCGCGCGACCGCGAGATCCGCTTCCTGCTCTCGCTCAAGAACGTCGGTACTTTCCTCGACCTGAACAGCCGCAGCTCGACGATCCAGCCGTAGGCCGGGGGGTTACGGAGATACGATGAAGGGCCTGATCCTTTCGGGGGGCAAGGGGACGCGCCTGCGCCCCCTCACCTACACCTCCGCCAAGCAACTCGTACCGGTCGCCAATAAGCCGGTGCTCTTCTACGCCATCGAATCGATCGTGGCGGCGGGGATCACCGAGATCGGCATCATCGTGGGCGAGACCGGGGCCGAGATCCGCGCCGCGGTGGGCGACGGCTCCCGCTTCGGCGCGCGGGTGACCTACATCCCCCAGGAGGCGCCCCTCGGCCTCGCCCACGCCGTGATGATCGCCGAGGAGCTCATCCAGGATTCCCCTTTTGTCATGTATCTGGGGGACAACCTGATCGCCGGCGGCATCGCCGAGCTGGTCGCGGAATTCCGAGAGCTCCAGAAGCTCGGGTGCAATTCCGAGATCCTGCTCGCCGAGGTCCCCAACCCGGAGCAGTTCGGCGTCGCCGAGCTCGACGGGGAGGGGAAGGTCCGCCGCCTGGTCGAGAAGCCCAGGGAGCCGAAGAGCAATCTGGCCCTGGTGGGCGTCTACATGTTCGACGCCCATATCTTCGAGTCGGTGAAGCGGATCAAGCCCTCCGCCCGCGGCGAGCTCGAGATCACCGACGCCATCCAGGACCTGATCGATCGCGGCTTGGATGTCCATCCCCACATCGTCCGCGGCTGGTGGAAGGACACCGGCAAGCTGGAGGACATGCTGGAGGCCAACCGCATCGTGCTCGAAAGCCTGGAGGCCCGGCGCGGCGCCAACATCCAGGAGGTCGGCCGCGGCAGCCGCATCGAGGGCAGGGTGCAGCTCGGCGAAGGGGTCGAGCTGATCGACTCGCTGGTGCGCGGGCCGGTGGTGATCGGCGACGGCACGCGGCTGGAGAACGCCTTCGTGGGCCCCTACACCTCGATCGGCGAGCGCTGCACCCTGGTCTGCTGCGAGCTGGAGAACTCGATCGTCCTCGCCGACTCCGAGATCCGCGACATCCCGTTGCGCATCGAAGGCTCGCTGATCGGCCGCAACGTGCGCATCGTGAAGACCGACTTCAAGCCGAAGGCCTACCGCTTCATGCTCGGCGACAACTCGGAGGTGGGGATCACCTGAGATGCGGTGCCTGGTCCTGGGTGGCACCGGCATGCTGGGGAGGGCCGTGGTGGCCGAAGCGCGGTCGCGCGGCTGGACCGCCCTCGGCCTCTCCCACGCCCAGGCCGACCTCCGCCGCCGCGACTCCCTTCTGGAATGGGCGGAGCGCTTCCGGCCCGAGGTGGTGGTCAACTGCGCGGCGTATACGAAGGTCGACGCCGCCGAGACCGACCGGGAGCGGGCGTTCGCGGTGAACGGCGAAGGGGTGGCCAACGCCGCCGCCCTGGCGGAACGGGCGCGGGCGCGGCTGGTCCACGTCTCGACCGACTACGTGTTCGACGGCGCGGCTCGGACACCCTACCGCGAGGACGCGCCCACGGCGCCGCTCTCGGTCTACGGCGAGAGCAAGCTCGCGGGGGAGCGCCGGGCTCTGGCCTACGAGCGCTCCCTGGTGGTGCGGACGAGCTGGCTGTTCGGCCCCGGCGGCCACAATTTCGTCGCCACCATGGTGGGGCTGATCGAGGCCGGACGCCTGCCGCTCCGCGTGGTGACCGACCAGGAGGGGTGCCCCACCTCGACCCCGTCGCTCGCCCGCGCGCTGCTCGACCTGGCGGCGCGGGAGGCCTCCGGGATCGTGTGCTATCAGGACCGGGAGCCCGTATCCTGGTACGCTTTCGCGGTCGAGATCGCCCGCCTCTGGTCCGGCGCGGCCGAGGTGATCCCGGTCACCTCCGCGGAATTTCCCCGTCCCGCCCGCCGTCCGGCCTACTCGGTCCTGGACGTCGGGCGTTTTGAAACGATCGCCGGCCGGCGCGTGGAGCCCTGGGAAAGTGGCCTGGTGGAGACGCTGGCCTGGCTGAGGAAGGAGAAAAATCGATGAGGGCTTTGATCACCGGCATCACCGGATTCGCCGGGTCCCACCTGGCGGAATATCTGTTGGCGGAGCATCCGGACGTGGAGGTCTTCGGCACCTTCCGCTGGCGCAGCCGCATGGACAACGTGGAGCACCTCGACCGCCACATCAAGCTCGTCGAGGCCGACCTGCGCGACTACACGTCGATGCACCGGGCGCTGGAGATCACGCGGCCCGACTTCATCTTCCACCTCGCCGCCCAGAGCTTCGTGCCGTCGAGCTGGAACGCGCCCAACGACACCATCGTCACCAACGTCACCGGGCAGACCAACCTGTTCGAGGCGGTGCGCGCCCTCAAGCTCGACCCCGTCATCCAGATCGCCTGCTCCAGCGAGCAGTACGGCCTGGTGCTGCCGGACGAGACGCCGATCAAGGAGACCAACCCCCTGCGGCCGCTCTCCCCCTACGCCGTCTCCAAGGTCGCCCAGGACTACCTCGGCTACCAGTACTTCCAGAGCTACGGCATCAAGGCGGTGCGCACCCGCGGCTTCAACCACACCGGCCCCCGGCGAGGGCAGGTCTTCGTCACCTCCAACTTCTGCAGCCAGGTGGCGGCCATCGAGCTGGGCCTCCAGGAGCCGGTCATCCGGGTGGGCAACATCGACGCCATCCGCGACTTCACCGACGTGCGCGACATGGTGCGCGGCTACTGGCTGGCGGTCACCAAGGCCAAGCCGGGCGACGTCTACAACATCGCCACGGGCAAGGGGATCACCATCCGCGACATGCTCAACCTCGTGCTCTCCTACTCGACCGTCGAGGTCAAGATCGAGGTCGACCCGGAACGTCTCCGCCCCTCGGACGTCGAGATCCTGATCGGCGACAGCTCGAAGTTCCGGGCCGACACCGGCTGGGAGCCGCGCATCCCCTTCGAGCAGACCGTCCGCGACCTGCTCGACTACTGGCGCCAGACGCTGGCCCGCCGCAAGCGCACCGCCTGATGCATATCCTGATCACCGGCGTCGCCGGCTTCGTGGGCTCGCGGCTCGCCCGGCACCTCCTGGAACGGGGGGACCGGGTGAGCGGCATGTACATCGACGCGCGCCCGGATCTCCCGGGCGTGGAGCTCTGCGAGGCCGACCTCGGCGACCGCGCCGCTCTGGAGCGGGTGGTGCGGGAGGCCGACCCCGACGCCATCGTCCACCTCGCCGGCCTCTCCAGCATTGCCGAATCATGGGACTGGGAACGGATGCCCGACTACTTCCGAGTCAACATCGCGGGAACCGACAACATGCTCCAAGCGGCCGCTGGACGGCCCGTGGTGATCGCGTCGAGTGCCGACGTCTACGGCGCGGTCCCGGAGAGCGAGCAGCCCATCGCCGAGCTCCGCCCCGTGGCCCCCCAGACCCCCTACGCGCTGACCAAGGCCGCGGCCGAGCGGCTGGCCCTGGCCCAGGACGCGGTGATCGTCCGCTCATTCAACCTGATCGGCCCGGGGCAGGCCACCAAGTTTGCGCTGCCCTCCTGGGCGTCGCAACTCGCCGCCATCCGCCGCGACGAGCAGAAGCCAGTGCTGAAGGTGGGCGATCTTTCCACGGCACGGGATTTCACCCATGTCGATGACGGCGCCGAGGCCTACCGTCTGCTGGCCGAGAAAGGGGAGCGGGGAGGAGTCTACAATCTGGCGAGCGGAAAGGCCGTATCGATGCGCGAAGCCCTCGAGCGACTGCTCGTCATTGCGGGCGTGCATCCTGAGGTGCAGGAGAAGGCCTTCGAGCCCCGTCCGTTCGACATCCCCTACCTTTCCGGCGACGCCGGCCGCCTGCATGCTCTCGGCTGGCAGCCCCGCCGGAGCCTGGACGACGCGCTCCAAGACATCTGGAGGGACGCGCAATGAAAATCCTCGTCACCGGCGGTACCGGCTTCCTCGGCCGGCGGATCGTCTCCGAGCTCACCCCCCGGCACTCGCTGCGTCTCCTGGTGCGCCGCGGCTCCTCCCGCGAGCGCTTCCCGGAAGGCGTCGAATTCGCCGAGGGGGACGTCACCGACCGCGCGAGCCTCGACCGCGCCCTCCAGGGGTGCGACGCCGTGGTGCACGCGGCGGCCCTGGTCAAGATCCTCGCGCCGCGCGAGGAGCTCGACCGCATCAACGTCGGCGGCCTGGAGAACGTCCTCGCCGCGGCCGAGGCGTCGGGGAGCGTCGAGCGGATGCTCTACGTCTCCAGCTTCATCGCCCTCGGGCCCACGGACGGCGGCGTGCTCGACGAGTCGGCCGAGCCGCGCGACCGCGCCTGGATCAACGACTACGAGCGCACCAAGACCCTCTCGGACCGCCGGGCCCGCCAGGCCATCGCGGACGGCGCGCCCCTCGGCGTGGTCTACCCCGGCGTGATCTACGGCCCCGGGGAGATGACCGAGGGGAACATCGTGGTGCGGCACATCCTGGACCTCGTCCACGGCCGCCTGCCGGGCTTGATCGGCAAGCCGGAACGGCGCTGGAACTACGTCTACGTGGACGACGTGGCCCGCGGCGTCGCCCTCGCCCTGGAGAAGCCGTCCCCGGGCGGCCGCTACGTCCTGGGCGGGGAGAACGTGACGCTGGGCGAATTCTACCCTCTGGTGGGCCGGCTGACGGGAGCGAAGATCCCCAACCTGCGCTTCCCGGACGGCATCGCCAAGGCGGCCGGCGCCGTGCAGAAGGCCTGGGCCGGGATGCGCGGCACCACGCCGCAGCTCACCCCCGACCTCGTCGAGATCTACAAGCACGACTGGGCCTACAGCTCGGCCGCGGCGGAGAGGGAGCTCGGCTATCACAGCCGTCCGCTCGCCGAGGGGCTCGCCGCGACCGTGGCCTGGCTGCGCGAGAGCGGCCAGATGGAGAAGAAGAAATAATGGCCCTCAACCGCGGCGAGCTGGCGCGCAAGGCCGTCCACATGGGGGTGGGGCTGATCGCCTTCTCCCTGCGCTACCTCGGGCCCCTGTATTCGGCCATCCTCGCCCTCGGCGCGCTCGGTCTCAATCTCTTCGTCCTCCCGCATATCGGCGGGCGGCGGCTCTGGCGGCAGCACGAGGTGGAGTCCGGCTCCTCGCTCGGCATCATCCTCTATCCGCTCGCCGTGCTGCTGCTGATCCTGGTCTTCTACCAGCGGCTGGAGGTCGCGGCGGCGGCCTGGGGGATCCTCGCCTTCGGCGACGGCATGGCCTCGATCGCCGGCATCCAATTCGGACAGCGGCGGCTCCCCTGGAACCCCCGCAAGAGCTGGATCGGCTCGCTCGCCTACGTCTTCTTCGGCACCGTGGGAGCGGCCGCGCTGCTGGTCTGGACGGCGCCGAACCAGGGACGGGCCTATGGCTGGGCGTTCGCCTTCGCGGCCTGCTTCCTCACCGCCCTCCTCGCCGCCGCGCTCGAATCGCTCCCCCAGGGGCTCGACGACAACCTCGGCGTGCCGCTGGTCTCCGGCCTCTTCCTGCTCGGGCTCGGGCTCACCCAGGGGCGCTGGGGTCCCTTCCTGGCCGATCCCACCCTGCCCCGCCGGCTGCTGCTGGCCGCCGTGGTGAACGCGGCGCTGGCCGGCGCGGCCTACGCCGCCCGCACGGTGAGCCGCTCGGGCGTGGTCGCCGGGTTCCTGGTGGGCTTCCTGATCTACGCCTTCCTGGACTGGCGGGGGTACCTGCTGCTGATGGCCTTCTTCGTGATCGGCAGCGCCGCCACCAAGCTCGGCTACCGCAAGAAGGCCGCCGAGAAGCTCGCCCAGGAGGACAAAGGCCGCCGCGGCGCCCGCCATGCCCTCGCCAACGCCGGCGTGGCCACCGCCTGCGCCCTGTTCGCGGCAATGACGCCCTACCCCTACCCCGTGCTCTTCGCCTTGGCCTTCGCGGGCGCCTTCGCCACCGCCGCCGCCGACACCTCGTCGAGCGAGATCGGCCAGCTCCTGGGCCGCCGCACCTATCTCGCCACCACTTTCCGCCCGGTGCCGCGCGGCACGGAAGGGGCCGTCTCCCTCGAAGGCACGCTCGCCGGCATCCTCGCCTCGCTGGTGATCGCGGCCCTCGGCGCGGCGCTGGGGCTGTTCCCGTGGAAGGGGGGGGCGGTGGTGGTCTTCGCCGCCTTCGTGGGCACCACGTTCGAGAGCGTCGTGGGCGCCACGCTCGAAAAGCGCCGGCTCCTCGACAACGAAGCGCTGAACTTCCTGAACACCCTGGTGGGGGCCCTGGTCGCCGCGGCCTTCTACCGTTGGGTCGTCTGAGGTCTTTCCTCTTGTCCAAAGTATCCAAGCTTTCGCTCTACTCGCAACTCGCGCGTCCGTTCACCCTGCTGCCGCCGCTCCTGGGCATCGTCTCGGGCTCGATCTGCGCCTTCGGCTCGGTCCACAACCCGGACCCCTCGCGCAGCGTCACCCTGCCCGTGGTGCTCACGGTGATCCTCGGCTCCCTCTGCGCGAGCTTCATGAACGCCGCCTCGAACGCGATCAATCAGATCTACGACCTGGAGATCGACCGCCTCAACAAGCCCACCCGGCCGCTGGTCACCGGCGCCCTCTCGCTGCGCGAGGCCTGGATCTTCTCCTGGATCTTCTACGCCCTGGCGCTGATCCCCACCTGGCTGGTGGTGCCGTTTCCCCACAACACCCTGCGGGAGAAGCTCACGGCGCCGTTGGGCGAGCACGTGACGTTCTTCATCTACCTGGCGGGCCTGCTCTTCACCTTCATCTACTCGGCGCCCGAGCTGGGGCGCACGAAGGTGCGCGGCATGCTCGCCAACCTCACGATCGCCATCCCGCGCGGCGTGCTGCTCAAGGTGGCGGGCTGGGCCATGGTGGCCCATGTGAGCTTCAGCGAGCCCTGGTACATCGGCGGGGTAATCGGCCTCTTCCTGATCGGCGCCGCCTCGACCAAGGACTTCGCGGACATGGAGGGGGACCGCGCCGGCGGCTGCCGGACGCTGCCGATCCTCTACGGCGCCCAGAAGGCGGCGTGGATCATCAGCCCCTTCTTCATCATCCCCTGGCTCTTCGTGCCGCTGGGGGCGTACCTGCGCGATCCGCGGAACCCGTCTCACCCCATCCTCACCGGCAACCCGTGGATCCTCACCGCCTTCGGCCTGGTCTTCACGGTCTGGGGCGCCTACACAGTCTGGCTGATCCTGCGCGATCCCAAGTCGCTCACCGAGACGGAGAACCACCCGTCGTGGAAGCACATGTATCTGATGATGATGGGGGCGCAGGTGGCGTTCGCGCTGGCGTATATGTTCTAGGGACAGCAGGGACTCCAGAGACTCCAAGGACAAGAAGCGCCCTTGGGTCCCTCGTGTCCCTGGAGTCCCTTTGGTCCCTACTCCTCTTTCTCCTTCTCCCCCTCCGGCGCCGCCTTCACCACCCGGAACGTCGTGTAGAGCGGCCCCTTGGGATCGGGGCGGCGGACGGCGGTGATCTCGACCCGGTAACCATCGAAGGTCATATCGAAGGGCTTGTCGGGCATGAAGGAGGCGTTGATCTCCCCCAACTCCTTCTTCCCACCGTGACGCGTCAGGAGCGTCCCCTTGAACAGGAAGATCGAGCAGTCCTTGGGATCGTCGCAACCCGAGTCGTCGGTGATCGAGCGGAGCGTCACCTCGAAATTTTCGGAGTCCAGCCGCGCCGTCTCCCCGGCGGACAGGGCGAACGGCGCGTCGAGCTCCGCCTTGACGGGCTCCTGGGCCCGCGCGCGGCCTCCCGCGACGAGGGCGAGGACCAGCAGAACCGGTACCAATGCTTTCTGTTTCATGACCCTCCCTCCTACTCCGGTTGGACTGGAGGGAGGAGCGTCCGGTTCCCGGTCAGGCGGTCTGCCAGACCTCCCGGAACAGCCGCGCGAAGTTGCCGCCGAGGATTTTCTCGATCCGTGTCGGGGAGTGACCCCGCTCCCGCAGCATCGTGGCGAGGGTCTCGAAGCGGCGCGGCGTGTTGAGGTCGGGCAGAAAGGTGTAGACGTCCTCCTCCTCGCCCGGCGCGGAGATCCCCTGGCGGCGCCGCTCCTGAACGTTCTCGCGGTGCCGCTGGATGAATTCGGGCGTCAATTCGATGCCGGAGATCCCGCCGTCCGTGCCCAGACCCACGTGGTCCTCGCCTGCCACGTCCACGGCGTGCTCGATGTGCCGGATCAGGTCCGCCGCCGTCGGCTGCCCCTTGGTCCGCAGGAAGGGCATGAAGTAGATCCCCATCACGCCCCCCTTGTCGGCGAGGCGGCGGAGCTCCTCGTCCGTCTTGTTGCGGGGGAGGTCGGCGATGGCGGCGCAGCCGGCGTGGGTGACCGCCACCGGTTTCTTCGATGCCGCGATGCCGTCCAGCGTCGTGCGATGGCCGCAGTGGCTGAGGTCCACCAGCACGCCGAGCCCGTTCATCCGCTCCACCACCTGCTGCCCCAGGCGGCTCAAGCCCGCGTTGGCGGGCTCCAGACAGCCGTCGCCGAGGAGGTTCCGCCGGTTGTAGGTGAGCTGGATGATCTTCACCCCGAAGCGGCTGAACAGCTCCACCCGGCCGGGGTCGTCGCCGAGCGGCGTGGCGTCCTGGAAGCCGTAGATGATACCCAGCCGTCGGCTCTCCTTGGCCCGCGCGAGGTCGGCGGCCGACTTGATCCTCATCAGGACGTCCGGGTGGGCGTCGATCTCCCGCTCCCAGGCTCCGATCGTCTTGAAAGTAGCCTCGAAGACGTCCGCGCCGCTGCCCAGGGCGCCGACGGTGAGGTTCACCGCGGTGAGCCCCGAGGAGCGGACGTCGGCGATCTGGGCCGCCGTCAGCGCGCCGTCGCCGCTTCCTCCAGGTCCACCCAGGGCGTCGATGAGGATCGCCTTGTCGTACCCGTCCCAGTGGGACGGAACGGCCGCGGCCGCCGTTACGACGCGCGGCACGGCCGCATGGGCCGCCGCCAGGGTGGAGAGAAAGATGAACCGCCGGCGATCCAGGCTTCCGGACATACGGGAGATTATACGGAGGGGAGCGGATATGCGTCCGGGCTCGGAGGAGAAGCCAGTCCTGAGCGGGGCGAGCCCGCTCAGGGCGGCGAGCGACTCAGGGACTACAGGCAGAAGTTCGAGGTGTAGCCCACGCAGTTCGTGGTGGAGCCGTCGGGGAGCTTGCAGACGATGTCGGGACCGTGAGTGGCGCAGTACTGGCAACTGCAGTTGGCCAGAGCCGATGCCGGAGCGGACAGCGAAGCAAGCAGGAGGGCCAGGGGAGCAGCGAGCATCAGGAGCTTACGGCGCATACTTCGTTCCTCTTCGTAGACGTACGGTGAAGCCATGGCGGCGCCGGATCCGAGGACGACAGCACCGCCTCGAATAGGATTTCGAGGATATTTTAAAATAAAGGCTCTGTCAAGCCGAATCCGGGACCGAATCGTGGATTCGTCACTCACCCCACTCCGAAGCCAGCACGCTCATCGTGATCTCGCTGCCGATCAAGGAACGGAGATCCTCCACCCGTCATCGAGCAGCGGCACGGTCGCGCACGCGGGGCCGCCATCTTTCGCCTTGCCTCCGATCTGGACCTCCAGGAGCGTATCCGTGCCGGCGAGGGCCCGCTCGATCAGCCGCCACCCGATGCCGGTCAGGGGCACCTTCGCTCGCCGCGTCCAGCAGGAATCGGCCTGGCCCGCGGAGGTCCCCGAATTGACGTAGACGAACCGGCTGGCGGGGGGACCCTGTGCGAAGGGACCGAGGAAATTCGGCCTGCCGTCCTTGCCGATGTCGACACGCAGGGTGAAGTCGAAGGAAAGGTACTCGTTCGTAGCCTGGGCTGGGGGAACGAGAGCGCCCTTCCCGCGCTGCAGGCCAAACGTCACTCCAGGAGGAGGAGAGACGACGGTGATGCGAAATCGGAGCTCCCGGTCTTCTTCGCTCACCGGCTCGCCCCTGTGAAGCCGAGCGTCAGCCCGACCAGCAGGTACGTGCCGGCGAGCGCGACGCCGGCTCCGGCGAGCGGCAGCCACAGGTGCGGATCGGCGAGCACATAGCCGAACGCGCTTCCCAGCGCCTCCATCGCGTGGAGCCGGACGGCGGCCCAGCCGCCGAGCCCGCTCAGCGCGAGCATGACGAGGAGCCCGAGGAGGAAACGATGCCATGGGAACGGCAGGGGCGGCGGCGCCGACGCGCTCTCGCGCACCCGTTCCATCGTGGCCGCCGCGAATCCGGAGGAGGGAATCAGCGGCTCTTCCGAGGCCAGAATCCGATCGAGATCGTCCGCGGTCATGCGTGAGCCTCCCGGGCCGAGGATGGGGCCGCGCCGAGGACGCCGAGCTTGCGCTGGAGCAGCTTGCGCCCACGGTGCAGCAGGGCCTTCGCGGTCCCCTTGGGGACCTCCAGTATACGGGCGGTTTCGGCCAAGTCCTTGTCCTTGAAATAGAAGACGGTCAGCGCGTCGCGGTAGCGGGGCGGCAGCGCGGCCACGGCCCGCCGCACCAGCTCCTCGCGCTGGGCCTCCTCCAGGGCCAGTTGGGGCGCGCTCCGGCCCACCATTCCGGCGACGGCGTCGAGCGGCACGGACGGCGGGGCCCGGCGCCGCAGCGACGAGCGGTAGACGTTGAGCGCCACCGAGAACATCCAGGTGGAGAACGCGGAGTCGCCGCGGAACCGGGCGAGCTGCTGGAAGATCTTGAGGAAGGCCTCCTGCGCCATGTCCTCGGCGCGCCCGCGGTCGCGCACGAAGCGGTAGGCCAGGTTGATCAACGGGCCCTGCCACCGGCGCACGATCCCCTCGAACCCCTCGGGGTCCCCGGCCAGCACGCGCCGCACGTCGACGAGGTCGAGGTCTGCTTCCACACGGTCCACGGAAAGGTGTGACGCGTCCTCCTGGCGAATGGTTGCGTTTCCCGCATCTTCACCGGCCCCGGAGAAAAACGCAACCGCCGCCGCGGCGGACGCGTCCCATGGGATGAACGGGCCGCAAAGGAGAAATGCCATGTATCCACGAGACATCCTCGCCGCCATCCTCACGAGCGTCATCATGATCGCCGTCTTTACCTTCGTCTCCGTGGCCGCCTGGGCCGAGCAGAGACGGCGGGAGCGCGAGGCGCTCTACCGCAGCGAGGTGTTGAAGAAGCTCGCCGAATCCACGGGCGAGCAGGCTCAGCAGGTGATCGAGCTGATACGAGAGCAGGACCGCAACGAGGAGCGGAAGCGCCGTGAAGGGGGAAAGCTGGCCGGCCTGATCGTGACGGGGGTCGGCCTCGGCCTGAGCGCGATGTTCAGCCTGCTGGCGCCGGGCGGGGTCTGGGGGATCGGGCTGATCCTGCTGTTCATCGGCCTGGCGCTGCTGCTCTACCACTATGTGCTGGCGCGCCGGCCGCCGGAGGCCTGAGGGCGGGTGAATCAAGGACCCAAAGGACTGCAAGGACCTCAAGGACTGCGAGGACAAAAAAAGCTCGTTTGTCCTTGGAGTCCTTGCAGTCCTTTATGTCCTTCCTACCCCGGCAGCTTGGCCGCCAGCACGTCCACTTTCTCGATCCTCGGCGGCTGCGCGAGCAGGTCGCCCGCCTTCGCCATCAGCGCGGCGGCGACCTTGCCGGAGAGATGGGCCTGGCGGCCGGCCTCGTCCGGGAACACATCGAAGATGCCGAAGGTCGAAGGCCCCATCTGAATGCCGAACCAGGCGACCGTCGCCGGCTCTTCCTCCACCAGGGACAGACCCGAACGGAGGAAGTCGGCGACCTCCTGCTCTTTCCCCGGCTTGGCCTCCAGTCGAACGTAGAGCGCGAGCTTGACCATTTTCCACCCCCTGTCAGTCCGTGCGCGGGTCACATCCCGAGCCCTTGCACTATATGCTCAACCGCCAACGCCTCCTCCCGCACCGCTCCATTCTCCACCCCCACCCGGTACGCCGTGACCCCCGAGCGCGAGGCGACCACGCGATGGATCTGATCGCCGATGAAATGGACCGCCGCGCTGTTGTCGAGGGCGAGCCCGGGGGCGATCTCGCCGGCGCCCACCCGCCGGTGATACTCGGGGCGGCGCTCCGGACCGCTGTCGTAGTGGACGACGCAGCTCCCGGCGAGAAATCCGAGGCATGGGATCACGCGGAGGCTCCCCTCATAGGCGTCCGAGAGCGCGGCCTCGAACCAGCAGACGGCTCCGGCGCTCACGCCGGCGAGGACGACGCCCGCCTCCCACGCCTCCCGCAGCCGCTCCGGCAGCCCCCACTCGCGCCAGACGCCCAGCATGCTTTTGGTGTTGCCGCCGCCGACGTAGATCACGTCCTGCGCCAGCAGGTAGGTCCGGAGGTCCGGCGTCCGGCTGAAGAGAGGCAGGTGGGACGGCCGGCAGGGGAGGTTGGCGAACGACGCGTAGAAATGCTCGATGTAGGCGTCGGAGTCGCCGCTGGCGGTGGCGAGGAAGCCCACGGCAGGCGTCTCCGCGCGGGCGGCCGCCAGCACGTATTCGTCCAGCGCCGGATTCTCGGGCTCCATGGTGAATCCGCCGCCGCCCATCGCGATGATCTGCCGTTCGACCATGCGTGGATCATACAGGACTGGCAGCCGGACCCCGCCGAACGAGGCGGTCGGTCGGCGCTCCTACCTGCACCCCGCGGTCGACTTCCTCGGGCAGACATGGTATCTTTAAGCCCTTGGAGAAGGTTGCCATGGACATCTCGAATTCCACGAACCTGGATACAAAGTTTAAGGTGACTAGCGGTGAAGGAAGCAGCAGATCCCGCACTTCTAACGTCGCCATTGAAGAGTCTGTAAGTTGGCCTACGCTTCCTGCGGGAGCTCGCCTCAGCGTTTCACCGAAATCGGCTGGCCCGTGGACCATTTATTTCTATGTACAGGGCCGCGGCTTTACCGTAACAACGGAATCTGCTGACGACCGATTGACCTTGATGCAGTCAGGTGGTGGATTCCACGTCCAGGTCGGGTGATCGCTAAGAGTCCGTCACGAAATAACTACTCCGTTTTGGCATTGCGTCCTTGGCAGGATTGTATAGTTCCATTCACCGTGAAAACTGTCGCGACGGAGATTGACCTCCGCGGCTTCTCGCGCGCTGACTTTCCTTCCCGTAG
>DASXJP010000257.1:0-13627 GCA_036497345.1 Thermoanaerobaculia bacterium
GGGAGCTTTGCCGCGTCGGGCTCGGCCGCGGAGCCCTGAAGGCGCGGCCCACCCTCGGGCTCCCGGGTGGAGCTCCGCAGGACGGGCCGCAACGTCTCGGTCTCAGAGAGGTCCATATCCATATCTCCGGTTCAGGGGAGCGACGAGCCGGTCGACGGTGGTCATCTGCTCCGGAGCAAGGGCCTGTTTCCAGCTCTCGTCCAGCCGGATCTCGGACGTGGAGGAGAGGCGCATGTTGTTGCCGATGATGTGATGGTCGACGGCGCGGAAGTTGTGGAAGCCGTTGCGGGACGGGATGCCGGCGAAGGCGTGGATGCGGCGCAGCGTGCCGTCGGGATCGGCGCAGAGGTCCTCGTAGCGCAGCGTCATCCAGCGGTCGGCCGGAAAGTAGCGGCGGGCGTGCTCGGAGCCCCGGTTGTCGGCCAGCCAGGAGCGCGCCGCCTCCTCGGGGCCGATCCGCAGGTGCTTCATCGACGACCAGGAGACGGCCCGGCCGTCGCGCACCAGGTGGATCACCCTGAGGTCGAAATGCCCGGAGCGCTGCATGAGGGTGGCCCGCTCGGGGCGCTTGGAGGCGTCGAGGAAGACATCGCACCCCTTGATACGGAGAACGATCTCGGCCAGCGAGCCGATCCTGGAGACGATGCGGTCCCGCTCGCGGCGGGCGCGGGGGACGATCTGCAACCCCAAGTCGCGGGCCGTCTCCAGCACCGGTCCGCGCTGCACGGCGCGCAGGAGCACGTCGGCGATCCCTCCCTCAGGGACGCGGA
Source organism: Thermoanaerobaculia bacterium (assembly GCA_036497345.1). Taxonomy (GTDB): domain Bacteria; phylum Acidobacteriota; class Thermoanaerobaculia; order Multivoradales; family UBA5704; genus DATARR01. The sequence continues at coordinate 771 of DASXJP010000257.1, forward strand.
AGTCGAGGTCGGCGTCCCAGACGTCGAAGACATGCCCCTGCCCGGCCATCTCCTGGGAGACCCGCTGCCAGAAGCCGCAGTCGCGGACCGGCGTATGGCAGGAGCAGAGGTACTGCTCCGGCCGTCCGAATTCCTCCTTGGCCTGCGGCGCGATGCCGAGCTCGCCGATGGTGGCGATCTGCGGATGCGTGCTCAGAAGAAAAGTCAGGAGCGTCGAGCCGGAGTAGCCGTGCCCCATGATGTAGACGACTCGTGTCATCGGTGATCCCCCGCCGCTACGGATACAGCTCAACCGTCGCGAGGCGTCGTGCAGAAGGCGTGCCATTCACCGCGGCCCTGGATGGGGAGGCATGCCCGCGAAGCTGAGGAGCGCCGCCTCCGTGGCCGGAATCCGGAACCGGAAGTGATTGCCGTCCTGGAGCTTGCGGCCGCTCCGCTCATCGCGGACGTCGCGGACGGGCGTGGCCAGCCGGACCTCGACGGAGACCTCCCCTTCCGCCAGCCCGGCGGCTCCGCCGCCCCCCGTGGTACGGCCGGCGATGGGTACGTTTTGCAGCACGAAGACGAACGTGCGCCCCCCTTTCGACCAATAGGTCGCTTCCAGGGGGATGGGCGGCTCGCTCGCCACCATGATCCAGGGAGCCACGCCGGCCCGGCGGACAGGAGCGAGGAACGGTCGCCGGCGCTCCTCATCCCCCCGGCCCTCCTCACGTTCCATGAGGTAGCGCTGCGGTGAGAGGTTCAGGTAGACGGCCCGCCCCTTGCCCACCCGCCGCTCCGTGCCCACCGGCAGCCTGCGCTCGGCCACGGCGTACCCCTGCTGAAGTGGAGGCTGGAGCGTCGCGAAAAGATCGCGCCAGCGGCGGAACCCGTAGCCGGCGTCCTGGTTGGTCTCCACCCAGAGGCGGCCGGCGAAGAAGTCGCTTCGCCTCTCGCTCCCGTCGTGCTCCACGCCGAAGAGGCCGTCGAGCGCGCCGCGCGTCCGCCCCCGGCCGTGCTGGTCGAAGAGGCCGCAGGCGAAGTCGGCGATCACCGTCCCGCCGGCGCGCGCGAAGTCGGCGATCCGCCGGGCCTCGGCGTCCGAGAGGGCATAGACGGCAGGGAGGATCAGCACCCGGTATCCGGTTGGTATACCGTGCAGGGCCACCTGGTCGTAGGAGAGGTAGTCGTAGCGCAGCCCGGCGTCGGCCAGCATCGTCTCCCAGGCCCGGCGCACGTTGTGGGAGGTGCCGAGCCGGAAGTCGTCGTTGCGGTTCGCCCAGGTCTTCCCGTGCGCCTCGGCGTCGAGCATCCAGGAGACCTGGAGCGAGGGGTGGGAGTAGTAGATCGCGATGCCGTCGTGGAGCGAGCGGGCGCCGGCCAGCTTGGGACCCTGCACCTGCCCCAGCTCCTTCAGGGCCGGCTTGAAGCGGTCGAGCCAGGGCCGGGGGCGCTCCCCCGCGAACCAACTGCCGTCGACCCAGCCGATCATCCCGCGGTCGCCATGGGCGAGGTAGTGCCAGGCGAGCCAGACGTCCTGGCCCGTGCCCCGCGTCTCATCATGGAAATGGGTGGTCACCCGCGGGACGGCATTATCAGGATCGAACGAGCGGAGGATCTCGTGGGAGGAGCCGAGGTCGTAGGCCTCGATGAACTGGACCTTCCTCGCCAGCTTGGCATAGTCGAATCCCCCCCACATCCCGGGACCCTGGGCGCCCACGACGCCGCAGGGGGTCTCGGGGTCCTCCCGGTTGCACCGCTCGACCAGCTCGCCCAGGAGATCGGCCCAGACCGAGTCGTTGTAGGACATCCGGTCGAGCAGCGGCGAAAGGTCGATCTCCTTCAACGGCCGCGCGAGCTGGGGGAAGAGGTCGGCCGGAGTGACCCAACGGGCCGGGGGGACGTCATTGCCGTAGTAGCTGCGCAGCCAGCTCTGATAGGCCGCGTCGTCCTGATTGATCCGCCAGACGGCGGGGCGGGAGAACGATCCCCAGGAGGCCTCGTCGTCGAGGGCGTAGGCGATCCTCAGGGGGCTCTGCCGGAGGTTGCGCACCCGCGCCGCCACCGTCTCGCCCAGGCGGTCGATCAGGGCGCGGTCGAGCGGCCGGGGGCGGATCGCGTTGGGATCGCGCAGCCGGGCGTCGAGGCCGTCGGGCTCCAGATAGAGGTCTCCCCTGCCCGCCGTGTGGTCGTTGTAGAAGCGGAGATGCCAGTGATCGAGCCAGGCGAGCGGCCCCTCGCCGTGATCGGTCATGCCGCCGTTGATACCGAAATCCCGGCAGAACCGCCCCCCCGCCTCGCCGGTGCCGATCGTCCACTGATAGCGCCAGGGCATGTAGATCCAGGTGTCCCAGCGTTTGGGCACCACTTTGCGGACGGGGCGGAATTCGGGGGCGTGGCGGAGGTAGTCGAGGTAGGCGCCCTCCGAGCGCTCCTGCGGCTCGGCCTGGGAGCAGGCCAGGACGAGGCCGAGGAGGGGGAGGAGGCAGAGGCGGTGCACGGGGGAACGCGGTGCGAGATGCGTGCCGGAAAGGACGAGCACGGACCGCCACGGACGAGGCAAGGACGACAAAACGCTGAGCCCGTTGTCCTTGAGGGTCCTTGAGGGTCCGTGCCCGTCCGTGCTCGTCCCTGGAATCCCGCCGGTGCTATGCTCGTTCTCACCGACCATGCCGCACATCCTCGCTGTCGATGACGATCCCAACTTCCTCTCCGCGCTCGCCGAGCTCGTGGAGGGGCAGGGTTTCACCACCCAGACGGCGGGCACGCTCCGGGACGCCCGCGTCCTGATCGGCCAGCGGGTCCCCGACATCGCCCTCATCGACCTCTACCTGCCCGACGGCAAGAGCGTCGAGCTGCTCACCAACCTGGAGCTGGGCGCCGCCACCAAGGTCGTCTTCATGACCGGCCACGCCGACGTGGAGAGCGCCGTGCAGGCCCTGCGCCTGGGGGCCAGCGACTACCTGACCAAGCCGCTCGACATCGGCCGGCTCAAGAACCTCCTGGCCGACCTGGTCAGCGTCCAGCAGGCGGAGGCGCCCGACGCCGAGCCGGTGTCCGTCCCCCAGGAGATCGGCCGGCTGGGGCTGCTGCTCGGGGCGTCGCCGCCGATGCAGGAGCTCTACGGGATGATCAACCGGGTGGCGCCCACCGACGCCTCGGTCCTCCTGGTCGGCGAGAGCGGGACCGGCAAGGACCTCGCCGCGCAGACGATCCATCTGCTGTCGCGGCGGTCGAAAGCGCCGTTCCTGCCGCTCAACTGCGGCGCCGTCTCGCCGACGCTGATCGAGAGCGAGCTGTTCGGCCACGAGAGCGGCAGCTTCACCGGCGCCGACCGCCGGCACAAGGGGTACTTCGAGCGCGCCCACAAGGGCACCCTGTTCCTGGACGAGATCACCGAGATGCCGATCGATCTCCAGGTGAAGCTCCTGCGCGTCCTGGAGACCGGCTCCGTCCTGCGCATCGGGGCCGACGCGCCGGTGGACGTCGACGTGCGGGTGGTCGCCGCCACCAACCGCGACCCTCTCAAGGCCGTCGAGGAGGGGAAGATGCGCGAGGACCTGCTCTACCGACTGCAGGTCTTTCCGATCCACATGCCGCCCCTGCGCGAGCGCGGCGACGACATCCCCCTCCTCGCCGACCACTTCCTGAGCCAGCTCAACGAACGGCAGGGGACCGCCAAGGAGTGGACCGAGGACACGCTCCTGCGGCTGCGCGCCCACTCCTGGCCCGGCAACGTGCGCGAGCTCAAGAACGTCGTCCACCGCGCCTTCATCATGGCGGACGACGAGATCGCCGCCCGCTGCCTGCCGCGCGAGGTGAGCGAGGCCATGGCCCGCGGCCTCGACTTCCAGGTCGGCGCCTCGATCGTCGAGGTCCGGCGCCGGCTGATCGCGGCGACCCTCGAAGCGTCCGGCGGCGACGAGCGCAAGGCCGCGGCTCTGCTGGGCATCAGCCCCGAGACCTTGCACAACCACCTCGCCGGCGCTGAGAGGCAATAAAAAAAGCCGGACCCTTTCAGGCCCGGCCAGGGAGCAAGGGTGGGAGATCCTCAGCGCACGGTGACCATCATTACCGTGCTGTAGGACGCCTGTCCGAGGGCGTCCACCGCCTTGACGCGGAAGTAGTACTTGACGCCCTGGGTCAGGGCCGTGATCTTGACGGTGGTGGAATTCGCCGCCGCGGTCACCGCGGTCTGGAACGTGCTGCCGTTGAGCGAGCTCTCGATCACGAACTGCACCTCGGTCGAGGAGTTGTCGCGCCAGTTGACCTGCACCGCGCCGCCGCCGAGCGCCGTGGCCGAGGTGATCTGCGGGGCGGTGGGAGGCGGCGTTCCCGGCGTGCTGGTGCCGGTGGCCACATTGCTGTAGGCGGAGTAACCGGACGTGCTGGCGGCCCGCACCCGGAAGGAGTAGCTGGCGCCGGGGTTGAGGCCGGTGATCAGGGCCGTGGTGACGTTCGCGCCGACCGCGTACACCTCCTGGTAGGCGCCGCCGATCAGCTCCTCGATGCGGAACGAGGTTTCGTTGTTGGAATTGTCGGTCCAGGTGAGCTGGATCGTGCCGGCCACCGTCCCCCCCTTGGCCGTGAGATTCGCCGGCGCGGCCGGCCCCGGGGGCGGCGGCGGGGTCTGCGTGGTGGCGCTGGCGACGTTGCTGTTGGCCGAGACGCCGGAGGCGTTGGCCGCCGTCACCCGGAAGCTGTAGGGGGTCGTCGCCGCGAGGCCGCCGATCTGGACGCTCGTCCCGCTCGGTCCGAGGACCTGGATCTCCTGATACGCGCCGTTGACGAGCTGCTGGACGTGGAACGAGCTCACGTCGGTCGAGCTCTCCTGCCAGGAGAGATTGATGGCGCTGGTCGATACGGCTTGCGCCGTCAGGCCGGTGGGGGCCGCCGGCGGCGGAGCGCTGCCGCTGCCGTTGGCGAGCAGGGCCACGGCCGGATGGATGCGGGTCAGGTCCTGCCCCATCAGCTTGCCCAGCGGCACGTTCTCCTTGACCGCGTCGCCGAGCATGTAGATCGTGAGCTGGCGGCCGAAGTCGACCAGCGAGGCGTTCCCCTCCTGCTGGCCGGCGCGGATCAGGATCTCGGCGGCGCCGGTCTTCTCGGGGTCGTAGAGCTCGCGGTCCGACTCCAGCACGGGGCCTATCAGCGTGCCGCCCAGGCGGGGGCCCGTCCAGGTGTACTGGAGCAGCCGCGCCCAGAGGCCGGAGACCGTGCCGTCGCCGTAGACCACGGAGTCGAAATCCTTGTAGGTATGGGCGATCGACGAGACCACCTGGCTCGGCTTCAGGGCCGGAATGCCGAGCGGAGCGTCGCCGCTGTCCCGCTGGTACCGGCTCAAGTAGTGCATGTCGTACATGCCGATCGTCCACTGCGAATCGGTGAGGGTGGTCGTGCCGGTGCTGGTCGACGGCATCAGGTCGGGGCCGCCCCAGAAGCCGTAGGTGACGCCGTTCTGCACCGGCGCCACGTACAGCTGGGTGATCATGCGCGCGAAATTCAGCCGGAAGTCGTCGAGGAAGCTGGCGTCGTTGCTGGCCAGGCCCATGAAGCGGAAGACGTACTGCCACTGCTCGCCGACGCGGCCGGTGAGGGTGGCGTCCGGATCGTTGATCGGGTAGTCGGCGGCGCAGGCCGGGCCGTCCGGGCCGTGCGGCGTCACCACCGGGTTGGGCCCGCGCTGCGGGCACTCCCAGCGCCGCATGCTGTCGGCCCCCCGCTGCACAATGTCGATCACCGTCTGGTCGCCGGTCAGCCAGTAGTAGAGGATAAGGTTCTCGAAATAGGCGTGCGAGCTGTTGAAGTCGGTGCGGTAGGCGCCGTAGCCGGTGGGGGACTGGCCGCAGTAGAACCAGGCCGTGGTCGGGCTGCACTGCATGATCTGGGTGTGCAGCGTGCGCAGGGCGCCCGGGAAGGCGATCTCGTCGAGCCACTCGACGGCGCCGGTCCGCATCGCCCAGACCTGGGCCGTGCTCACCGTGTTGTGGTAGTCCGTCCAGGCGCCGCACCAGAAGGTGTCGTCCCAGTGCTCGTCGGGTGTGGGATCGGCGCCGGCGCCGCAGTCCACCTCGCCGTCGTAGCCGGCCTCCCCCCAGTAGCGGGGGTAGACGCCGAAGGTCATCAGGCCGTTGAGGCCGATCGAGTCGACCTTGCTCACCGTGCGGCCGAGCACGCCGGAGACCACCGTGTCATAGGCGGCGAGGTCCGCGGGGAGCGTGCCGACGGGGAAGTCGTCCACCGCGTCCGAAGAGGCAAACCACTGCGGCTGCGGCCAGGCGCGGAGCGGCCGGTTGAGCGGCGCCCAGGTGGTGCTGCTCAGGCTGTCCCGCGTGGGAGCGCCGGCGGACGCCGTCACCGCCAGGGTGGCGAAGAGACCCTGGTGATTGGCCAGCCAGGCCTTGTCGTCCACCACGTCGATGGCCAGATGGCCGGTCGCGAGCATCCGCAGGGCCTGCGGCTCGTAGCGGTGCATGTGGTTGAGGGCGATCGCCACCGTGCCGGCCGGACCGCTGGCGGCGAGCAGAGCGCCATCCGCCTTGACGCCGGTCGCCGTGGCCCCCCCGACGTTGACGTCGAACACCTGCGGCGCCGTCCGGTTGGCCCGGAGCTGCTGGCGCACCCAGGCGCTCTGGCCGGCGCCGACCGCGCCGGAGACGGCCGGCGACGCGAAATTTCCCACCGCCGTGACAGTGGGAGCACCGCCCAGCGAGACCTGCAGGTCGTCCTCCGCCTTGTCGATCCGCACGCCGTTGGGGATGCCGGACGCGGTGACGATGCACCCTTCGCAGTCGAGGGTCCCCTCCCAGCTCACGACGTGGCGGACGATGGCCGTGGGCGAGCCGGCGGTGAAGACGTAGCGCCGCCGCGTGCTCACCTGGCCGCCGCCGATGGCCGGCACGTCATAGGCCCCCTGCACCACCACGATGGCGGTGAGCGGCCCCTGGTGCTCGATGGTCACCGAGCGGGTCGTCGAATGGCCATAGGCAGTGCCGCCGGTCTGCACCGACAGGGCGCCGCCGCCGATCACCTTCGTGCCGTTGGCGAGATCCACCTCGTCGAACAGGGCGCCGGGATTGGACCCGAGCCGGAAGGTGGCGGCGCCGGTGCTCACCGTGACCGCGTTGCCGCTCCGGGTCAGGCTGATCTGGGTCGCGGGAGCCGGATTCGCCACCGAGCCGTCGGTGACCAGCCGGTAAGTGGCCGTCTGATTGGCGCCCACGGTGGCCGGGAAGGTGACCAGCAGCCACTGGATGGGCGCCGTCCCGTCGCTCTTGCCGGAGCTCCAGCGCGCCGTCACCTCGAATTCGGCGGGGACCGCCGTGCCGGAGGCATCGACGACGGCCAGCCCGCCGGTGCCGAGGACGTTCAGAGCGCGCGGCAGCGGCACGCCCGAGCGGACCACCTCGCCGCTGCGCGCGACACCCGCCGTCTCACGGACGTCGAAGAGGAGCTTGGAAGGGACGGACATCGTGGCCGCCGACGCCGGAGCGTCGAACAGGCCCGCCAGACCGGTGATCAAGGTTGCAAGGACGAGGAGGAAAAAACGGCGCGAGCCCTGCGACAACAGCATCGACTGCTCCTTCGGAACGGTCCACCACCTGCGCATCCACCCGGGTTGAGATGAGGGTCCCCTGTGCGCGGGAAAGTGGACTTACCCACGCGATGGGGGTGACGAACCGGCCAGGCGGTCGGTTCCGTCGGCGACTCGTTGGAGGGCGAGCGGTCAGCTCACCGCGATTGATGCAGGAGACGCTATGCGGTGCAAGAAGGTGAAGTCAACGATTTCTGATAGGGAAATTTGTTCAACGTACCTTGTCGGACAATGATTTCCGGAATGAGGGCGGTTTGGGCGGGATTTGTCGAAATTACGCGCGGTTTTAAGCGAGAGACAAGATTCTTATGCGCTGGAGGCATCCTGAGATGCGCAGCTCGTGAGCGCCTGACGTACCGCGACTGCGCGGGATCAACCCGGTCCTTTTTTGCAAAGCGGGAGCCCAGGGAGGATAATTCTGGCGATGTCTGCTCCCAAGGTGCTCCCCGTGGGCGAAAGCGCGCCGCGGCGCCGGTGGACGCCCGAGGACCTCTGGGCCTTCGCTCGCGCCTGGACCGTCCTCCTGGCCGCCGACCTCGGCCTGCGCGCGTTCCCGTTCGCGCGCGTGGAGCGCTGGCTCTCCCCGGCGATCTCGCCCAGGATCGATGAGGCGGCGACCGGCCGTCTGGTCTGGGCCACCGAGGCGGCGGCGCGGCATCACCTCTACTCCATGCGCTGCCTGCCGAAGGCGCTCTGCCTGCGCTGGCTCCTCGGCCGCCATGGGATCGAGTCCGAGCTGCGCATCGGCGTGGCGCGCCAGGACGGCGGCCTCGCGGCCCACGCCTGGGTCGAGCGCCAGGGGCGTCCCGTGGGGGAATCCGCGAGAGTGGAAGACCGGTTCGCGCCGCTCAGGCCGGTGTGACGCCCGCCCTTCGGGAGCCCCTCGTCCGTTTTGGGAGATCCCTCGTCTCTTTGGACGAGGCTCCGTCTTTTTGGGGAGACCCCTCTCCCCAAGGATTGCACCCTTCCCCTCCAGGGACCGGCGAGAAAAAATCCCGCTCCCACCCCTTGACAGGCATTTTCCATCTTCCTACACTGTTAGCAGTCACTGACGGCGAGTGCTAACAGCGGCCGTCGTGATTCCAATACTCCAACAAGCTCATACAAGGAGGTAGAAAGCCGTGAATATCCGTCCGCTGCACGATCGGGTCCTGGTGAAGCGCGTCGAGCAGGAAGAGCAGGTCCGGGGGGGCATCATCATTCCGGACACCGCCAAGGAGAAGCCGCAGGAGGCCGAGGTGGTCGCCGTGGGGCCGGGCAAGCTCAGCGATGATGGCAAGCGGTCCCCGATGGACGTCAAGGAGGGCGACCGGGTGCTCATGGGCAAGTACTCCGGGAGCGAGATCAAGATCGACGGCAACGACTACGTGATCCTCCGCGAGGATGAGATCCTGGCCGTCGTCGGCTCGAACGGCAACAAGTAACGAATCCGAATCCTATCCAGGTACTCGATATAGACATCAGGAGGTAGAGAAGACATGGCCAAGCAGATCACCTACTCCGGGGACGCGCGCGCCGCGATCCTGCGGGGTGTCAACAAACTCGCCGACGCCGTCAAGGTCACCCTCGGCCCCAAGGGCCGCAACGTCGTCATCGAGAAGAAGTTCGGCTCGCCCACGATCACCAAGGACGGCGTGACCGTCGCCAAGGAGATCGAGCTCTCGGATCCGCTGGAGAACATGGGCGCGCAGATGGTGCGCGAGGTCGCCTCCAAGACCTCGGACGTGGCCGGCGACGGCACCACCACCGCGACCGTGCTCGCCCAGGCGATCTATCGCGAGGGCTCCAAGAACGTCACCGCCGGCGCCAACCCGATGGAGGTGAAGCGCGGCATCGAGATGGCCGTCAAGGCCGCCGTCGAGTCGATCGACCAGATGGCCCGGCCGGTCGAGGGCAAGGACATCGCCCACGTCGGCACCATCTCGGCCAACAACGACGTCGAGATCGGCGGCATCATCGCCGAGGCGATGGAGAAGGTGGGCAAGGACGGCGTGATCACCGTCGAGGAGGCCCGCGGCCTCGAGACCACCCTGGAGGTGGTCGAGGGCATGCAGTTCGACCGCGGCTATCTCTCCCCCTACTTCGTCACCGACGCCGAGCGCATGGAGACGGTGCTGGAGAACGTCAAGATCCTCCTCCACGAGAAGAAGATCAGCTCGATGAAGGACCTGCTGCCGATCCTCGAGCAGGTCGCCAAGCAGGGCCGGCCGCTGCTCATCATCGCGGAAGACGTCGAGGGCGAGGCGCTGGCCACCCTGGTGGTCAACAAGCTGCGCGGCACGCTGCACGTGGCCGCCTGTAAGGCTCCGGGCTTCGGCGACCGCCGCAAGGCCATGCTGGAGGACATCGCGACCCTCACCGGCGGCCGGGTGATCACCGACGACCTCGGCATCAAGCTGGAGAGCGTCCGCTGGGAGGACCTGGGCGACGCCAAGAAGATCGTGCTCACCAAGGACGACACCACCATCGTCACCGACTCGGACGACGCCAAGCGGCGTGAGGCGATCGCCGGCCGCGTCAAGCAGATCCGCAACCAGATCGAGGAGACCACCTCGGACTACGACCGCGAGAAGCTCCAGGAGCGCCTGGCCAAGCTCGTGGGCGGCGTCGCGGTGATCAAGGTCGGCGCGGCGACGGAGACCGAGATGAAGGAGAAGAAGGCCCGCGTCGAGGACGCCATGCACGCCACCAAGGCGGCCGTCGAGGAGGGGATCGTCCCCGGCGGCGGCGTGGCCCTGCTGCGCGCCGTCAAGGCGGTCGATGGTCTGAAGGGCGAGGGCGACGTCCGGGTGGGCATCAACATCGTCCGCCGCGCGCTCGAGGAGCCGGCACGCCAGATCGCGGCCAATGCCGGCGAGGAGGGCTCGGTCGTCGTCAAGCAGCTGCTGTCCGACAACGGCACCAGCGGCTTCAACGCGGCCACCGGCAAGTTCGAGGACCTGGTGGCGGCCGGCGTCATCGACCCCGCCAAGGTCACCAAGACCGCGCTGCTCAACGCGTCGTCGATCGCCGGCCTGATGCTCACCACCGAGGCCATGGTCTCCGAGATCAAGGAGAAGGACGAGGGCAAGGGCGGTCCGGGCGGCATGCCGGGCGGCGGCATGGGCGGCATGTACTAAGACGGATTCCCGGCGGGGTAGCTCCCGCCCGTTGGAGATAATAGGGGCGGCCCCGCGGGGCCGCCCTGATTTTTTGTGGGATCGTTTTTAGAACCGGCCGCGTAGACCCAGGTACACCTTGCTCTGGATGCGGTTGTCGGCGTCCTGGACGAGGTCGAAGCGGCCGACGCCGAAGACGCTCAGCTTGCGGTTGATGTAGAGGTCGAGACCGAACTGGGCGTTGGCGCCGAACTTGGTCGAGCTGCCGGACAGGGTGCGGTCGTTGAGGAGCACGGAGTTGTCGATGAAATGGGCGCCGGCGCCCACGCCGAAGAAGCTGTCGACCGCGCCGAGCGGCACGACGCCGATCAGGTTCACCCCCAGCAGCGTATCGCTTCCCTTGGCGTTGTTGCGGTCGCCGCTCGCGGTCCAGTACCCGATCTCGGGCTCCAGGTAGCCGGCGACCCCCTCGTCGCCGCCGGTGGCCCGCCGGTCGTTGTCCCCTCGCCCGTTGGTCCGGATGCGGAGCGCGGCCGTGTAATAGGTCTCCACCTTGCTGTTGGGCTCCACCAGGCCGATGCCGACGCCCAGGGCGTAACGGTCGCGCTTCTTGGCGCCCCCCTCGTCCTCGTCATCAGAGCGGCTCTGCGAGCTCTGGGCCCAGACCTGGCCGGCGGTCAGGAGGACCGCCGCCGTCACGACACCAACCATCGTCCAGCGTTTCATCTCATTCCTCTCCTTCCAGGAGGACGCACGGAGCCGTCCCCCACGAGTGGTGCGTCATAAGAGATTTGCATCCAGATTGTGAAGAAATCGTACCACTTCCGGCAGGCGATCGAAACCCGAGGGGTAGACCAGGCGCCGTACCGGCACGGCGCGGACGAGCCGGGCCAGGCGGTCCAGCCGCGCGGGCTGCAAGCCGGCCGCCTCGACCAGCCGTGGCGAGAAAGAGTGCCGGACCAACTCGATGAGCGCCTCGCTCCGTGGGACCGGTTGGATCTCGATGCCGCGGTCGTCTCCCTCCAGCCGCCGGGACGCCAGGTAGACGCAGGCGAGAGGGACGGCGGCGTCGAGGAACGATCCGAAGCCGCTCTCTCCGATCGCCACGCGCCGCTTCTCGGAGCCGGCCTGGACGAGCGGCAGAGCCGCGGGCGAGCCCGCGAAATGGGCCGCCTCGTCCGGCCACATCCGCATCTCGGGATAGGCCGGCCGGACCTCCCAGCGGCCCTCCCGCTCCTCGAGGACCAGCATGTCGTCCGTCAGGAGGGGGAATCCCGCCTGGACCATGGCCGCCGCCAGACCGCTCTTGCCGCCGCCGTGGCGCGAGACGAAGGCGACGGCGCGACCGTTCACCGCCACCGCGGAGGCATGGAGGGTGGGGAGGCCCTGACGCTCGAACCAGTAGGACATGACGGGGCCGAGGAAGCGGAGCTCGGCGAGATGGCTCTCCCCGCTGGGCAGATAGATGTCGATACGGTCGGAGTCGATGCGGAAGTCGCCCACCTTGGGGAAGTGGAGGATCTCGCCCCGGGGCCCGCGATAGAGGCTCCCCAGGCTCGCGCCGTCCCGGTCCCGAATCGCGCTGACATAGAGAGGTGGAGGGGGCGGATCTGCGAGGAGAGGATCGCAGGAGATGGAAAGAGAGATTTCGGCGCGGTCGTTTCCCGGCGGCAGAGCCACGATGAAAGGAAAGCGGCTGGCGGCCGTCCATCCGAAAAGGCGAAGCAGGCGCTCTGTTGGGAGTATCAGTCCCACCCAATCGGAGGCATAGGTTTCAGACACCGCCGCTGCCACTGAAATCGCCGTCAACGGTGCCGGAGAGGGGACCCTTCGTCAACTCCAGGATGGAGCCCCACTCCTGTAAACAGGGGCTCTCATAGGGTTTCCGCTTCCGCGGTGGGGCATGCTCGAGAGACCGGGGGACCACCGAGCTGGTCTCAAGAGTCGTTTCTGGGTGTTTGGTCATTACGAGAACCTTTCTTGGGGAGCCTGAGATCCCCGCTCATGCGGCGAACTGGCGAGCCAGCGCTTCACGCCGCTCGCTACGAATCACCTCACAGCGCCTCAACCAGATCTCCAATGTGGTGGCGTACCACAAGGCACGCCTGGATTCATCGGTACCCCCATTGAGAAAGCCCAGATAGGCTGCTCGCAAATGCCCCCCATCCAAGATACCGAGACCGGCC
>DASXJP010000258.1:0-9643 GCA_036497345.1 Thermoanaerobaculia bacterium
GCGCTATGCTGAAGGGATGAATCCCGAGTGGATCGACCTCCCCGGGGGCCGCTTCTGGATGGGAGGCGGACCCCGGGACAACGAGAACCCGCGCCACGAGGTGCGGGTCTCCCCCTTCCAGTTGGCCCGGACCCAGGTGACCCGCGAGGAGTACCAGGCCTTCCTCGACGCGACGGGACGTCCGGCGCCGCCGTTCTGGGGGGAGCCGGCCTTCTCCCACCCGCGCATGCCGGCCGTGGGCCCCTCCTGGGAGGACGCCATGGCCTTCTGCGCTTGGACGGGCGAGCGGTCGGGGACCGCGGTGCGCCTCCCCACCGAGGCCGAATGGGAGCACGCGGCGCGGGCCGGACGCGACGTACTCTATCCCTGGGGGGACGAGCCGCCCGAGTCGCTCCCGGACTACGAGCGCCGCTGGCTGGAGGGACCGGAGCCCGTGGACGCCTACCCCTCGCTCCATCCGCTCGGCTTCCTGGGGCTCGGGGAGAACGTCCACGAGTGGTGCGCGGACTGGTACGACCCCCGCTACTATGAGGTCTCGCCCGTGGACGATCCCAGAGGACCGGACACCGGCATCCGGCGCGCTTCTCGGGGCGGCTCCTGGCGCCATCAGATCAAGGCCAGCCGGTGCGCGGCGCGCTCCGCGATCCCGCCCGGCATGCGCTACAGCGACTACGGATTCCGCCTCGCCGCGGACGGAGCCCGCCCATGATCCGACACCATCCAGGCCGCGCCGCCCTGATTGCCGGCTTCCTTCTCCACGCCGTCACCGTCCTCGGCGTCTGGAAGACCTGGGGCGAGCTCGGCCGCGGGAACCTCATCGCCTATATGGACTTTCCCGTCTCGCTCTTCTTCATGCACCTGGACGGCCCACCCCTGCTCCTCTGGAGCCTCGCGGCCGGAGGAGCGCAGTGGGCCGCGATCGCCGGGCTGCTGACGCTTTCGCTCGGGTGGGCGGCGCGGGCGCGGAAGGGGTGAGGGACCGCAGCGCTGAATCAGAGCTGGATCTTCGATACCATCCCCTCGGTCAGGCCAGGAGGGAAGCAATCAAGATGCGCAAAGCCGTTCCCGCTCTCGTTCTCTTCGGGCTTTTCATGGCCCTCCGGGGCTGGGGCCTGCCGTCCGAGACCGCCGACGGCTCCGGCCATGGGGGACCCGTGGTGCCGGTGCTGCTCGGGCTGGTCGTCATCCTGGTGGCGGCCAAGGTGGGGGGCGAGGTCTTCGAGCGGATGGGCCAGCCGTCCGTGCTGGGCGAGCTCCTGTTCGGCATGGTGATCGGCAATCTGGCCCTGCTCGGATTCGGCCGCCTGGAGTTCCTCCAGAGCTCGGTGGGGATCGAGGTGCTCGCCCAGCTCGGCGTCATCCTTCTGCTCTTCCAGGTGGGGCTGGAGTCCAACGTCTACGAGATGCTCTCCGTGGGGTGGTCGAGCCTGCTGGTCGCCTTTCTTGGGGTGATCGCGCCGTTCTTCCTCGGTTGGGGGGTCTCGGCCTGGATGCTCCCGGCGGAGGAGACGCTGGCCCACGTCTTCATCGGCGCCACCCTGGCCGCCACCAGCGTGGGCATCACGGCGCGCGTGCTGGCCGACCTCGGCAAGCTCTCGGCCCGCGAATCCAAGATCATCCTCGGCGCCGCGGTGATCGACGACGTGCTCGGCCTGGTGATCCTCTCGGTCGTCTCGGGGGGCATCAGCGCGGCCAACACGGGGGGGAGCCTGCGCGCGGCGGCCGCCCTGATCATCATCCTCAAGGCGATCGTCTTCCTGGTGGGCGCGATCCTGATCGGCGGCTGGCTCTCCCGCCGGGTCTTCCGGCTGGCGGGCTTCCTGCGGGTGAAGGGGATGCTGCTCGCCCTCTCCCTCGCCGTCTGCTTCCTGCTCGCCTACCTGGCCGACCTGATCGGCCTCGCCACCATCGTGGGCGCCTTCGCGGCCGGGCTGATCCTCGACGGCGTCCACTACCGCGACCTCGGCGAGCGCACCAAGCACACCATCGAGGAGCTGATCCAACCCATCGCGGGCTTCCTGGTGCCGGTCTTCTTCGTGCTGATGGGGGTGCGGGTCGACCTCTCGACCTTCGGCCACCCGGGGGTGCTGGGATTCGCGGCCCTGCTCTCGCTCGCCGCCATCCTGGGCAAGATGATCTGCGCCGGCGGGGTGCTGGAGCGGGGTCTCGACCGCGTCTCGGTGGCGGTGGGCATGGTGCCGCGGGGGGAGGTGGGCCTGATCTTCGCCGGCATCGGCTCCCAGCTCCGGCTCCACGGCGAGCCGGTGATCGTCCCCGCCGTCTTCGCCGCCGTGGTGGTGATGGTGGTCGTCACCACCCTGATCACCCCGCCGGCGCTCAAGATCACCCTGGCCCGAGGCGACCGGAGGAAGGAGCTCCGGGAGGGGAAGGAGGCTCCGGAGCCGGCGGTGGAGGTGGAGGCCGAAAGGGCGCTGCCGCCGTTGGGCTAGGACTTGAGACCGCCGCTCTCAGCTTCTCCTTGGCGCGCTATTCCGCGAAAAAGTCCTCGGCTTCCAGCACCCCATGACGTAGAGAAAGGCCTGCAACGTCCCGTTGCAAGCTTGCAACGGGCCATTACAACCTTGCAACGGGCCATTGCAAGCTTGGAATGGCCCATTGCAAAGTTGTATGAGCCATTTCAACGTTGCAACGGCTCATTGCAAGCTTGCAACGGGCCCTTCTAACGTTGTAACGGCGCATTGCAAGCTTAGAACGGGCCATACAACCTTGCAATGAGCCGTTGCAAGGCTGGAAGAGCCGTTGCAAGGTTGTGGGAGCCGATACAAGCTTGCAACGGCTCATTGCAAGGTTGTACGGCCCGTTGCAAGGGAAGAACGGCTCATTGCAAGCTTGCAATGGCCCGTTGCAACCTTGCAATGGGCCGTACAAGTTTGGAACGAGCCGTTGCAACGTTGCAATGGGCCGTTGCAAGCCCGCGGCAGCGCCTGCAACCCTACCGTCCCGCGCACGTACACGGTCTTGGAGCCGCCATCCAGAAGAGGCGCGCTCCTTCAAGGAGATCGTAGGAATGACGCGAGAAAACCTGCTCGACCTGGGCCCCAGCCTGACGGTGGCGGCCGGAATCATCGGATCAACACTCATCGCGGTGCGGGCCTCCGGATCTGGAGGTTGGCTCCTGGCGGGGCCGCTGCTCCTGGCGCTCGCGGTGGTGGGCGCGGACGCCTGGGCCTCCCGGCGGCGAGGAGGACCGTCGCGCCCGTCCTGGGCGGCTATGATTCTGGGAGGCTCGTTTCTGGTGGCGAGCCTGATCTTGGGCGATCCGGGCCTCGTCAGGGCGTCCCTGCCGGGCCTGGGCACGGTGGCGTGGGTCACCCTGCTGCGCCCCGGGAGCCGGCGCCGGACGTGCGGGAGCTTCTGAGACCAGCTCGAGAGGAGAGGACATGTTTGCTCTATTGATGGGGCTCAAGACGATCTCACCCGATCGGCTGCAGCGGCTGCGGCAGGAGCAGCCGGTCACCGTCATCGACGTCAACTCGCCGCAGAGCTGGACGAAGGCGCACGTGCCGGGCGCCTTGAATCTCGATCCCACCAACCTACGGGACAGCGACCTGCCGGCGGACAAGGAAGCGCCGTTGGTCTTCTATTGCTCCAGTCCCCTGTGCCGGAAGGCGCCCAACGCGGCGAGCCGGGCCAAGAAGATGGGCTATGGCAACGTGATGGTGATGTCCGCCGGGATCAGCGGCTGGCTGTCCGCCGGGCTGCCGACCGAAGCCGGGGCTTGAGCGGAGGGCGCGCCGCCGGCAGGTGCCACCCATCAGACGGGTGGCCTGCCTAGCAGCCTGTAGCGGCCGGCTTGTCGCTACAGACGTAGAACCCGGAGGAATGGCAGCCGGCCCTGTCAGAGTAGGAGTAACACGACACCGCATCGGTGAAGTCCTGGGTATAGCTCAGCCCGTTGTCACAGGTGATCGAGCACTTGATGGAAAGACAGTTGCTCGGGGATCGTGGGCTTGCGAGCTCGGCCGTGCCGGGATTGGCTTCGGATCCGGAAGCCGCGGTGGCGACGGCGCTCTCCTGGGTCCGCTGGGCGGCCTTGCCCTCCGGAGGATCCTGGGCCCGGCTGGCGTCGAGGGACGGGACGGGGGTCGCGATGACCGCCCGCGTCGCGTTCTCGCGAAGAGATCCCGCCGGCTCGGCGGTGGCTCCGGCTCGCGTGACGGCCATCCGAACGATGTGAGGGTTGTGCGCCTGGCCATCCGCGAAGGCGAGCGGTCCACTTCCCACCAGCCCCGAGGCAAGGGTGAAGAAGGCCAGGGTCGTGGCGGTCAGCAGGGCGGCGCGGGCAGGGGAGGGCGACTGGGCCTTGAGAATCGGGTAACGCATGATGTGATCCATCCTTTCCTTGAGCTGCGCGGCGGCCATGCGGGAGATTCCCGGCAGCTCCGGACCGATCGCCGCGTGATGGCAGAATTTGGCGAGGGCTGTCAGATAGGTTTCTTTCCCCTCCCCGGAGCCCACGGCGATCTCGTCGCAGGCTCGTTCCCGCTCGACCCTGAGGATGCGCCGCGCGATCCAGACGAGAGGGTGAAACCAGAGCAACGAGCCGAGAACGGCGGTGCATCCCGCCGCCAGGTTGTCGCGTCGCGCCACGTGCGCGCATTCATGCCGGAGAAGCGACTCGAGCTCGTCGTCCGACAGGTCGTCGCAGCCCGCGAGGGGGAGCAGGATCAGCGGCCGGCGGACGCCCAGGACAGCCGGCGCCTCCGGCAGGGGAGAACGGGCGATCCCGATGCGGCCGCGGGCACCGGTACGCTGCCGGGCCCGCTCCAGAGCCGCGGCTTCGCGCGGCCGGGCCGGGAGAGCGGTGCGTGCCAGTAGCGACGCCAGGCGATGGTGAGACCAGGCGAGGCGGAGGATCGACGCGAGAGCGACGGCTGCCCAGACACCGAGGGCGATCGCGGGCCATAGCGGGGTCCCGGCCGGTACGAAGTCGATGCGGAGCGCCGCCGCGGCAACCCGCAGAGGCATCTCGAGGCTGCCCCGCGGATCGATCCGGAGAGCCTTGTCCAGCGCCTGGACGCCGACGGCGACGAGCGCGTGGGGAAGAGCGAATTTCGCCAGCCCGATCAGCACCAGGGAGAAACGGGCGCCGGCCGTGAGGCGCCGGCGCAGGACCGCGAGGATCACCAGAATCGCCAGCAGGAAGATCGTCGAGAGCCAGACGTGGGAGACCAGCCCTGGCCATAGGTCCGCCGCGGCGCGACGTCCGGGCTCCATCCAGATATTCATCGCCCAAATACTCATCGCCGTTTTCCCCGCTCCGTCTCGCCGGCCTCTTCCCGCGGCGTCCTGTGCCGCTCCTCCAGGGCCTTCAAGTCCTCCAGAGTCAGTTGGCCCGTCTCCAGCAGCCGGCCCACCAGTGGCTGTGCCGAGCCGTCGAAGAGGCCCAGGAAGTCGTCGATGAGGCGCTGGTAGACCGGCTCGCGCGCGATCAGCGGCTCGAACAGCAAGGCGTTGCCGATCTTTCGCGTGCGGCGCACGGCCTTTTTTTCCTCCAGCCGCGAGAGGATCGTCTGGACCGTCGTATAGGCCGGACGCTTGCGCTCCTCGATCGCCTCCTGGACCTCCCGGACCGAGGCCTCGCCCAGGGTCCAGAGGATCTTCATGATCTCGAGCTCGAAACGGCTGAGATGGATCGCACGCTTTCTGGTCATCCAATCTCCTACAGCTGTCGGAGGAGAACCTACAGCAGTGGGAGCAGCGTGTCAAGGTCTATCCGCCCACCAGCGGAACGAGCTTGAGGAAGGTCGCCCGGGTGTCGGAGACGACGCGGATCTCTTCTTCGAGCGTCTCAGCGCGGTTCCCGCTTGCTCGCCTTCAGAGCGTTAAACCGCCAAACCTGGTAACCTTGTACCAGCGCAACCCTTTTATGCCCCGACACTGGCGCGTCATCGTTCTCCTCAGCCTCGTCACGGGGGTCGCATACCTCGTGCGCGCGGACGTCGCGGTGGCGCAAGAGCGCATGGTGCCTGCGATGGGGCTCACGATGATCGGCATGGGCGCCATCACCGCATGGGGCTTTCAGCTCGCGTACGCCCTCTTTCAAGTGCCGGCCGGCATGTTCGGCGAACGCTTCGGCGCGCGGACGGCTCTCGCGCTGGCGCTCGCCGGCTGCAGCGTCTCGTCGTTTCTCACCAGCGCCATGTCCCGCGGGGGAGCCGTCCTGGTGCTCGTGTCCACCCGGGTGCTGCTCGGCATCGCTCAGGCCGCGGTCTTCCCCGTGGCCGCCATGACGATCATGGTCTATGTACCGGTGATGGAGCGCGTGCGCGCCACGGCCATCTACATCGCTGCGGCGAGCCTCGGCTCGGCGGCGGCCCCGCTCTTGATGGCACCGATCATGGAGAAGCTTGGCTGGCGCGCGGTCTTCGCGCTCAGCGGTGTCATCGCGAGCGTCACCGCGCTCGTCTGGGTGACGCTGATGCCGCCGCGGCCGGAAGGGCCCGCGGTCCAGGCCCGGCGCGACGTGCTGGCTGAGCTGCGCGTCCTCGCGCGCAGCGTCCCTCTGCTGCGCCTCTCGATCGCCTACTTGCTGCACTCCGCCGTATGGTTTGTGTTCGTGTTCTGGTTCTTCCGCTATCTGACGGAGGGGCGCGGCTTCACCATCCTCGCCAGCGGCCGGTGGGGCGGCCTGCCCAGTATCGCCGCCTGTGTGCTGGCGCCGCTCATCGGGGTGGCGGCCGATCGCCTCGGCCGCCGCATCGGGGCCGCGCGGGCGCGGCGTCGCGTGGCGATGGCGTGCCTCTTTTCCGCCGCGGGTTTCGTGACGGCGGGGGCGGTGCTGCCGAGCGCGATGCTCGCGATCCTCGCCCTGAGCCTGTCGTCCGGATGTGTGAACGGGGCCGAGGCGCCGTTTTTCACCACCGCGACAGCCATCGGGGCGGAGAGCCCGGGCGCGGCGGCCGGCATGCTCAACCTGATGGGAAATCTCGGCGGTGTCCTCTCCATCTGGCTGGTGCCGAGGATGTCCGCCGCGTGGGGGTGGAACGGAACGCTGGTGTTCTGGTCCGGAGCCTGCGTCGTGGCGGCGCTTCTCTGGTTGACTGTGGATGTCGAGGCGGCCTGAATCTACTTTGTCAGCTTCGGCGTCCTCGGCAGGTTGACCCTCCTTTTGATCCCCTTTGGGGGCCCGGCCCTCTTCTCCCGGCCTCCCTCCCGACCTGACGGGAGAAGAGGGAGAAGGCTCCTCATTTCTCAAAAATTTCTTGAGCCCCCGCCAGGACCTGTCGCCTTCGCGGCCGCTTTTACGATTGTAAAAGCAGACCACATGCGCCCGAGCAATCCGCCGGGCGCCTTGCGAAGGAGATGTCATGAAACCGTTTGCTCTCGCCATCCTCCTCGGATGGCTGTTGTTAGGCCCCGTCGCCGCGCCGTCCGCGGCGGCGACGGGCGATGTGCCGCCCCGTCCGCTGACGGACCAGGGCCTCACCAATCTGACCGCGCTCACCCGCCTGATCGGCTACGTCCGCTTCTTCCACCCCAGCGACCAGGTCGCTGGTCTTGCCAACGCCGATTGGGACGCCCTGGCGATGACCGGCATCGAGCGGGTCGAGGCGGCCCGCAATCCGCGCGAGCTCGCCGCCGCTCTCTCCGATCTTTTCGACGGGATCGCTCCGACCGTCCGGGTGCTGCCGTTCCCCGCGCAGCCCAAGTCGGCGGTCCAGCTTCCCGAGGTCGCGGGCAAGGACGGCTCGCTCCGCCTGCTCGCGTGGCGCCATTCGGGCGTCGACCTCCACGGGCCGTTCCTCCCCTACGAAAGCAAGCGCGTGGAAGTCGGCCGGACGCCGGACGGCGCGAGCTCTGACGTGTCCCAAATCCTCGACGTCGAGCGGCTGCGGGGCCACCGGGTCCGGTTCTCCGTCGCGGTGCGCTTCCTCGCCGGAGACGCGGGCAGCGCGGCGCTCAACCTCCAGGCTTCCATTCCCGGGGGCAGTGGCTCCGCGTCCTGGAGCCAGCCCATTGCCCGTAGCGGCGGCTGGCAGCGGGTGACCCTCGAGGCCGACGTGCCCGCCAACGCCTCCGACCTGACGCTGAGCTTCGACCTCACGGGCTCGGGCCGGTTGACTTTCGACGACGTGAAGGCCACCGCCGACAGCCTCGACGTCACCGGCCAACTGATCAATCCGGACCTGGAGGAGGTGGTCCCCGGCTTCCCGCCTCGCGGCTGGCTGCTGAACGCCACGCCGTTCGGGGCCGAGTACAGCTTGAGCCCGGTCACCGGCGCGGCCGCCGGCCATTGGGCCGCCGAGCTCTCCGGACCGCACGTGCGGCCGGTGCAGCCGCCGATCGTGGCCGACCTCGGCGGTGGAGTCTCGGCCCTGGTGCCGGTGGTGCTGCCGGCCGACGACCAGGGGACCTTCCCGCACCTGCCCCCGCCGGTGCTGCCGGTGCCGGACAAGCCGGCCGGTTTCGTGCCCAGCGGCTCCGACCGCACCACCCGGCTCGCCGGAGTGGTGGTGAGCTGGAGCGTCTTCCAGCACTTCGGCCCGTATATCGAGCAGGTCGGAGCCGACTGGCCCGGCGCCCTGCGCCGCGGCCTGACCTCCGCCGCGGCCGGTCCCGACGCGGCCGCCTACGTCCGCACCCTGCGTAGCCTGTTGGCCGAGCTGAAGGATGGCCACGCCATGGTCAAGAACCCGGCCGTCAACCCGTCGGTGCGCTTCGCTTTCACCTGGGACATGGTCGAAAACCATTTGGTGATCACCTCGGTCGAGGCGGGCGCGACGCACGGCATGGTGGCGGGGGACCGCGTCCTCGCCATCAACGGCCGGCCGGCCGCGGATGCGCTCGCCGAGATCGAGAGCCTGACCTCGGCGGCCACCCCGCAGTGGCTCCTCCTCCGTTCGCTGATCGAGCTGTCCGGCGGCCAGCCGGGCGGCACGGCGACGCTGACCGTCCAGCCGCACGCCGGCGGGCCGGTCCGCACCGTGACCGTCGCCTATACGGCGCCGTTCGGCAGCACCCTCGGCATCGGCGGCTTCGGGAGCCCGACCGAGCCGCGGCCGGAAAAGATCGCCGAGCTGCGGCCGGGGATCTTCTACGTCGACCTCTCCCGGATCGACGACGACGATTTCAATGGCGCCGTCGACCGGCTCGCCGCGGCCCACGGCATCGTCTTCGACATGCGGGGCTACCCCTTCCTCCTCTCGGAGGAGGTGCTCGACCACCTGATCGACAAGCCGGTTACCTCGAACTGGTTCAACATCCCGGTCGTCACCCAGCCCGACCGCCAGGGCTGGAGTTGGCACTCGATCTACCAGCTCGTGACGCCGAAGGCACCCCGGTTCACCGGCCGCTTCGCCTTCCTGATCGACGGCCGGGTCCTGAGCGCAGCCGAGAGCCTGATGGGGATCGTCGAGGGCGAGCGGCTCGGCGCCCTCGTGGGCGGGCCCACCGCGGGAACCAACGGCAGCATGGACCCGTTCGACGTGGCCGGCGGCCACACCCTGCGCTGGACCGGCATGGACATCCGCAAGAAGGACGGCTCGCCCCACCACGGAGTGGGGATCAAGCCCACCGTCCCGGTCAGCCGCACCCTCGCCGGTGTGATCGCGGGCCGCGATGAGCTGCTGGAGAAGGGGATCGAGGTGGTGAGCCAGCCGTAAAGCCCCCCACCCCGACG
>DASXJP010000259.1:0-24878 GCA_036497345.1 Thermoanaerobaculia bacterium
CCCTCCCTGACGCTCCACCCTGCGTCCAAGCCGCTTCTTTTCACCATCCCCCCGTTGCACTCGAACTCGCCAAGGCTCCCGCCGCCCTGCCAACCTCGCGAATCTACCCCCTGATCTGCGATTCCTTCACAGTCTCTGACCCCTCATCACCCCGCCCTTCTCCGGAACCGGTCCGCCGCCAACCAGAGAATGCCGGTGCCCATCAGGAAAAGCGCCAGGAACTGCCGCCACAGCGCGTCGAGGCCCGCGCCCTTGAGGAACAGGGCGCGCACGATCTCCATGTAGTGCCGCACGGGGTTGATCAGCGTCAGCCATTGGAAGACCACCGGCATGCTGGTCACCGGGAACATGAAACCCGAGAGCAGCAGGGTGGGCATGAAGAACAGGAAGGCCGACATGAAGGCCTCCTGCTGGGTCCGCGAGATGGTCGAGATGAAGAGACCCACCCCCAGCGCCGAGAGGATGTAGAGCACGCTCGCCAGCAGCAGCAGCGGCACGCTCCCCTTGTAGGGGATGTGGAACCAGAGCAAGGCCACCGCCGTGATCAGCCCGAGATCGGCGAGACCGATGAGGGCGAACGGGATGGTCTTGCCCAGGATCAGCTCACCCGGAGTGAGCGGGCTCACCATGAGCTGCTCCAGGGTGCCGATCTCCCGCTCGCGCACGATGGCGAGCGAGGTCAGCACCAGGCAGATCAGGGTGAGGATGGCGCCGATCACCGCCGGCACGTTGTAGGTGCGGCTTTCCAGGTTCGGATTGAACCAGGCGCGGGCCCGCAGGTCAACCCCGGGCGGAATGCGCTGCGGCACCCGCCGCGCGGCCCAGCTCTGGACGATCCGCCCGGCGTACCCCTGGGCCACGGTGGCCACGTTGGAATCGGTGCCGTCGAAGAGGAGCTGCACCTTCGTGGGCCGGCCGCTCTGGACATCGCGCTCGAAATCGGTGGGGATCACCAGCCCCAGCACCGCGTCTCCCCGGTCGAGGGCGCGCACGAGGTCGGCCGGCCGTTGCGACCGGCCCACCACCCGGAAGTAACCGGAGGCGGTAAAGGTATCCACCAGCTCGCGGGAGGCGGGGGTCTGGTCGGAATCGATCACGAAAGTGGCGGCGTCCCGCACGTCGGTGGACACCGCGTAGCCGAAGGCGATGAGCTGGAGCAGGGGCGCCACGAAGAGGACGCCGCGCATCCGCGCGTCGCGGAAGATCTGGCGGAATTCCTTGCGGACCATTTCGTGGATCCGCTCGAGCTTCGCACGGGCGCTCATCCCAGCTCCTTCCGGAAACGGATCACGGCCAGCGCGAGCCCGGTGGTGGCGAAGACGGCCATCAGCAGCCCCTGGAGGGCCAGCACGTCCAGGCCCACCCCCTTGAGGAAGATCCCCCGCGTGACCGCCAGGAAGTAGCGCGCCGGCACGAGGTAGGAGATGGCCCGCAGGGCCGGCGGCATGGTGCGGATCGAGAACATGAACCCCGAGAGCAGCAGGGTGGGCAGGAAGGTGGCGATCATGGCGAGTTGGGTGGCCAGCACCTGCGAGCGGGCCACCGCCGAGATGAACAGGCCCAGCCCCAGGGCGCCGGTGAGGAAGCAGGCGGAGAGGAGCATCAGCAGGGCGGCGCTGCCGCGGAAGGGCACCTTGAAGAGGAGCACGCCGAGCACGCTGCAGCCGACCACGTCGATCAGGCCGATGGCGAGGTAGGGCAGGAGCTTGCCCAGCACCACCTCCAGCCGGGTCACCGGGGTGGCCGCGAGCTGCTCCATGGTCCCCCGCTCCCACTCGCGGGCGATGGTGAGCGAGGTGAGCATGGCGGCGATGATCATCATGATGACCGCCACCAGCCCCGGGACGATCATGTTGCGGCTGGCCAGCTCCTCGTTGAACCAGACCCGCGATTCCGCATCGATCGGCGGCGTCACCGTGCGCCCGCGCAGCACGGCGCGGCCGGACCAGGTGCGCACCACGGCCTCGGCGTACCCCTGGGCGATGGTCGCCGTGTTGGCGTCGCTGCCGTCGAGGATCGCCTGGATCGGAGCGGCGCGGCCGGCGCCGAGGTCGCGCTCGAAGCCGGGCGGGATCACCAGGATGAGCTGCGCGTCCCCGCGTTCGAGGAGGGGTCCGGTCTCGGCGCCGCGCGTCAGGAAGCGCACGAGGGTGAAGTAGCCGGAGGCGCGGAAGGCGTCCACCAGCTCGCGGCTGGAGGCCGAGCGGTCCTGGTCGAGCACGGCGGCGCGGATGTCCCGCACGTCCCAGGAGATGGCGTAGCCGAAGAGGATCAGCAGCAGCACCGGCAGCGCGAAGGCGAGCATCAGGCTGCGGGGGTCCCGGCGGAGCTGGAGGGTCTCCTTGCGGGCCACGGCGAGGAGGCGGGTGGGGCTCATGGGGGTGCCAAGGCCTCTCGCCCATGGCCGCCCATCCACGGCCGGTGCGGCCTGCCCTCCGAGGCCTCACCCCCTGGCCCCCTCTCCACTTCGTGGAGAGGGGGAACGTAGCTGAGCGATCTTGCCGAATCAGGAAGACCTCGATCTCTGGGCCCTCCCTCTCCACGAAGTGGAGAGGGACCGAGGGTGAGGCTTCGAAGGGCAGGACGCCCCGAGGGCACGTTGTCTCTAATCAACGACCGCCCCTCCCGTCTTCTCCACCAGAGCAATGAACACATCCTCCAGCGAAGGCTCGATCCGCTCGATGCTCTCCACCTCGATCCCCCGCCCGGCCAGCATCTCGGCGAGGCGGGCGCGGTCGCGCGCGACGTCCTCCCCCTCCTTCAGGCTGATGTGGACGGCGCGGCCGAAGAGGCCGGCCTGGCCCACTCCGGGCGCTCCTTCCAGGGCCTCGATCGTCCGCGTGCCGTCGCTGGTGCGGGCTTCGAGGAGCGGCTCGCGGAGCCCCTCGCGCAGGCGCGCCGGGGTGTCGAGGGCGATCAGCTTGCCGCGGTTCATCAGCGCCAGCCGGTGACAGAACTCCGCCTCCTCCATGTAGTGGGTGGTCACGAAGACGGTGGTCCCGCCGGCGGCCAGGGTGTAGATCAGGTCCCAGAAGCCGCGGCGCGAGATGGGGTCCACCCCCGAGGTGGGCTCGTCCAGGAAGAGCACCGGCGGCTCGTGGAGCACGGCGCAGCCGAGGGCCAGCCGCTGCTTCCAGCCCAGCGAGAGATCGCCGGTGAGACGCCCGCGCTGCTCCTGGAGGCCGGCCATCTCCAGGACCCAGTCGCGCCGCGCCGCCCGCCGCTCGCGCGGCACGCCGTAGAGGCCGGAGAAGAAGGCGATGTTCTCCTCGACCGTGAGGTCCGCGTAGAGCGAGAAGAGCTGCGACATGTAGCCGATGTGGCGCTTGATCTCCTTGCCCTGCGTCAGGATGTCGAGCCCGGCCACCGTCCCCCGACCCGAGCTCGGGAGAACCAGCCCGGTCAGCATCTTGATGGTGGTCGTCTTGCCGGCGCCGTTGGGGCCCAGGAAGCCGAAGACCTCGCCCGCCTCCACGCTGAACGAGACGGCGTCCACGGCGACGAAATCGCCGAAGACCTTGGTCAGCTTATCGACCTCGACCGCGACGGTTTTCCCGGCGGTTTTCCCGGGGCTCATGCGGCGGCCTCCGCGGCGGCGATGCGCTCGATGAAGACGTCCTCCAGCGAGGGGTGGATGGGCCGGGCCTCGCGCGGCGCGAAGCCGGCCTGGCGGAGCGCGGCCTCCACCGCCGGGCCGTCCGCTGAAGCAGAAGGGACGGTGAGATGGAGCCGGTCGCCGAAGATGGCGGCCCGGCGCACGGACGGGAGCTTGGCGGCGGCCTCGCGGGCCTCGCGCACGCGGTCGGTGCGCAGCTCCAGGATCTCCCCTTCCAGTCCCTTCTGGAGCGCGGAGGGGGTATCCAGCGCCAGCACCTTCCCCTGATGCAGGAGCGCCAGGCGGTCGAAGCGCTCGGCCTCGTCCATGTAGGCGGTGCTCACCACGGCGGTCACCCCCTGCTCCACCATCTCGTGGACGATCAGCCAGAGGTCGCGCCGGGAGACCGGATCGACGCCGAAGGTGGGCTCGTCGAGCAGCAGCAATTCCGGTTGATGGATCAGGGCGCAGGAGAGGCCGAGCTTCTGCTTCATGCCGCCGGAGAGCTTGCCCGCCAGACGGTCCTTGAAGGGGCCGAGATTGGAGAAGCGGTAGAGCCGCTCCAGGCGCGCCGCGCGCTCGGCGCGGGGCACCAGATGGAGATCGGCGTAGAAGCGGAGGTTCTCCGCCACCGTCAGATCGGCGTAGAGGCCGAAGCGCTGGGACATGTAGGCCAGCCGCGGCTTGGCCCGCTCCGGATCGCGCGCCATGGAGATCCCATCCATCAAGGCATCCCCCGAGGTCGGCCGGAGGACCCCGGCGAGCATGCGCAGGGTGGTGGTCTTGCCGGCGCCGTCCGGCCCCACGAGGCCGAACAGCTCGCCGCGCCCCACCTCGAAGCTCACCCCGGCGACGGCGGTGAGATCGCCGAATTCGCGGGTGAGGCCTTCGACGCGGAGGAGAGAATCGGCCACCGGATTTATCCCCTGACAGACCCTTTCACCTCCGGCAGCCGGACGTCGGCCGGCAGGCCGGGCTTGAGCTCGTAGGCGGGGTCCTGGAGGATGCGCACCTTGACGGCGTAGACGAGCTTCACCCGCTCCTCGGTGGTCTGCACGTTCTTGGGCGTGAACTCGGCCTCGGAGGCGATGTAGGCGATCTCGCCGGGATAGGACTTGCCGGGATAGGTGTCCGAGGAGATGGCGGCGCGGCTCCCCAGATGGACCGCGCCCACGCGGTCCTCCTTGATGTAGATGCGCACCCAGCGGTCCTGCGGGTTGATCAGCGTCAGCACGGGGGAGCCGGCGGCCACGATCTCCCCCGGCTCGCGGTGGCGCACGGTCACCAGGCCGTCGAACGGCGCGGTGAGGGTGAGGTTGTTGAGCACCACTCCGGTGGCGCGCAGGGAGGCCTCGGCCTGGGCGAGCTGCGCCCGCGCCTGATCGATGTGCTCGCGGGTGGGGCCGTTGCGGACCTGGCGGAGCTGCTCCTCCGACTGGGTGGCCTGGTCGCGGGCCACGTCGCGGGCGGTCTGGGCGTTGTCCAGCGCCTCCTTGCTGATGGCGCCGCCGCCGTAGAGCACGCGGGCCCGCTGGTAGTCGCTCTCGGCGTCGTTCAGCTTGGCCTTGGCGCCGGCGGCGGCGGCGCGGGCCTGGCCGATCTCCTCGGAGCGCGAGCCCCGTTCCAGCTCGGCCAGGACAGCGCGGGCCGCGGCCACCTGAGCCTCCGCCTGGGAACGCCGGGCCTGGGCCTCGGCGGGATCGAGCCGCGCCAGCACCTGGCCGGCGCGCACGCGGTCCCCTTCGTGGACGGTGATCGCCGCCACCTGGCCCGAGGTCTGGAAGCCGAGCTGGGCCTCGGTCGCCTCGACCGTCCCGGAGGCGGCGAACGGCGCGGCTTCGGCGCGGGACCGGCCGCGCAGATACCAGGCGCCGGCGCCGGCCGCCGCCAGGAGCAGTACGGCGATGGGAATCAGGCGCTTCTTCGGGCTCATGGTCGGGTCTCCAGAGGTGGGGTCTCCAGGTTGGCGCTCAGCCAGTCGAGGGTGAGCCGGCCGGCGGCGCGGGCGAGGTCCACGCGGGTGAGCACCACCGCCTGCTCCCCCTCGGCCAGGCTGGCGCGGGCCGTGAGCAGATCGGCCTCGGCGGCCAGGTAGTCGGTCTGGGTGCCGGCGCCGTTGTCGAGCAGCAGCTTCTGGACGCGCGCCACCTCGGCGTAGCGGTCCGCCGCCCGGGCCAGGCTCTCGATCCGCGCCTGCGCCTCCTCGGCCGCGGCGGCGGCGCGGTCCACCGCCTCCCGCACCTGCGCCTCGGCCAACCGCACCTGCTCGGCGGCGGCGGCGCGGCCGGCCTCGGCCTGGGCGATCCGGCGGCGGACCGTGCCGCCGTCGAACAGCGGCACGGTGACCTGGAGGCCGGCGTTCCACTCGGCGGCGGCGTGCCCCTTGGACGATGCCCAGTCGTTCACATTGGCCATGGCGCGCAGCTCCGGCCGCAGGGCACTGAGAGCCAAATTGACGTTGGCCTCGGCCAGGGCGAGCTGGGCGCGGGCCTGCGCCACCGCCGGGCTCTTTTCGATGGCCGCCCGCGCCAGCGCTTCCCGGTCCGGCGGCGCCGGATCTTTGAGGCGTTCCGGCGCCAGGCGGGGGGCGCGGGTCTCCTCCACCGGCGCGTCCAGCAGGCGGGCCAGATCCCGCTCGGCGTTGTCGAGCGCCGCCGCCAGGCTCACCCGCTGCGAGCGGGCGCCGGCGAGGTTGGCCTCGGCGCGGATCACCTCCACCTGCGGGGCCTTGCCGGCGTCGAGCAGCTTCTGGGCGCGGGCGAGCTCGGCCTCCAGCGCCGCCAGTCGCTGGTCGTGCGCCGCCAGGGTCCGCGCCTTGCCGAGGGCCGTGAGATAGGCGGAGGCCACCCGTTCGGCCAGATCCTGCTCGGCCGCTCCCAGCGCCGCCTCGGCGCCGCCGACCTGCGAGCCCGCCACCGCGATGCGGGCACCGGTGGCGCCGCCGTCCCAGAGGGTGTAGCTGGCGGAAAGCTGCCCCTGGAGGATGGTGCGGTCGAAGTCCGGGATCTCGCTCGGCTTGAAGCTGTGGATGGGGCTCACCAGCGTCGGCTTCTGGTACTGGGTGGCCCAGCCGTTGAGCGCGCCGCGCGGCCCGCGGGACCCCTTCTCCGCCGCCAACCCCTCCTGGGCCTCCCGTTGCTGCGCCCGGGCCGCCGCCACGCTGGGAAACTTCGCCAGCGCCCGCTCCACCGCCGCCCGAAGGGTGAGGTCGTCAGCGGCGGCGGGAAAGGGCAGGAGCCCGGTGAGCACTATCAGAATGAGACCGCGTTTCATTCGCTCCCCTCCTCTTTTCCTCCTCCCTGGGGCGAGCCCAGGATGCGGCGCACCAGGAAGCGGGCCAGGTCCAGCGTCTCCTCGTCCGAGAGGCTCGTCTGCGGCATCATCCGCCGCTGCACCGCCGTGGCGATCGAGAAGCCCACCAGCGGCAGCACCAGGTGGCGCCGGGGCGGCTCCCCCGGCACGGCCGGCATCTCGTCGAACACGCGGTCCATGGCCGACCGCATCCCGCCCATCACCTGCCGCATCTTCCCGATCACCACCTCGTCTCCGGTGGCCGACGCCTCCGCCAGGATTAGGAACGGCAGGCCGTCCGTCCTCAGGATCAGCCCCAGGTGATGAAGGATGATCCGCTCCAGCCGCTCGACCGGCGGCAGGTCCTCGCGCGCCGCGGCGGCCTCGATCTCCGGCAGCAGCAGCGACTCCAGCCGGCCGAGCAGGCCGAGCACGAGCGCCTGCTTGTTGGGGAAGTGCCGGTAGAGCGCCGGCTCGGTGAACCCCATCCGGTCCGCCACCTTCTTCATCGTCAGATTGGCCAGCCCGGACTCGCGCACCAGCTCGAAGGTGCGGTCGAGGATCTCCTCCTGGCGCGGGGTGGTCGGGGGGGCGGTGCGGGTCATGGCGGGCCGAGTTAGTTAGTCCTCACTAACCAGGATACACCGGGCGCGGCGGCTGTCAAGGGCCCGCGGAAGGCGCCCCGGATGGTAGGATGAGGCCAAAGTCACGCCGTCAACCTGAGGAGGAAAGAGGATGGGAATCCTGCACCTGCTGGGGTATCTCTTGGCCATCGTCGGGGGCTTGTGGTTGTTGGTGGTCGCGTTCCGGACCAGCATCCTGTGGGGGCTCGCCTGCTTCATCCCCTTTGGGGGCCTGATCTTTGCCCTCCTGCACCTGGAGGAGAGCAAAGCGCCGTTCCTCACCGCGCTCGCGGGGGTCGCGATCATGTTTCTCACCCGGTGACCGGGCCGGGCTAGACTCTCTCTCCGGAGGGAGGTATGCCTATGGATTTCACGGTCCCGACGGACCTCCGCGACCTCGTCGCCACCGTCCGCCGCTTCGTGGACGCGGAGGTAATCCCCGTCGAGCGGCGGGTGCTGGAGCGGGGCTTCGGCGCCGCCGGGCCGGAGATCGCCCGCCTGCGCGAGCGGGTCCGGGAGATGGGCCTCCTGGCGCCCCACATGCCCCGGGACTGGGGGGGCGGCGGCCTGGCGCTCCGCGATTTCGCGCTGATCGGCGAGGTGCTCGGCCGCAGCGTGATCGGCCACTACGTCTTCAACGTGCAGGCGCCGGACGCCGGGAACATGGAGCTCCTCCTCCACCACGGCTCCCCGGAGCAGAAGGAGCGCTGGCTCCGGCCGCTCGTCCAGGGGGAGATCCGGAGCTGCTTCGGCATGACCGAGCCCGAGTTTCCGGGCTCCAACCCCGTCCTCCTCGGCACCACCGCCCGCCGCGAGGAAGGCGACTACGTGATCGACGGGCACAAGTGGTTCACCAGCTCCGCCGAGGGGGCCACCTTCTGCGTGGTGATGGCGGTCACCAACCCCGATCACCCCAAGCCGCACGCGCGGGCCAGCCAGATCATCGTCCCCACAGACACGCCGGGTTTCGAGATCGTCCAGAATCTCCCCGTGATGGGCGAGCGGGGGGAGGGGTGGATGAGCCACGCCGAGGTGCGGCTCTCCGGCGCGCGGGTTCCCGTCGCCCACCGGATCGGCGACGAAGGAGCGGGGTTCCTGCTGGCCCAGGAGCGGCTGGGGCCGGGGCGCATCCACCACTGCGTGCGCTGGCTGGGCATCTGCGGCCGGGCCTTCGACCTGATGTGCGAGCGGGCCGCCACCCGCGAGCTGTCGCCGGGCAGGCCCCTGGGCACGCGCCAGATCGTCCAGGAGTGGATCGCCGAGAGCCGCGCCGAGATCGAGGCCGCCCGCCTGCTGGTCCTGCGCACCGCCTGGCGGATCGATCACGAGGGGGCCGCCGCCGCGCGGGACGACATCTCGCTGATCAAATTCCACACCGCCGGCGTGCTCCAGCGGGTGCTCGACCGGGCCATCCAGACCCACGGCGCCCTGGGCCTCACCGAGGCCACCCCGCTCGCCTCCTGGTGGCGCCACGAGCGCGGCGCCCGCATCTACGACGGGGCGGACGAGGTCCACAAGACCGCCGTGGCGCGGCGGATCCTGGCGGGCTTCGGGATGGCGATCAAGGAATAGAGGGCATCTGCTATCCTCTCCATATCGAGGAGACCCTGGATGTACATCGAACGCCTGCACGTCAAAAATATCCGGCTCCTGGCCGAGCAGGACTTCTCTTTCGTGAACCCCGACGGCTCCCCCAGGCTCTGGACGGTGATCGTCGGCGAGAACGGCGTCTGCAAGTCCACGATCCTGCAGACGATCGCTCTCGCGGCGATGGGGCCGAAGCTCGGCAGTGCTTTGGTTCAGGACGCTCAGCGCTTGCGGAACGTGAACAGCCCGGAGGCGGCTTCGATAGCTGCGATCTTCACGCCTCCAGACGGAAGGAAGCGGCTTGTATCCTCTCTGCGGATCGAGCCCGATCGTTTCGATCTGGTCGCTGGCGAAGACGGGGAAGGCGCCTATTTCTTGGACAATTTGCGAGGTCATCGGCGATCGGAAGGATTCGTCGCAGGATATGGAGTAGGCCGCTTCCTGGCGGAGCCCGGAGAGGCGGTGCTACCTAGAGATCCCGTTGTCCAGCGCGTGAGAGGACTCTTCAACGTCCGGCACAAGATGCTCGGGCTTGATTTCTACAATGCACTC
This sequence comes from Thermoanaerobaculia bacterium, assembly GCA_036497345.1. Classification (GTDB taxonomy): domain Bacteria; phylum Acidobacteriota; class Thermoanaerobaculia; order Multivoradales; family UBA5704; genus DATARR01. The sequence continues at coordinate 9,649 of DASXJP010000259.1, forward strand.
CGCAGCCCCTATCTCGCCAAGAAATTTTCCCAGCTTCTACGCGAAGTCCTGGCTCAGGGAGGTCCCGGCAAGCAGTTGCTTCCGGGGTTCTGCGATCTCGATCTTGCTCCTCACAAGAAATTCGGGCTTTCACCGATGCTCGAACCGATGTTCGACGCCAACGTTTTCGAGCTCTGGGTCGACGACCATTCTGTTCAACTCCCCGCCGCCTGGCTTTCAGACGGCTATCAAGCGACGCTCTCTTGGATCGCCGATCTCCTGGGATACGCGCTGCTGGAAATGGGCGACGATGCCGATCTGCAGAAATTGGAAGGTATCGTCCTGCTTGACGAGATCGATCTCCACCTGCATCCCACCTGGCAGCGGCAGATAGTGCCGGTGCTACGAGGGGTGTTCCCTCGACTTCAATTCATCGTCAATACACACTCGCCCCTGGTCCTCGCCGGGTTCGAGCGGGAAGAGATCATCCTCCTGAAGCTTCAAGACGGGCAGGTCGTCCAGGATGCGGCAGAAATCGAGCCCGGCGTCTTGACCGCCTCCGAGATCCTGACCAACTTCTTCGATGTCCAGCACGCCGGCCGGCCCGACCTCGTGAGCAAAGAACGCCGGTACCTGGAGCTCCGAGGGCTGAAGCGCCCCAGCGCCTCGGAGCGCAAAGAGCTCGAAGAGCTCGGCAAGGCGCTCGATCCCTACTGGGCTTCCGGCCCCACGACCGCTGAGCTCCTCTCTCCGGAAGAGATCCTCAAGCAAAAGGCATGATCAGGATCGACCGGTCCGGAGCCTCCTGTCCCGAGGAGCTCGAAAGGGACGGAGAAGAGGATCTGCCGCGGCTGCGGGCCCTCGCCGCGGCGGGCGGTCTTGCCAGCAAAGATTTCGACGGGGCTATTTATGCCTCACCTGCGGTCAAGGCATGCTTATGGCAGATGCAAAGTGGCAAGTGCTGCTACTGCGAGCGGGAGTACGAGCGGAAATACTCGGACATAGAGCACTTCCGTCCCAAGACCGAGGCGCTGAGGGAGGGCAAAGTCAAGACTTCAGGGTACTGGTGGCTGGCCTACCGGTTCGACAACCTGTACTTCGGCTGCCCTCCCTGCAATCGGACCAAGAAGACTCACTTTCCGCTCATGGCTGGTACGCGAGCATTGGAGTCAGAGGAAGACCCCCGACGGGTTGAGGAGTACCCTCTCCTTATTGATCCGGGCTTCGAGAACCCCGAGGACCACCTGACCTTTGTCTGGATTCCTGGCCGAGGTTACGAGGTTGCTCCACGGGACGGTTCGGAGCGAGGCCGGCGGACCATCGAGATCCTGGAGCTTGACCGGGACGACCTGTCCGAGATCCGGCGAGCTTATTATCGAAGGCATCTCCAGCAACTTCTGGAACGATTTTCCGAAGCGGAGCGCGAAGGCGAAGGAGCCGCTTTGACCCAGATCCGCCGGGAGGCTGCAACCCTGAAAGCCGCTGACTCTCCGTTCTCACTGCTGGCCCGAATCGCTCTGCGGGAGGTCTGATGAATGAGCTCTGAGACTCCTTCGGACCCCACCCGCCCCGTCCGCCCCGGCGAGGAGATCGACGCCGTCGCGCTCGCGGTCTGGCTGAAGTCGCGGTTTCCGGGCATCGAGGGGCCCATCGCCGTCGAGCAGTTCCCCGGCGGCCACTCCAACCTCACCTACCTGCTCCGCTTCGGCGACGACGAGCTCGTGCTGCGCCGCCCCCCCTTCGGCTCCAAGGTGAAGACGGCGCACGATATGGGGCGGGAGTACCGCGTGCTGTCGCGCCTCTACGCCGTCTATCCCAAGGCCCCCCGGGCCCTCCTCCATTGTGACGACCCGGAGGTGATCGGCGCGCCGTTCTACATCATGGAGCGGGTGCGCGGGGTGATCCTCCGCCAGCCGCAGGCCCCCAAGGGGATCGATCTTCCCCCGGAGCGGATGCGGGCGATCAGCGAGGCCGCGGTCGACGGCCTGGCCGATCTGCACGCGGTGGACTACCGCGCCGCCGGGCTGGAGGACCTCGGGAAGCCGGAGGGGTATGTCTCCCGCCAAGTCGAGGGGTGGACCGAGCGCTGGCGCAAGGCCCGGACGGACGAGGTGCCCGGTCTCGACCGCGCCGCGGACTGGCTGGCCGGGCATCTACCCAGGCCGTCCCAGGAAACAACCGGCGCGGCGCTGATCCACAACGACTACAAGTACGACAACCTCGTCCTCCATCCCCAGGAGCTCGAGCGCGTCGTGGCCGTGCTCGACTGGGAGATGGCGACGGTCGGCGATCCGCTGATGGACCTCGGCACCAGCCTCGGCTACTGGATGGACCCGGACGACGCCCCCGAGCTCCGCCTGCTGCCGGCGGGACCGACCACCCTCCCCGGCAACCTGAGCCGCGCCGGCGTCGTCGAGCGCTACGCCGCGCGCACCGGCCGGGACGTCTCGAATGTCGTATTCTACTATGTTTACGGATTGTTCAAGATCGCGGTCATCGCACAGCAGATTTATTACCGCTACAAGCAGGGCCTGACGCAGGATCCGCGCTTCGCCACCCTGATCGGCGCCGTGCGCGTCCTCGGCCATACGGCCTCCCAGGCGATCGCCAGGAACCGGATCGACCGCCTGGAATCGTAAAAAAGCTGTGAATTTTTGGGTAAACCCTTCCCGGCGCTCCCCGGCGTCCCACCGGGGGTGTATACTGGCCCCAATTTCTTTTCTTTTCTTTTGGAGAAAAGCCGTGAGGCTCGACGAGTGTCTGAGAGTCATCAATCGTCGTCTCCGTAGCGCCGAGGCTGAGGTGGCTCGTCGCCAGCGGCTGGGCCTGCAGACCCGCCCCTGGCAGCACCGAGTGCAGGAGCTCGTGGAGACCCGGCGGGAGATCGCCGCGCTGGCCGCTCCGAAGGAGGCACCGGAGGCGGCCGAAGACGTCAGGAAGCCGGATCGATCGTCTCGTACAGCGCGGCGTAGTCTTCCCGTCCCCGATCCGCCTCCACCGTCTTCTTGACGACGTCGCGCACCCCGTCCAGGGCGGTGGTGTCGAGGCCGAGCGCGCCCGCCTCACCGCGCGCGAGGTCGAGGTCCTTGAGCAGCAGGGCGGCCGGGAAGTTAGGCAGCGAGAAGTCGCGGGACAGCATCTGCGGGAGCTTGCGGTCGAACGTCGGAGCGTAGAAGGCGCTCTGGCGCAGGATGCCCGTGAAGAGGTCGACCTCGATCCCCTTGCGCCGCACCATGCCGAGGCTGAGCGAGAACGCCGCCGCGAGCGAGCCGATGATCTGGTTCATGGCGAGCTTGAGGGTCGCCGCGTGGCCGACCGGACCGACCAGCCGCGGCTCGGGCCCGAAGCAGCCGAGCAGCTCCCCCCAGTGCTCGAGCTGCCCAGCACTGCCGCCCACCATCACCAGCAGCTTCCCCTCCTCCGCCTGGGGGACGCTCCCCAGCACCGGCGCCTCCAGATAGTCCCCCGCCGCGCCGCCGACCTCCTCCATCAGCTTGACGCTCTCGGCCGGGCCGATGGTGCTCATCTGGATCACCGTGCGGCCGCCGAGGCTGGGGATGAACCCTTCGTCCGAGAGGAGCTCGCGGACCACGCTGCCGTCCTTGACCATGAACACGGCGCACTCTCCGGCCTCGATCGCCTCGTGGGCGCTCTCGGCGATCCGGGCCCCCTTGCGCGCCAGCGGCTCCGCCTTCTCCCGGGTGCGGTTGTAGGCGATCAGCTCGTGACCGGCGGCGAGCACCCGCTCCGCCATGGGGTAGCCCATGAGACCGGTGCCGATGAATGCGACTCGCATGGCGTCCCTCCTTCCTCTCTCGCAGCGCTTCCTATATCACGTCCGGGGGCGGTATCCACGCCTGGAGAGCGGTAAGATCGCTACCGAGAAAGGAGCCGCCCTCATGCTCAATCCGACACCCCCGGAGCGCCTCGTCAACTTGGAAGGCCAGCCCTATTTCCTCTGGGACACCGAGATGACCCTGGAGCAGTTCCGCTCCGGGCTCCAGGATCCGGACCCAGAGGTCCGCGCCTACCTGGCCGGCAAGCTCATGCGGCAGGCCAAGCCGGACGACGTCTTCACCTTCCTCTCCGCCCGCGAGATCCGGCAGCTCTGGCCGCGCCTCGAACGCTATCTGGGGAAGACCCGGGACTTCTGGACCTGGCTGTTCGAGACCTGGGAATCGCAAGGGCATGTCTGGCGATAAGCTGACACCCCTACAGTGGCGCATTCTGGAGGTGCTCTCAGGCATTCAGCCGAGGTGGGCTCTGACAGGGGGAGGCGCCCTGGCCGGATTTCACCTGAAGCACCGCCTCACCAAAGATCTGGACCTTTTCTGGCACGGTCAGGACCAGCTTGGGGATCTGCCGCGAGAGGTCCGGGAACGATTGTCGGCCGCCGGGCTGGAGGCGACCGTCCTCCAGACCGCGCCCGCTTTCTTCCAGCTCCGGGTCACCGATGGAACCGGTGTCTGCACCGTGGACCTCGTGGCTGATCCAGTCCCCCCCATCGAGGCTCCCCAGGAGCTCCCACTCCAGAGAGGATCGATCACCGTCGATTCACCCCAGGAGATCCTGGTCAACAAGCTCTGTGCGCTGCTCGGCAGAGCGGAATTGAGAGATCTGGTGGATGTCAAAGGGCTTTTGGATTCCGGCGCCGATCTCAAACGAGCGCTCGCGGATGCACCTCGAAAGGACGCTGGGTTCTCCCCGCTGACTCTGGCCTGGATCTTGAGGGACATCCGGCCGAAAGCTCTCGGGCATCTGGCGGGTCTCAGCGAAGAAGAGGCCAAAAATCTGGAAGAGCTCAAGGAGCGGTTGGTCCTGGAGCTTCTGGAAGCCGGAGCGCCCGAGTAGTCCAGTCGCGGACCGCCCCCTCCCTCATCCCGGGGAAAGGGGGCGGGGAAAAGCCTCAGGACACGGCGACCGACGGATCAGGGCAGCCGTCAATGGGCTGGGTGCAGGTCAGACAGTCGGAGAGGGCCCTCGTGCAGACGGGGATGCTGAGGGGCTTCGCGACGGCCTGATCCTGCGCCGCCATGGCGCCCAAGGCCTGCGTGTCGGTCAGTGCGTGCAGGGTCTCCCGGCTGAGCTGGAGCTTCTTCATTCTCTTCTTCATTACAATCACCTCTCCGTGTTTTAGAGCCGAACGGCGAAAAAACCGTCCGGCGATTCAGGGTTCCTACAGGCTAGAGTGCCCGCGAGGACGGGAGAGGGGACGGATAGACAGCCTAGGCCGCCACCGACGGGTCGACACAGCTGTCGGGCGTCGTGCAGCACCTGCAATCGGAGACCACCCACGTGCAGGGCTTGAGGCTGAGGACAGTCACCGCCTGCTGATCCGCCACCAGAGCTCCCGCGGCCTGCGTGTCGGTCAGCGCGTGCAGGGTCTCCCGGCTCAACCGCAGCTTCTTCATTCTCTTCTTCATGACGATCACCTCTCCGGTTTTCCAGAGCCGGACGGCGAAAAAGCCGTCCGGCGATTCAGGGGTCCACAGGGTAGACAGCCTAGGTGATCGTCGGGTCGGGGCAGCCGTCGAGAGGCGTCGTGCAGTACTTGCAGTCAGAGACCACCCACGTGCAGGGCTTGATGCTGAGGGCCTTGACATCCTCCCCCGCCACCGGCTCCACATCCGTGCCTCCATAGGCCTGGCTCAGGCTGAGGCGACTCAAGGTCTCCCGGTTCAATTGCAGCTTCTTGAGCTTCTTCTTCATGACAATCACCTCTCCGTTTCAATGAACCGGACGGCGAAAGGCCTCCGGCGGATACAGGGGTCCCTATAAGCTGGAGTGCCCGCAGCCCCTGGAGGGGAGACGCGGAGAGGGCTAAAGACTATAAGATCAGGCCGTTAGAGGATCGACTCCCATGCCCGAGGACACCTCCCGAATGGAACCAACCTCGCTCGCGCAGGGGGATCGCCTCTACCAGGGCTTTCCCGACTTCTCCGCCTGGGGAAAGCTGCCTCCCGAAGATGTCGACCTCTGGAGCCGTTTCGCCGCGGGCCTGGAGGAGCGCAGGCGGGAGGCCTCTCCCGAAACCCTCAAGGCCGCCGTCGAGGTGGCCGTCCGCGCCGCCGCTCTGGACACCGGGGCGATCGAGGGGCTCTACAGCGTCGATCGCGGCTTCACCATGACGGTGGCCGTCCAAGGGCTGGCCTGGCAGCAGATGATCGAGGAGCGCGGCGCCGGGGTCCGGGAGCTGTTCGAGGCCCAGCTCGCGGCCTACGAGCTCGTCTTGGACGCCGTCACCCACAGGCTGCCGATCACCGAGGCGTGGATCCGCTCCCTCCACGAGACGCTGTGCGCTCCCCAGAAGATGTACAGGGTTCTCACCGAAGTGGGATGGCAGGAGCAGGAGCTTCCCAAGGGACAGTACAAAACCCGCCCCAACCACGTCCTCCTCACGGACGGCACCATCCACGCCTACGCGCCCGTGGACCGGGTTCCCGACGAGATGCACCGCCTCATCGAGCAGATCCGGACGCCGGAATTCGAGGCGGCGCACCCTGTCCTCCAAGCCTCCTACTGCCACTATGCCTTCGTGGTGATCCACCCGTTCGCGGACGGCAACGGGCGGGTGGCGCGTGCGCTCGCTTCGACCTTCTTTTACAAGGCCCAGTCAATCCCGTTGGTAATCTTCGAGAATCAACGGCCGGCATATCTTGACTCGCTGCGAGCGGCTGACTCCAAGGACTTTAAGCCGGTTACTTCATTCTTCTGGGATCGCGGGATCGATACGATGCAACTCGTATCGGAGAGCCTGATGACGGCAGTGACACCTGATCTTGAAAATCTAGCGATACGGCTTAATCCTCTCGTGAAAGGTACACTGTCATCGGAGGAAATCGGAAATGTCTCGCGAAGGCTTCTTAGCGAGATCGACGAACAGCTCCGAACCCAAGCACAAAAACTCGTCTCCTATAATCTCATTTTAAGAGAATCTGAACCCTTTGCATCGAGCCCGCATTCTATAGCTCAATCTCTTCCAGAATTTTCTTACCCGAGCGGCTACTCTCTCGAAATAAAAACCCACCGGTCTTATCTTACAGTATTGGTAGAATTTACCAATGAGCTTCCCTTTCCTTTCATAGTTCGTATACCTGGAAGCTCTGATGTCTTGGCGCTCCGGCTTCAAGATGTCCGCACTGAGTTGTCCGAGGCAGTAAAGCTTCGACTTTCACAATGGGTACAACGCCGCTTGGCAAAGATGCTGATAGGGCTTGAGAGTAGACTCCAACCCAAGAGCGACGAGCTCGACCTCGACCTCGACTTCTGAAACCGCTGGATCGCGAAGAAGTAGGAGGGCGCCCCTCAAGACATCCTCCTCCAACTCCCTCTCACACCTCCAACCGATCCCCCGGCCTCGCCACCAGCGCGTACAACGCCGGCATCAAAAACACACTGATCAACAACCGCGAGAACAACCCGCCCACGATTACCAGCGCGAAAGGCCGTTGCGAGTCCGAGCCGATGCCGGTCGAGAAGGCGGCGGGGAGGAGGCCGAGGGCGGCCACCAGGGCGGTCATCATGATCGGCCGGAGACGGAGGATCGCCGCCTCGCGGGTGGCCTCAGGAATCGCCATCCCGTTCCCCCGCAGCTCGTTGGCGTAGGAGATGTAGATCACCGCCGTCTGCACCGAGACGCCGAAGAGGGCCAGGAAGCCGATCCCCGAGGAGACCGAGAACGGCGTGCCCGAGAGCCGCAGGGCGATCAGGCCGCCGATCGGGCCGGAGAGGAGCACCGCCAGCACCGTGATGAACGGGAACTTGACGTTGTTGTAGAGCAGGAACAGGATGACGAAGATCAGCGCGATCGTCAGCGGCAGGATCAGCTTGAGCTGGTCGCGCGAGGCCTCGTACTCCTCGTACTCGCCCCCCCAGACCGCCCGGTAGCCCTCGGGCAGCTTGACCCGCGCCGCCACCTGCTGGCGCGCGTCCTCGACCGCGCTCGCCAGGTCCCGCCCTTTGACCGAGAACTGGACGCCGATGAACCGCGAGCTGTTCTCGCGGTAGATGAACGAGGCGCCGTTCTCCTCCCGGATGTCCGCCAGCTCCTTGAGCGGCACCTGCTGCCCGCCGGGCGTGGCCACCAGGATGTTGCCGATCGCCTCCGGCGTCTGCCGGAACTGCGGCTGGAGGCGCACCACCAGGTCGAACAGCTTCTCCCCCTGCACCACCTGGGTCGCCGGGGCGCCGCCCACCGCGGCCTCGATCAAACCGTTGACGTCCGCCACGTTGAGGCCGTAGCGGGCAATCCTGGCGCGGTCGACGTCGATCACCAGGCTGGGCTGGCCGAGCTGTTTGACCACCGAGATCTCACCGATGCCGCGCACCTTGGCGAGCACGTCCTGGACCTCCTGGGCCTTGCGCTCCAGCACGGTGAGGTCGGAGCCGAAGACCTTCACCGCCAGCGAGCTCTTGAGCCCGGTCTCCGCCTCGTCGACCGCGTCCTCCGCCGGCTGGGTGTAGTTGAAGATGATGCCGGGGAAGACCGCGAGCTTCTTGCCGATCGCTTCGATCAGCTCCGGCTTGGTATGGTAGGGGCCCTTCCATTCGCTGTACGGTTTCAGGCCCACGAAGAATTCGTCGTTGAAGAAGCCGGTGGGATCGGTGCCGTCGTCCGGCCGGCCGAGCTCGTTGGCGACCGTGGTGACCTCGGGGAACGAGCGCAGGATGGCCCGTATCTGGGGCGAGATCTTCGACGCCTCCTCGAACGAGATGGTCGCCGGCATGGTGGCGCGGATCCACAGCGCCCCTTCATCGAGATGCGGCATGAACTCGGCGCCGATGCCGGGGATCAGCAGCAGCGAGCCGGCCAGGAGGAGCGCCGAGACCAGGGTGGTCGCCCAGGGGTGGCGGAGGCAGGCGTCGAGCCCCTTGGTATAAACGTTTTTAATCGCCTCGAAGATGACGTTGCGCCGCTCGCGCACCCCCTTGCGGAGGAGGATCGCGCAGAGAATGGGCAGCAGCGTCAGGGTGAGCAGGAGCGAGCCGGCGAGGGCGAACAGGGTGGTGTCCGCCATCGGCTTGAACAGCTCGCCCGAGGCCCCCGACAGCGCGTAGATGGGGAGGAATCCCGCCATGATCACCGCCACCGCGTAGACGATCGGCCGGTCGACCTCGCTGGCGGCTTCCAGGATCACCTCATGGATCCGGAACGGCTGCCCCTCCCGCAGCGCCAGCTGCCGGAAGATGTTCTCCACCATCACCACCGCGCCGTCGACCAGGATGCCGAAGTCGATGGCGCCGATCGACAGCAGGTTGGCCGGCACGTTCTTGAGGTCGAGGCAGATGAAGGCGAAGAGCAGCGACAGGGGGATGGTGACGGCCACGATCAGCCCGGAACGGATGTCGTAGAGGAAGAAGATGAGGATCACCACCACCAGCAGCATGCCGCGCAGCAGGTTGTCCTCCACCGTGCGGGTGGTCAGCGCGATCAGCTCGCGGCGGTCGTAGTAGGGGTGGATCTTGACGTCCGGCGGCAGGACCGACCGGTTGAGCTCCCGGGTCTTGCGCTCGATGCGGTCGAGCACCACCTGGGCCTGCTCGCCGGTGCGCATCAGCACGACCCCCTCGACGGCCTCGTCGCGGTCCTGGTAGCCGAACTGGCCCAGGCGCGGCGCCTGGCCGATCGCCACCTCGCCGACGTCCTTCACCAGCACCGGGGTGCCGTTGTGGACGGCGAGCACGACGTTGCCGATGTCCTCGGGGGTGGTGACGCGGCCCAGCCCGCGTACGTAATAGAACTGCCCCCCCTGCGAGTAGAAGCCGCCGCCGGCGTTGCTGTTGTTCGCCGCCAGGGCGGCGACCACCGCGGGCACCGAGAGCCCGACGGCGGCGGTCTTCGCCGGATCGAGGAGCACCTGGTACTGCATGGTCGGGCCGCCGAGGCCGGAGTCGTCCGCCACCCCCGGCACCGATTTGAAGGCGCGCTCGATCACCCACTCCTCCAGGACTTTCAGCTCCATGGCGGAGCGGTCCGGGCTGTCCAGCACGTAGCGGTAGATCAGCCCCGAAGGAGAGAAGAGCGGCGAGACCGACGGCGTCACCCCGTCCGGCAGCCCGGCGTCGGGAAGCCGCTCGAACACCTGCTGGCGGGCGAAGTAGCGGTCGGTCCCCTGGTTGAAGGTGAGGGTGACGGAGGAGAGGCCGTAGAGCGAGATCGAGCGCGCCACCGTCAATCCCGGCAGGCCGTTCATCTCGACCTCGATGGGCACGGTGATCAGCCGCTCGACCTCCTCGGCCGCGTGCCCTTCCCACTGGGTGACGATCTCCACCTGCGGCGGCGAGAGGTCGGGGTAGGCGTCGACCGGCAGCCGCTTGAACGACCAGATGCCGCCGCCGATCAGCAGCAGGGCCGCGAGACCGATCAGGAAACGCTGGCGCAGGGAGGCCGCGACGATCCGGTGGATCACCGAGGGGCTGGTCGGCGTGTGGGGGATGGGCTCGCTCATTGGCTTTCCGCGAACTGCAGGAACAGCCCGCCCTCCACGACGATGGTCTCCCCGGCCGTGAGGCCGGAGGTGATCTCCTGGCGGTCCCCCACCCGCGTCCCGATCTGGACGCGGCGGCGGGCGAAGCTGCCGTCGGGATCGGCGACGAAGACGAACGGCAGGTTCTCGTCGTCGCGCAGCACCGCGGAGACGGGCACCAGCAGCCCCGTGCTCTCGCGGTGCGACTCGATCTCGGCCCGCACGTAGAGGTCCCGCTTCAGGACCTCGTTCGGGTTCGGCGCCACGATACGCACGGCGACCGCCCGGGTATTGGGATCGACGATCGCCGCGATGTAGTCCACTCTGCCTTGAATGGCCGGGCCGGGAGCGCCGATCGTCACCCGGGCCGTGTCCCCGGGCGAGACGAACGGCAGGTCGGACTCGAAGACGTTCGCCATCACCCAGACCGTCGAGAGGTCGGCCACCGTGAAGCAGGGAGTGGTGCCGGCCTGGAGGAGCTGGCCCGGAGTGATCAGCCGCTCGACCACGGAGCCCGTGATGGGCGAGGGGATGGCGGCGCCGGCCATGGCCTTGGTGGGGCGGTTCGCCTGGATGTCGCTGATCGTCCTGGCGTCCACCCCCAGATCGCGAAGCTGCTGCAAGGCTGCGTCGCGGTCCGCCTCGGCGGCCACGGCGTCGGTCTCGGCCTGCTCCAGGTCGCGCCGCGCGATGGCGTCGTTCTTCCAGAGCTGGGCGTCGAGGTCGGCCACCCGGCGGGCGTTCTTGGCCGTGGCCTCGGCCTTGCGCAGGGCGCTGACGTCGGCCGCGAAATCGGGCGAGGCCACGATGGCGAGAGCCTGGCCGCGGCCCACGCGGGCGCCCACCTCGGCCAGAATGCGCGACACCGGCCCCGAGATCGGCGCCAGCACCTGGGTGGCCCGGTTCTGATCGAACGCCACGGTGCCGGTGGTCTCGATGGTGCGGTGGAACGAGGACGGCGCGACCTTCTCCAGGCGGATCTTCTGGCGCTGGGCCGGGTCGAGAGTAAGGTTCCGGGGCTTCGCCGCAGTGTCCGCGGCCGGCGCCGCGGGATCGGCCGCCTTCTCGCCATGCCGGGCGCACGCGGCCGTGAGGAGCGACAGGGCCAGGGCGGCGAGCGCCGCGGTCGAGGGTCGAATCAGATTTCTCATGGCTGGGCTCCTGACGGCGCGGCCGGGAGGGGCGCTCCCACCGCGAGCTCGAGGGCGGCCTGAGCGTCGTTGGCGGCGCCCAGCGCGTCGGCGTATTGCTTCTCGGCATCGAGCAGGGTCCGCTTGGCGTCGAGCAGATCGAGGGCGGAGGCGCCGCCCAGCCCGTAGCTCACCGAGGCGACGCGATAGACCTCGCGGGCCTCCGGCAGCAACTGGTCGCGCAGGAAGATCGCCTGGCGGAACGACGTCGAGGCGGAGGCGTAGTTGGAGCGGACGTCCAGCCCGATCTGGGCCGTGATGTCGGCCACGTTGGCGGCCAGCTCCTGCTCCCGGTGAATGGCGGCGGCCACCTCCCCTTGCAGGTGCTGGCGGGGGAAGATCGGGAAGCCGAACCCGATGCCGGTGGTGTAGGTGGTGGGGCTCCCCTCCTGGGCGTTACGGGTGAGGAACAGGGTGACGTCCGGCGCCCAGTACTGGTGGGCCAGCCGGGTGGCGGCCTCGGCCCCCTTGCGCTGCGCCTCCAGGCTCTTCAGCTCCGGGCGCGAGGCGAGCGCCAGCTTCTCCAGCGCTTCGAGCTCGGCGAGCGAGGCGGGGATCTCCAGGCTGTCCGTACACTCGATGGGCGCGCCGCCGGGCCGCCCCAGGATGCGGTTCAGGGAGGCGTACCCCGTGGTGAGCGCCCGCTCGTTGGCGATCAAGTCGTTGTCCGCCTGGGCCACGTCCACCTGCGCCTTCACCACGTCCACCTTGGGGACCGTCCCGGCCAGGAACCGCGCCCGCGTCTTGGCCAGGAAGTCGAGCGACAGCTCCTTGCCCTGCGTCAGGTCGTCGCGATGCCGGAGCGCCACCAGGATGGCGTCGTACGCCTGGGCCGCCTGGGAGCCGACCTGCTGGCGGAGCTGCTCGAGATTGAGCTCCGCGGCGCTCAAAGCGGCCTTCGAGACCTCCCCCTTCAGCCGGCGCTTGCCTGGGAAGGGGAAGGTCACACCGAAGCCGATATCGCTCGCGTTCCCCGATCCCGGATTCAGGGGGTGGCTCTGGCCCGCGACGTCCGCGGCCAGCGTGGGGTCGGGGAAGGCGGTATCGATGACCACCTGGGCGCGCGCCTGCTCGACCTGCTCCCTGGAGGCGACGAGGCCCGGATTGCGGGCGAGCGCCTCCGCGATCGCCTCGCGGCGGGAGAGGCGCAGCGGCGCCGGCGCGTTGCCGGTAGCGCCTTGAGCCCGGACAGGCGGCACGAGAACGGTGCCGCTGCCAAGCACGGTAACGAAAATACCGATCCAAAGTCGTTTCACAGAGCCCTCCTGGAGCTCTCTCCGTGGTTACTGCGGAAAGGGAGAGACGGGGACCGCTATGAAACGACGGGAGGAGCGCGGCTGCCGAGGCTATGGCAATGGGGGACCCGCGCGGCGGTGCTGGCGGGCGGGAGGGGCTCGGCCGTCAGCGGAGTGGGGGCGAAGACCGCCAACCGGGGCGAGAGGACCACCGTGAGCCCCGAGAGCATGCAGATCGGACAGTCGTCCGTGCTCCGCGGGAGCCCACCACCCATGCCGCGGAAGGCTGGGGCCTCGCGCTGGTGCTGGGCCGTGACCACCGCCTGCACGGTCTCGCAGTCGGCGTGGAACAGCGGCGCCGTCGCGAGCAACTGGAACGCCGCGAAGACGACGGCCAGCAGCAGAGCGGAGGGGTGGCGGAGTCCTTTCATGATTCGAGCGCGTGCCATTTCGGCACCTTGGGGATCATAGCACGATCCTTCGCCGGAGCTACACCGCCAAAGTGCTGAGAAGGAGGTACGAGATTTCTCTCGCCGGGTTTCCGGGCAGGAACCGGTGCGGCCCTCGCTCCAGACACCACCCTCGCCATGGTCGTATAATAGACGGGGCATGGGCGCGGCTCACGCCCCCCCTGGGAGTCGTGGAAACCCGGACGAAGACCGCCAAAGCCGCCGTTCCCCCATTCGTCTGGGCGTTTCCCCCAAAGTCAGGGGCGTTTCCCCATCCGTCGGCGCCGCTGCCCCAACGCAAGCGGTGAATGCCCCAACCGGCGGGGCCGTTGCCCAATTCGAAGCGGCGTTTCCCCCAAAAGCAGCAGCCTCTCCCCAACCGCCGGGGCCAATGCCCCAACCGAAGTCGCGTTTGCCCTCCCGGCGTGAGCCATCCACGCCGGATCGCGCGCGGCCCTGAGAGGTTCCCGTCTCCCAGCCGCCGCTTCCTCCACCCCTCCGGAATCCGCCCGTCCAGCACCGCCCCCGGCGCGGCCGGGCGCGACGAGGATCGCGGCCGCCTGGGTCTTCGCCGATGCCTCGGGGCAACCGAGGCCACGCAGGCAAGCCCAGCCCCCCGGCTTGGCCCCCTCGACCAAAGCGGCTACTCTTTTACGGGTGGAAACACACTCGGAAGATGAAGAAATGAGCGACGATCTGCGGCCCGAGTATGACCTGAAGACGCTGCTGAAGGGGGGCGAACGGGGGAAATACGTGGAGCGCTACAAGGCGGGAACCAACCTGGTCTTGCTCGATCCTGACATCGCCAAAGCCTTTCCCGACGAGCGAGCGGTCAATGAGGCTCTCCGCCTGGTCATCGAGCTCACGAAGCTCCCCACGGTCAAGAAAGGGCGGAGCACCAAGCCTTAACCGCATGAGCCGAATCACGATGGATATCCCGGACGAGAGCCTGCTGGCGCTAAAGCTTTCAGGAGAGCAAGCGGAGGAAGCGATCCGGATGGCAGCGGCGGTCAAGCTCTTCGAGCTCGGCCGTCTCTCCTCGGGAGCCGCCGCGCGTCTCGCGGGCGTCCCGTTGGTGGTCTTCCTTTCCCGGCTTGCGGATTATGGAGTGGATACCTTCCGGATGACCGCCGAGGACTTCCAGAGGGAAACGCGCCTTGCCTGAGGTCATCAGCGACACCTCTCCGCTCCAGTACTGAATCCGCCACACATATTCTTCAGCCCCGTCAGGGGCGCGGGCGTAGAGCCTGGGGTTTTAACCCCAGGTACGGGCGTTCCCCCTCTCCGGAAGCCCCGAAGGGGCGCAGGCAGCCATCACCGAGCCGGGCTGCCTGCGCCCCTTCGGGGCTCGTTTATTGGCGAGACACCGCCGTCAAACCACCTCCGGAACCCGCTCGTCCAGAGCCGCCCCGGCCTCCGGTAGGGTGAGTTGGAAGATTCGTCTTCGGGCCGCCACACCTCCTTGCGCTTGCGCGGAAGGACTACGTTGATGGTAGGATTGCAGAGGAAAGGGAGAGGAAGTAAAGCTATCAGTTGCTGTCTCGATCTTCTTCACTTATATCCTTTTGGGCAGCACAGCATAAGCGGAGAACTCACAATGCCGACTTGCTTTGTTATACAACCATTCGATAAATCTACTTTTGATAAACGCTATCGCGATGTGTTCAAGCCCGCGATTGAGGCTGCGGGATTGGAACCATATCGCGTCGACGAGGACCCGAGCGTCAGTATCCCAATGGAAGATATCGAGCGTGGAATTCGAAACTCTGCCGCTTGCTTAGCAGAAATCACCACCGATAATCCCAATGTCTGGTTCGAGCTTGGCTATGCCATAGCCCTACTAAAAGAAGTAGCAATTGCCTGCTCCGACGAGAGAAAAACCAAGTTCCCATTCGATGTACAGCATCGAAA
>DASXJP010000260.1:0-14567 GCA_036497345.1 Thermoanaerobaculia bacterium
CGGAGCCGATCACGACCACCCGCCGGGCCAGGCCGGCGCGCACCGGCGGGCGCAACCAGTGCCAGTGCCCCACCACGTCGGCGCGCACGGCGGAGCTCCGCACGGGGGAGCCGATCCGCTCGGGGTCGACCCGTACGTGCGTCGCGCCCAGGCGGCGGCAGAGATCCTCGCCGTCCGGCCCGGCGCTGAAGACGGCGTCCACTCGCGCCGCGGGCGGCGGGAGCCGGTCCTCGATCGTGGCGCGGGCGACCGCCGCCTCGACCAGCGCCGGAGCGAACGGTTGATCGCCGCGGTCCCCCACGATCCGCACGTAGGGCTGGCCGGCGTGGGCGGACCGCATCCAGGCCACGCGGCTGGCGAGCGGGATCGACTCCTCCGGGGAGGCGAGCACGACCACGGTGACCCGGTCGCACCGGGCGGCGGCGGTCTCGACGAGCCGGTGGTGCCCCTCGTGTGGCGGATAGAACCGGCCGCAGACGAGCCCGTGGCGATAGCGGACGGCGTCCTTCATGGAGGGGGGATTCTAGGCGAGCGGCGCGCTCGGATGGTCGCGGTCGATCAAGCTCACCGTGACCTCTTCGCCGCAATGCGCGCGGACCAGGCGTCCGAGCTCACCCGCGGCCCGCGCGACGAGATCGCGGCCGACGGGAGGCAACCCCTCGATCACCAGGAAGGCGTTCCGGGTCTCCGCCGTCAGCTTGGTCCGCTCGGCCTCCTTCCAGTTCCAGCGGCGGCAGAGGGTGCCGAGGTCGTCCCGGTAGATGACCTCGCCCGGCTTCGGGGGGCGCGCCTCGGGCTCGCCGAGCAGGTGGACGGGGGCCTCCTGGTCGGTCGCCAGGGTCAGCAGGACGTCCCCCCGCACCCGGTCGAGGTCCTCGCCGCCCACCGGCAGGAGGTGGCGCAGGGAGATCGTGTTGTAGAGATCGACCAGCGGATTGACGTGCGGCACGGACCACCCCTTGAGGACGCG
This sequence comes from Thermoanaerobaculia bacterium, assembly GCA_036497345.1. GTDB lineage: Bacteria > Acidobacteriota > Thermoanaerobaculia > Multivoradales > UBA5704 > DATARR01. The sequence goes on from DASXJP010000260.1 coordinate 971, forward strand.
GCGCGCCAGGTTCTCGATCGAGGAGGGGTAGTCCTTGGGCTTGGCGCCGAATTGCCGGTAGGCCTCGCGCCAGGGGGCGATGTGCGGGTGCTCGGCGATCTGGGCTCCGGCCAGGGACGCGCGGACCCGCTCCTCCTCCTGACGGAGCGGGCCCTCCAGCCTGGAGCCGTCCCCCGTGTTGTCGATGCCATGGGCGACGACGATGCCCAGCACGACCTCGGGGAACCGCGCGAAGACCTCTTGGGTGACCCGGAGCGTGGGCGTCACTGTTTCCTGATGGTGAACTTGCCGAAGCTCACCCCGAGGTTGACGCCGGTGCCGTGGCCGGCCAGGGCGAGCGAGACCTCCCCCTTGGTCAGGGCCTGGGCCGCGGCCGATGCGACCACTCCGGCGTCGGCCCCGCCTTCGACGTACTCCCCGAACAGCTCGTCGATGTTGGCGACCGCGGAGAACTTGCCGTAGCCGTCGCGGATCTTGTACTTGCCGGCGGTCAGGCCGCCCCCCTTGGCGCTGAGGCTCACTTTGGCCTTCTGGCCATTGTCGCAGGTGATCGTGCCGGCCCCGTTGGCGGTCTTGTAGAACACCGACCAGCCGGACAGGGTGAAGCGCATCTCGCAGACCGTCCCCTTGGCGGCCCGGGCGGGAGATCCCGCCAGGAGCCCGGCCGAGAGGGCGAGCAGACAAAGGATGGAGTTCTTTTTCATGACCCATCTCCCCAATGAAGCCCACCGTCCTGGCTGGACGGTGGGTGCCTCGCGGGCATTCTACCCGGGGCTATACTGCAAGAAGCGTGAAAGGAGCGGCATGGAACCGATCGGGAAGGTCAATCTCCGTCAGAAGCTCGCCACGTTCTCCGACCACTGGAGCCCCAAGATCGTGGCCGACCTCAACGGCCAGCAGGTGAAGCTGGCGAAATTCGCCGGGGAATTCGTCTGGCACCACCACGACCACGAGGACGAGCTGTTCATGGTGCTGAAGGGGCGCTTCCGTATGGAATTCCGCGACCGCCACGTCTGGCTGGAGGAGGGGGAGATCCTGGTCGTCCCCCGCGGCGTCGAGCACCGCCCGGTAGCGGAGGAGGAGGTGGAGATCCTCCTCTTCGAGCCGGCCTCGACCCTCAATACCGGTAATCTGGTGGATGACGCGCGGACGTTGCGGGAGCTGGAGCGGATCTAGTACCACGTCTCCGAAGCTCGTTCCTGGTTTCCTCTACGGCAAGCCGCCTCGCCCGCCCGGGCGCGAGCGCTGGGTTGCCCGACGCCTTTCGAGAACTCCCCAACGGGTTTTTTGTCCGCCCGGCGCCCGTTTTTATCATCCCGGCGGCCATCCAGCGTTCCCCGGCGCGTTTTGAAGCTTCCCGCGCGGCCATCTTTCTTGCCCGGCGGCCTTTTCAGCTTCCCGGATCGGCCTTGATCATGTCCAGCGTGTATTCGGGCTCATCCTCGCCATAGGCTTCCGCCAATCCCCGGCTGGAGAGGAGCCACCAGTCTTCGCGTTCGGAATCGAGCGTATCGCCATCCCCGACGATGACCCGCAGAGGGGTATCCGGCTTGAGCTCGAACGGCTCGTCCAGACGGATCTGCTCGCCGTCGAAGTGGGCTCGGAGGATCACCTGTTTCATGACTGCTCTCGCACGGGGCCGGCTGTCTCCGGCCCTTCTTTATTATAGCACCACATTATAGCACCACCGAGCGGTCCCGTCGTGTGCTGTCGCCATTTCCGGCACGTGAGGAAACGATCCGAACAACCTTGCGGCCTTCCTGAGTCTCTTGCCCCCCATCTGTTTCCCCGTCCGCGCCGTTATACTTATTGTAATCCTTCCCTGGTAGGGTGGTCTCCGCCATGGATGCGGCCTCAGGTTTTGCGATGACATCAAAGCTCATTTCCCGCCTCACGGGCGACCACCTGAAGCTCGCTGAGAGCTATGAGAGCGAGGGGAACAAACGGAAGGCGGCCGATGCGTACTCGAAGGCGGGCGACCACCAGCGGGCCGCCGCGCTCGCGGCCGAGATCCAGGACGAGCCGCGGCTGATCCGCTACTCCCTGCTCGCCTTCCTGGGCCGGCTCCCGCCGCGGCCCGACGAGTTGGACGCGCGGCAGGCGGGCGACCTCCTGGCTTCCAGCGGCCATTTCGGCGCGGCGCTCCCCCTCTTCGAGCTGGCGGGCGACTACCGGCGGGCGGCCTCGGCGGCGCTCAAGCTGAAGGACAGCGGCCGCGCCGCCCGGTTCTACGAGCAGGGGCGAATGTGGGCCGAGGCCGCCACCCACTATGAGCAGGCCGGCCTGTTCGAGGACGCGTTGCGCGTCCTGGAGATCGAGGCGAAGGCCCTGCCGCGGAGCCGGGCCGGGCTCTCCACCCGGTCGCAGGAGCTGAGCCTCAAGCGGGCCGAGCTCCTCATCCAGCTCGGCCGCAGCACGGCGGCGGTGAGCCTCCTGCAACAGCTCCCGCCCAGCATCCGGCGGGCGGAGCTGCTCGAGCGCTCCGGCCGCAACACGGAGGCCATCGAGGCCTATCTCGGCGCCGGCGAGAGCGACCGGGCGCTCAGCCTGGCGCGGAAGTCCCCGGACCAGACCCGCCGGGTGGCGGAGATCCATCTCCGCTCCGGGCGCCCCGCGATAGCGGGCCAGATCTTCGCCAGCCTGGGGCTGGTGCGCGAGGCCGCCGAGGCCTACGAGAAGGCGGAGGACTGGTGGCAGGCCGCCTACCGCTGGGAGACCGTACGGGAGACCGCGCGGGCCGCGGAGGCCTACCGGCGCGCCGGCCAGCTCCGGGACGCCGCCCGGTGCTTCGCGACGGCGGGCCAGCCGTCCCAGGCGGCCGAGCTGTACATCCTGGCGAAGGACTTCGGAGCCGCCGCGGCGCTCCAGGCCGAAGCGGGAGACCTCGCCGCGGCGGTCGGCCTCTACATCCAGGCGAACGATCCGGACAAGGCGCTCGCCACCCTGCGGCGGATCCCGACCCAGGAGCCGGGCTATCTCAAGGCGGTCCTGCTCGTGGCCCCCAAGCTGGTCGCGCTGGGACGGGCGGAAGAGCTGCTCCGGCTCCTCAGCCAGGCGCCGGCCCCGGGTGGCCGGAAGCCGGGGGAGACCGGGGGCCTGCTCGACCGGCTCTACTGGGAGGGGCGGGCCCTCGAAGCGCGCGACCAGGCCGGGCCGGCGCGAGAGCGCTACGAGAAGATCCTGGGGATCACCCCCTCCCATCGGGACGTGGCCGACCGGCTCGGCCGGCTTGCGCCCCCCGCGACCACCGCGATGGCGCTCCCGTCGATCGGCGGGCTCTCGATCGGCCAGCGGCTCGCCAACCGGTACGAGATCCTGGGCGAGCTCGGCAAGGGGGGCATGGGGAAGGTCTACAAGGCCAAGGACCTCGACCTCGGCGAGATGGTCGCCATCAAGACCCTGCTCACCCCGGCCGAGGGGGGCACCGGCGCGGACGAGGAGCGGCTGCTGCGCGAGGTCCAGATCTGCCGCCGCGTCAGCCATCCCAACGTGGTGCGGGTCTTCGACCTGGGCCGCTTCGACGGCGGTGTGTTCGTCACCATGGAGCTGCTGGAGGGGCAGACCCTGGACAACGTGATCTCCCCCTTCGACACGATCCCGCTCTCCCGCGTCCGCTTCTTCATCGCCGAGATCGCGGCCGGCCTCCAGGAGGCCCACGCGCTGGGGATCGTCCACCGGGACCTCAAGCCCAGCAACGTCATGGTGGCGGAGAAGCGGCTCAAGATCCTCGACTTCGGGATCGCCCGCATGTCGGGAGGGTTCGACAGCCGCCTCACCCGCACGGGCTTCGCCTTCGGCTCGCCGATGTACATGTCCCCCGAGCAGCTCATGGGCGAGGAGCTCGACGGCCGGTCCGACCTCTATTCGCTCGGCATCGTGGCCTACGCCATGATCGCGGGCCGCGAGCCGTTCGTCGACGAGAACCCGGCCGTCCTGGCTCTCCGGCACCTGCAGGAGGAGCCCCCTGACGTCCGGCAGTTCCGCCCCGGCCTGCCGGAGCCCTGGGTGGCGTTCCTCGCCCGGCTGCTCGCCAAGAAGCGGACGGACCGCTACGCCTCGGCCGGCGAGGTGCTCGCGGCCCTGGAAACGCTCCCCGTCGAATAGAGAACCGATCCTCTCCAGGCACGCACTCACAGGCGCGGGCCGCGCCAGGCCTGCGCTAGACTGACTGTGCGCTCTTGAGCGGTGCCCTTTAACGATGGAGGAGACGACGACATGCGTGCCTTGTTCCCGAAGCTGATGACCGGCGGTCTGCTGCTCGCCGGGCTCGCCCTTCCCGCTCTGTCCAACCCCCAGTATGGGCAGGCTCGTCCCGCTCCGGCGACCGCCACGACCCCCACTCCGGACCCGATGCAGTCTCACCCCACGGGACAGTCCTACACCCCGCCGGACGCCCAGCAGGCGCCGCGTCCGAATTCGATGCGGGACTTCATCAAGGGGCGGGAGAACGAGCCGGCCGAGAAGGTGTTCAAGAACATCCAGCTCCTCAAAGGGGTCCCCGCGGGCCGTTTCCTCGACGCCATGGAAGGGTTCGCCAACGCCCTGGGCACCAAGTGCCGGGAGTGCCACGACACCGAGAATTTCGCCAGCGACGACAAGGACGAGAAGAAGGTCGCCCGCGGGATGATCCAGATGACCAAGGGGATCAACGAGCAGTACATCAAGACCATGCCCGGGCTGGACCGCGACGCCGCCGTGAGTTGCTACACCTGCCACCACGGCAAGACCCATCCGGCGGGCCGGCCGGAGGGGAACGGGGAGGGGAAGGAGCGCCAGGAGCATCACTGAGGAGAGACCTCCTGTAGGGGCGGCCCTATGTGGCCGCCCTGGGTGGGGGAAATCTCCGATCGGGCAAGACCCCCGCCCGCCCAGGGCGGCCACATAGGGCCGCCCCTACCGGTCCCTGAGATGAGGCGTCAGACCTTCGCCCGCGGCACCACCGAGATCCCGCCGTTGTTCTCCAGCACGGCCGTGTGGACCTCCTCCACGCAGGCGCACCCCGCCTGCCGCAGGGCGGCGTTGAGCTCATGGCGGGTGAGCTGGGTGCGGGTGAGGACCTCCTCGTAGAGCTTGCCGTTGTGGATCAGCAGCTCCGGCCGCCCCTCGATCAGCGCCTCCAGCCGCTTGCTGCGGAAGGTGAGGAAGCCCACCAGATAGTTGACGGCGATCAGCGCCGCGGCCGAGATCAGCCCGCCGCTCAGCGAGTTGTCGCCGCCGTTCATCGAGTTCTGCACCGCGTTGGAGAGCACCAGCAACAGGACGAGGTCGAAGGGGGCGAGCTGCCCCACCTGGCGCTTGCCGGTGATCCGCAGCACGATGAGCAGGAAGAGATAGACGACGACCGAGCGGACGATCAACAGCCACCAGGGGTGGATATCGGGAATCCACATGAGCAGGGACCTCCTTGGCTCCCGCGGGCCAGTATAAGCTCTGCAATCCAAAGCGATGGAACGATCATGAAGCCCACCGAGACCCTGGCCCGCGAGACCACGCCCGAGGGGGACGAGCTGGTGCTCGCCCGGCGGGACGGCGTCTACTACCTGCGAGTGGACGGCAAGGAGCTGATGACCAGCCGCGTCCACGGCTCCGAGGAGGCCCTCTCCAGCCTGGCCCTGAAGGCCCTCGGGAAACGGCGGGCGCCGCGCGTGCTCGTGGGAGGGCTCGGCTTCGGCTACACCCTGCGCGCGGCGCTCGACCACCTGCCGCCCGACGCCGCGGTGGTGGTAGGGGAGATCTTCCCCTCTCTCCTCAAGTGGAACCGGGACGTGCTGGGGGACCTCGCCGGCCGGCCGCTCGACGACCGCCGGGTGGAGGTGGTCCTGGGCGACGTGCGCGACCTCCTCGACGGCCGCCGGCGCTTCGACGCCGTCCTCCTGGACGTGGACAACGGCGCCGAAGCCCTGACTCTGCGCTCCAACGCCGGCCTCTACACGCCGGCCGGCCTGGAGCGGCTGGGGCGGAGCCTGACAGCGGGAGGAGTGGCCGCCTTCTGGGCCTCGTTCCCCGCCCCGGCCTTCGAGCAGCGGCTCCGGCGCGCCGGCTTCGAGGCCTGGACCGAGCGGGTCTCCGACCGCGCGGGGGGCAAGCGGAAGAACCACGTGATTTTTCTCGCCCGGCGGCGGTGATGAGGCGGCGCGACGAAGAATTCGTCCCCGTTTGTCCCGTTTCGAGGGGGGTCGCGCACTCTTCCACTGATCGTCGTATTGATCATATTTTTTTGCTGTTCTAATCTGATGGAGGGGAGCTACATGTCGAGGAACCTCGCGTTCTATGTCGTAATCCTCGTCCTTTTTGGAGCCGGAACCGGGCTCCTCCTCAATCTCGGCTCGAGACTGCAACCGGACGCGGCTCCCTCGCGGCCGGCGGTCGCGCAGACCTCGGCCCATCATGAAGCCCAAGGGAAGGCCGCGGGGGGTGGCGTCGCCCACACCCTGGTCGAGAACGCCCGCAGCCCCTTGAGCATCCTGCTGCTCCAGGTCGTCCTCATCGTCGCCGCCGCCCGGAGCCTCGGCTTCCTGTTCCGCAAGATCGGTCAGCCGCCGGTCATCGGCGAGATCATCGCCGGCATCCTCCTGGGACCCTCTTTGCTGGGGGCGGTGGCCCCGGCGGCCCAGGCGTTCCTCTTCCCGGCGTCGTCGATGGACGCCCTGCGGATGCTCAGCCAGATCGGCGTCATCCTCTTCATGTTCGTGGTCGGCATCGAGCTGGACGTCGAGCATCTCCGCCAGAAGGCGGACGCCGCCGTGCTGGTCAGCCACGCGAGCATCGCCGTGCCCTTCTTCCTGGGCACCGCCTCGGCCCTGTTGCTCTACCGCCGTCTGGCGCCGGGGGGGATCCCGTTCAGCGCCTTCGCCCTCTTCCTCGGCGTGGCCATGAGCATCACGGCCTTCCCGGTGCTGGCGCGCATCCTGGAAGACCGCCGGATGTCCCGCTCCTTCCTGGGCAGCACCGCCCTCGCGTGCGCGGCCGTGGACGACGCCACCGCCTGGTGCCTGCTGGCGGTGGTGGTGGCGATCGTGAAGGCCAACGGCCTGGGCGGCGCGGCGCTGACCATCGCCCTCACCGCGCTGTTCGTCACCGGGATGGTCCTGGTGGTCCGCCCCCGGGCGGCCCGCCTGCTGAGCCGGCTCCCCCAGACCCAGGGCGGGAGCGTGGGGCTGCTGGCCGTCCTCTTCACCTTCCTCTTCGCCTCGGCCCTGTGCACCGAGGTGATCGGCATCCACGCCCTGTTCGGCGCCTTCCTGGCCGGCGTCTGCATGCCACCCGACTCCGGGCTGCGGCAGTTCCTCCGCTCGCGCCTCGAGACCTTCAGCTCGGTCCTGCTGCTGCCGCTCTTCTTCGCCTTCACCGGCCTGCGCATGCAGGTCGGCCTGGTGGCGGGATGGGAGAGCTGGGCGATGTGCGCCGGGCTCATCGTGGTGGCGATCGCCGGCAAGCTGGGCGGCGGCATGATGGCGGCGCGCTGGACGGGCATGAGCTGGGGGGACTCCTTCTCCCTCGGCACGCTGCTGAACGCCCGCGGCCTGGTCGAGCTGATCGTGCTCAACCTCGGCTACGACCTGGGGATCCTGTCGCCCCAGATCTTCGCCATGCTGGTCCTGATGGCGCTGGTCACCACCTTCATGACCGGTCCCCTCCTGCATCTCCGCAACGCGCTGGGGCGCCAGGAGGCAGTGGTGGCGGCCGGCGGCCCGACCTCGGTGCTGCCGTAGGGATGGCCGGGCCGGTGACCGCCGGCCCGGTTTAGTAGTGATAGCGGCAGGCGAGAATTCTGATCTTGGTCTCAGAGACTTCGTAGACGAGGCGATGCTCGCGATCGATGCGGCGTGACCAGCAGCCAGCCAGGTCGTGCTTCAGCGGTTCCGGCTCACCGAGGCCTCGGAAGGGGTCCCGCTGAATCGCCTCGATCAACCTGACCACTCTGAGAGCTGTCCTGCGGTCCTGCTCGATCCACCAGGCGAGATCCGCGAATGCACTGGGATCAAAGACCAAGCTTCTGGCGGACTTCATCGAAGGGGATCTCCTCCCGCCGCTCCCGGGCCTCGAGGAGTCGCCGTCTCATCGTATCGCTCCGCAGCAGATAGGCGGTCTCCCGATCTGAGGCGATCTCCCGCCAGATCTCGATCGGCACGATCACCCCGGTCGGATTTCCTTCTTCGTCCGAGATGTACTGGATGTCGTCCATCAGAGCCATGTCAGCCTCCGCCTCCATGATACCCCTACTCGTACCGCAGCGCCTCGATAGGGTCCTTCCGCGCCGCCTTCACCGCCGGCCACAGGCCCGCGGCCAGCCCCACGGCGGTGGAGACGCCGAAGCCCAGGAGCACCGACCAGAGCGGCGCCGCGGCCTGGAAATTGAAGGCCAGGCGGGCGATCAGGGCGGCCCCCAACCCCAGGGCGATGCCGATCGCGCCGCCCACCCCGGTCAGCGTCACCGCCTCGGCCAGGAACTGCACGGCCACGTCCCGCTTGGTGGCCCCGAGCGCCTTGCGCAGGCCGATCTCGCGCGTCCGCTGCGTGACGTTCACCAGCATGATGTTCATCACCCCCACGCCCCCCACCAGCAGGGCGATCCCCGCGATCAGGATCATCACCAGGGCCACTCCGCCCGTGATCTGGCGGAAATTGCTCATCATGCCCACGCTGGTGAAGGTCGCGAAGTCGTTCTGCTGATTGGGGCGCAGGTGGCGGCGCGCGCGCAGGATGGCGACCTCCTGATCGATCAGCGCGTCGTAGTCCTCAGGGCGCCGCGGCACCGTCGCGATGTGGATCGTGTCGCGCCCGCCGTCGCGGACCTGGGGGTACTGATCGTCGAACGTGGAGAGCGGAACGATGATGAGGTTGTCATTGCTGCCGCCGAAGAGCGACCCCTTCTTGTCCCGCACGCCGATCACCTGATAGGCACGGCCGTCGATGGTGATCGCGCGGCCGATCGGGTCCTGATGGGGGAAGAGCGCGTCGACCACGTCGGTGCCGACCACCGCCACCCGGGCGGCGTGGCGCACGTCGGCGTCGATCAGGAAGCGGCCGTCCTCGACCGAGCTGTCATTGGCGAGCACGTACTCCGGCGTGGCGCCCACGATCTGGGGGCTGTTGGCGACCTCGCGGCGGGTGCGCACCTCCACCGGCCGTCCGTAGTAACGCTCCGGGGAGACCGCTCCGGCCAGCGTGGCCAGCCGCTTGAGCGCCAGGGCATCCTCCAGGGTCAGGTCGCGCCGGTTGCGCTGATCCTCGGGCACGCCGCCGGGGCCGCCGAAGCGCGGCTCGTACTTCTGGAACTGCACGAGCTGGGTGCCGAAGCGCGAGAAGGCCTTGCTCACCGAGCGGTCGAAGCCGGCCACGAAGGAGACCATCATGATCACCGTGGCCACCCCGGCCACCACCCCGAGGAGGGTGAGGAACGTGCGCAGCTTCTGGGCCCGCATGGCGCCCAGCGCGAAGCGCACGTTCTCGATCCAGGAGAGGCGCAGGCGCGACCGCCGTGCCATCACTCGGCCCTCAGCGCGTCCACCGGCTGCAGCTTCGAGGCGTGGACCGCCGGCCAGTAGCCGGCGGCGATCCCCACCGCCACCGAGAGGGCCAGCCCCAGCGCCGCCGTGGCCGCCGTCAGATTGGCCGGGAAGTGGACCACGCGGTCGACGATCAGCGAGATCAGCCCGCCCAGCAGCACGCCGATCACGCCGCCCACGAACGACAGCAGCGCCGCCTCCAGCAGGAACTGCCGGCGGACGTCCTTCTGGCGCGCCCCCAGGGCCCGGCGCAGGCCGATCTCCGCCGTCCGCTCGGCCACCGCGACCAGCATGATGTTCATGATCACCACCCCACCCACCCCCAGCGAGACCGAGGCGATGAGGATGGTGAGGATGAACGCCGCGGCCGAGATCTGGTGCCAGATGTCCTCGAGGCTCTCCGCGGTGACGATGCCGAACGGATCGGGCGCCCGGAAATCGGTGTGGCGCAGGGCCCGCAGCACCGCCCGCACCTCGTCGGCCGAATCGTCCACCCCCTCGACGCCACCCTGGGCCTGCACCAGGACGTCGATCGTGGAGCGGTTGCCCAGCTCCTTGCGATAAGTGTCGAGCGGCAGATAGATCACGTTGTCGCGGCTCTGGCCGAGCACGTTCCCCTGCTGCGTGAGCAGGCCGATGACGCGGAAGGGCATGCCGCGGACGAGCACCGTACGGCCGATCGGGTCGAGCTGCGGGTAGATCTCGGCCTTGACGTCCCAGCCGATCACGGCCACGGCTTGCGCGGTCCGCACCTCGCTGTCGAGGAAGTAGCGGCCGGCCGCGAGATCCAGGCTCATCAGCGAGGCGTAGTTGGCGGTGGTGCCGTAGAGCACGACGTCCGGCAGCCGGTGGTCGCCGGATTTGACCGTGGCGGTCCCCTGCACCTGCGCCCCCACCTGGTCGGCCTTCTTGAGCTCACCCGCCAGCCGCTCGAAGTCGTCCCGGGTGATGTCCGGCCGCTTCACCGCGTCGAGGAATTCCTCGCGGCTGCGGATGAGGCCGAACTTGGTGACCACGAAGACGTCCGGCGCCAGCCGGAACAGCTTGTCGCGCACGAAGCCGTTGAGCCCGGAGATCACCGAGATCACCCCCACCAGCGTCGCCACCCCGATCACGATGCCGAGCAGGGTGAGGAAGCTGCGCAGGGCGTGGGTGCGAATCGCCCGCAGCGCCTCGCGGAGCAGCTCCGCCAGGTCCATCAGCTCGCGGGGCTCCGCCCCTCCCCCTTCTTCGGCTCCTCGAGCTTCACCGCGTCCCCCGGATTGATCTCCCGCAGCGCCTTGAACGGGCCGGTGATCACCGTCTCGCCCCCCTGGAGGCCCTCCGTCACCTCGATCGACAGGTCGCCCACGAGGCCGGTCTTGACCGGCTGGAAGCGCGCCTTGCCCCCTTCCATCAGATAGACTCCCTCCTGATCGCGGGGGGCGTTGGGGCGCGCCGGCTCGCCGGGCTTGCGCTCGACGTCGCGCACCACCAGGGCCTGGATCGGCACCGCCAGCGCGTGGCCGCGGAAGCCGGTCAGGATATCGGCGCGGGCCGAGAGCCCCGGTTTGATCCCCGGCGGCGGATTCACCAGGCGGACCTTCACTTTAAATTTGATCGCCGCGTTGGCGTCGGCGGTGAGCGGGCTGCTCCCCACCTCGGTGACCACGCCGCGGAACGTCTGATTGGAATAGGCGTCGAGCCGCACCTCCGCCTCCTGGCCCAGCTTGACGGTGGGGATCGAGGTCTCGTCCACCTCGAGCTCGGCCTCGACGGTCGACATGTCCGAGATGGTCAGCAGCACCGTGCCCGGGCTGTTCTGGACGCCGATCACCGCCACCTCCCCCTCCTCGACCCGGCGCGCGGTGACGACGCCGTCCATGGGCGAGACGATGGTCGTCTTGGCCAGCGTGTCGCGCGCCCCCTGGAGCGAGGCCCCGGCCTGATCGACGCGGCGCTGCGCCGCCTCGAAGGCCGCCTCGCCGGTCATCACCGCCGTCTTCGCCCGGTCGCGCTCGGCGGCGGGGACGATCCCGGCCTGGTAATTGCTCTCGGCGCGTTGGAGGTCGGCGCGGGCCTGGACGAGCGCCGCCTTGGCCGATGCGAGCTCGCCGCGCAACGCTTGCATCGAGTACTCGTTGCTGCGCGCCAGCGCCCGCGGATTGACCGGATCGATCTGCAGCAGGAACTGCCCCTTCTTGACCCGGTCCCCCTCCTCGACCGCGAGATGGGTGATCTGGCCGGCGATCGTCGCCGAGATGTCCACCTTCTTCTGCGCCTGGATCTTGCCGTTGGCGCTGACCTTCGCCTGGAGGTCCTCGCGTCCCACCTTGGCGATCTGCACCTCGGCCGCCTTGGGGCCCCGGCGCGCATAGGCGAAGCCGCCGGCGGCCACGAGCAGCGCGGCGACGATCAGAAACCACAAGAGCTTACGTTTCACGGGACATCGCTCCAGGGCCGCGTCCGGATCGTGCACCACCCCTGGGCGGCCGGCCGGGGGCACCTGCCTCTTCTACGTGGAAGTACCAGGGAAGTTACCACATCTTACCCGCGGCAGAGGTACGCCACGAGCTGCGACCCCATGCCGCTGGCCACGAAGGTGAGCCGCCGGTTGGAGGTCAGCTTGCGCAGCCAGTCGAACGCGCCGCCGTCGCTCAGGAAGAGGTCTCTCCCCTCGGGGCCGCGCACGTTGAGCATGAAGCGCAGGCCGTCGTAGTACGGGTGATCGAACGTCTCGCGGCTCACGGACGCGCCCCGGATCGTGGCGGCGATGCGGTCCGCGAGCCCGGCCCGCGCGGGGGTGGAGAGGACCTTCACCCGGCGGTCGGAGATCACATAGCCGTGCCGCTCCAGCCGGTCCAGGGCCGCGAGGTGGGTCGCGATCTGCTCCGCCAGGGCCGCGACCACGAAATCGTGATCCTGCCGTTCGCGCCCGGCGGTGGCCAGGCAGAAGAGCCGGAAGTGCGCGGCGTACCCCGGCAGCTTGGGGAACGTCTGGGCCCGCACGCAGCGATGGCAGGTGACGAGCCGCACTTGCCTGGCCGGGTCCCGCCGCAGCCGCTTGGCGCATTCGAGGGCCATGCCGTTCGTGGGATCGGACACCACCTCGGTCCCCCGCACCGTGGAGACCGTCTTGTTCTGGCTGGCGAGCCCCACGGCCGAGCACGATCCCAGCGGCGCCAGCGGCGACAGCTCGATCGCCTCGAACCCTTCCGCCGCCGCGAGCAGGTGGCCGTCCAGGGCGTTCAGCGTGCGCTGATCGATGAAGGCCGGCTGCACGAAGCGGTCCTGCTCCCACTGCCGCAGCAGCTCCGGAGGCGGACGCCGTTCCGCCCGCCGGGCCACCACGCCGAGCAGCAGCGACCAGACCTCGGAGGCGGTCAGGCCCTCGGCGAGCGCCTCATAGGCGTCGTCGTCGAGGCCGGCGGTCGGCCAGGAGCGGTTGGGGGGACTGTCCATGGCCGCTGTAAGGTATCATGACCGTGAGCATCCCGCTCTCCCGCAAAAAAGTTCTCGGCTTCTATTACCTTATGAATGTCGAGACATGTCGCAACGGCTCGTTGCAAGCTTGCAACAACCCATTACAACGTTGCAACGTCCCATTGCAACCTTGCAAGAGGCCATTACAAGGTTGTATGAGCCATTTCAACGTTGTAACAGCCCATTGCAAGCTTAGAACAGCCCATTGCAAGCTTGCAATGGGCTATACAACCTTGCATTGAGTCGTTGCAAGGCTGGAAAAGTCATTGCAAGCTTGCAATAGCCCATTCTTCTCTTGTAATGGCCTGTTGCAGAGTTGTGGGAGCCAATAGAAGCTTGCAACGGCTCATTGCATCTTGCATTGGGTCATTGCAAGGGAAGAACGGCTCATCGCAAGCTTGGAATGACCCGTTGCAAGGTTGCAATGGGTCTTCCAAGGTTAGAACGAGCCGTTGCGACGCTGCAATGAGCTGTTGCAAGCTTGCAATGAGCATGGAGGCTCTGAGCTTCAATCAACACAAAGCTCCATCCGTGATCGCTTAAGGGGCCCTTTTTGCTGGAAGACGTGCTTGCAAAAGGCCATGAAGACGTGCTTTCCTCTTGTTGGTCGAGAACAAGAAAGGAGG
>DASXJP010000261.1:0-2470 GCA_036497345.1 Thermoanaerobaculia bacterium
CACCGTCCGGGAGAGGGGGACTCAGCTTAGGCGGTGGTGCCTATAGGAAGCCGGCTTTAAAAAAGAGGCCATCCGACCGATCCGACGGATCCGACCGATAACGCCTCCTACAAGCAACACCGCCTCAACCGCGTCCCCCTCTCCCGGACGGCGGGAGGGCGATGGGCATGGTGAGGTTTCGGGCGCTCAGCCCTACGGCGTCACCCCATACGGTTGCAGCGCCGTCGTGGCCTGGCTGATCCCTCCCTGGTAGAGGGCGAGGCGGTAGGCGGCCTCGGCGTCGAGGCCGGCCACGCAGGCGCGGGCGCACTCCTGGAGATCGGTGTAGGCCTTTTTCAGCATCTTGGCCGCCGCGGCGTCCGGCAGGTCGAACATCGCGAAATCGGAGACGACGGCCGAGGTCGCCGCCAGCAGGCTCTGGCAGACGGGGGTGACCTGCTCCGGCGAGCCCCGCCGCAGGCTCAGGTAGCTGGCGAGGGCCGTGCGCACCGGTCCGACCTTCCCCGAATAGCCGGCGTACCAGGCCTGCATCGACTGCGCCCGCTTCTCCGGCGACAGGTTCCGCTTCGCCGCCTCCGCGGGCGCCAGGCCGATCTTCCCGAGCATGGGCTCCTTCTTCTCCTCGCGCTGCCGCCAGCGGACGACCGCGGCGTCGTGCTGGGCCTGCTGCTCCTGCTGATATTGCTGCGTGGCTTCCCACTCCTTGCGCTGGCGCTTCAGCTCCTCGGGCGGCAGCGGTTTCATGGCGGCGGCGCCCGTGGGGTGGTCGTTGCCGGCGCGGGCCTCGTCCAGGAGCGGGTTGTACTTGTTGGCGGCGTACTGGGCGTCGGTCGCGGTGACGGTGTAGAGCGCCTGGAGCTTGGCCTCGGCGGTGTCGTAGTCGTGGACCGCGTAGTCGAGGCTCTCCTGGTAGTTGAGCCGCGTGGGCCGGGGGTTCCGGGCGCGGGCGCAGACCTGCTCCTCGCCGGCGAACAGGGACTGGACGGCCTGGGCGATGTCCGGCGGGGCCTCGTCTTTCACCTTCGGCAGGAGATCGCGGAGCAGCCCGGCCGCGCGGTCCACGGCCGCGAGCTCCGGCGCCCCCTCGTCGCTCAAATACTTTTCCAGGACGTCGGCAGGCGCGGTGGACGAGGTATCCTCCGGCGCCGCCAGGGTGCCGCCGTTGTTGGCGGCCGCCATGGCCTCCTCGCGCGAGCGCTTCTGCTGGTCCTCGGCGCCGCGCATCCGTTCGACCCCGGTCTTCGCGACCTTGACGCAGATCTCCTTGGTCTCCTGGATCAGGGTGATGGCTTCCGGCGTCACGGTCAGCATGGGGGCCGCCGGCTTCGGCTTCGGCACGAGATCGCAGCCGAGCGCGGCAAGGCAGGTCAGCAGGAACAGGGCGGTCCTCTTCATCGCGTCACCCCTCATCGCCACGGGAGGAGCGCCGTCGCTCCCTCCGGGCTTCAATGCCTCGAAATGGTCTTGGTGTTCCAACCATATAATGTTGTCCGCTCCCTGGGAAGTATTTCGCGCGGGCCGGTCGGGATCCGGTTCGCTTTCGCGAGGAGGCTGTAACGCCGATGCATCGATCCATTTCTCTCTCGTGGGGCTCTTGGGGCCTGGCGCTGGCTCTCTTTCTGGCTCTGTCGCGGCCCGGCCTCGCCGCGCCGGAGGCCCCGCGGCCGTTGAGCGAGGCCGAGCGGCAGGCGGTCGCGCTGGCCGCGGAGTATCTCGACCGCGGCCCCGCCGCCTGGTGGGACCGCCTCGCCAGCGGATCGCCGTTGCGGAAGCTGGGCCGGGAGGCCGCGCTGGCGGAGATCGAGGTGCGCGCGGGCTCGCCGGCCGGCGCCGAGTGGGACCTCGCGGCCTCTCCCGAAGGGACCTCCAGCCGGGGGGCCGTGTTTACGCTCGGCTTCCCCGCGGGAGTGGACGACTCGCTCGTGCTCGGCCTGGTGCGGGAGGGGGACGCCTGGAAGATCGATTCGCTGCGGATCTCCGCCGAGCCGGTGGGGCGGAAGAGCCCGGAGGAAGAGGAGAAGCCCGCCGCCTCGTCCGCGCCGCAGCCGTTGCGGGTGGTGGGGCGGTCCATCGCTCTCCCGGTCTGGCTGCTCGTCGTCGCCGGCGTGGCCGGCGCCCTACTCCTGTACGTCGCCCTGCTGAACCGGGACCGGCGGGCGCTCTCCTGGTCCCTGGGGAGCGCCGGCGGCGTGCTCCTGGCCGCGGTGCTGGCGGCGGTGCTCCTCCCCCGGCTGCTGCCCGCGCCGAAGGGTCCGGCGGCGGCCGGCGAGCCGGAGATGGCCGAGCTACGCTCGCTGCTGCCGCTGCGCCGCGCCCTCACCCAGGCTGAAGGCGCCGTGCCGGCCACGGCGCCCCCGGAGACCCGCGCCGCCGGCGTGGCCGGCCAGGTGGCGCGGCTCTGGTGGGCCCAGAGCCTCCTGGGCGGCATGGACCTGCGCGGCGTCGACGAGGTGCTGAAGGAATTCCCCTC
>DASXJP010000262.1:0-20985 GCA_036497345.1 Thermoanaerobaculia bacterium
CGCCCGTGCGGTACGTGGTGGATCGCCTCGTCGAGGATGCCGAGCTCCGGCGGATTCACCTGATCATCGGCGGAATTGACGGCGTAGAGCGGCGCCTTGATCTCGCCGAGATGGGGGTACGGGTTGTAGCTCCGCGACGAGTCGAACTGATAGATCAGATCGTTGGCGTCGAGCAACGACTTGTAGCGCTGGACGAGCGCGTCGAGCATCGCCTCGGCCTTCTCGCGCGTCGGCGCCTCCTTCTGCATCTCGAGCGGGCACGACACCATGAAGATCAGCACGTCGATGGCGCCGGTCAGGCCGCGCGGCTGGGTGGTGTACTCACCGTTTTTCCACTCGGGATCGCCCATGATCGAATCGATCCCCATCTTCCGCAACATCCGGTTGCGGCCCGCGATCTCCACCGGCAGGCTGGCGAGCGGCATCAGGGCATCCATGAAATCGGGATAGGTGTAGCCCCAGACCCAGGTGTGCATGCCGCCCATGGAGGTGCCCATCACCAGGCGGAGGTGATCGACCTTCAGGCACTGGGTGAGCAGGTCGTGCTGCGCCCGCACCATGTCGTCGTAGTTGTACTTCGGGAAGCGCATGTGCGGGCCGTCGCTCGGGCGGCTCGACTTGCCGTGGCCAATGTTGTCCGGGAGGATGATGTAGTGCGTGGCCGCGTCGAGGAGCTGGCCCGGCCCGAAGAGCTGGCCGGCGAACTGCTCGCGCAGAAAACCCTTGCCGTCGCCGCTCGTGCCGTGGAGGATCAGCACCGCGTTGCGCACCGTCCCCCCGGCGTCGCGGGCCGGCGTGCCCAGCGTGGTGTAGTGGAGGCGGAGCGCGGGCAGCGTCTCGCCGCTCTGGAAGCGGAAATCCTTCAGCGTGCAGTCCCCCTCGGCCGGGGCCGGCGCCGCGGCGAAGGCCGGGCAGGCGACGAGGATCAGGATCAGGCCGAGGCGCGGGGCGTGTCTCATGGTTTCTCCTCCGGTTTCACATCAATAATGCGGGCCCGCAGCAGATGGTCGAGCTTGGGGAAATTGGCATCGAGCCAGGCGTTGCCCCCCTTCAGCATCTCCCCCTGCTTGCCGCCGCGCATGCCGCCGCCGGACCCTTCACCATAGCCGGAGTAGAGCCGGTCGACCACGTCCATGCCGGAGGTCACGCGGCCGAGGGGGGCGAACCCCTGGGCATCCAGGCGCGAATTGTCCGCCAGATTGATGTAGAGCTGCGTCGCCCGCGTATTCGGGCCGGTCATGGCGTAGGCGATGGTACCGCGGGCGTTGCTCTGCCGCACCGGATCGTCCGGGATCGTCCTGTCCTTCCACGCCGCCATGACCTTGGGGTCCCCGGCGACGCCAAACTGCGCGATGAAGCCCGGGACGACCCGGAAGAAGCGCGAGTCGTCGAAGTAGCCGGACGTCACCAACTCATGGAAGCGGTCGACCCCGTGCGGCGCCCACTCTCGATGGGCCTCGACCACGAACGGTCCCTGGCTGGTTTCGAAGCGGACCTGGAAGACGTCTGGAACCCGGGCCGGCTGGCTGTGGGCGGGTGGCAGTCCCAGGAGGATCAGGAACCCGAGAAGAGCGCGGAGGCTCACTTTTTTCTTCGCGCCTCAGAATCGGTATCCAAAGCTCACCCCTGCCGAAAACGAGAATCCGGGGTTTGGGTAGGCCGCGCTCCCGCTGTCCAGAGAGTAGAAGGGCGTCACGCCGGCCCGGAAGAGATAGCCGCGTCCCGCGGGCTGGGTGCGGTATCCCACGATGGCGGTCAGGCTGCGAAACGAGCTTTTCGTTCCGTCGAGACTCTCGCGGTGGCCGAACGTGATGCCGCCGCCGATCTCGAGCTTCCGCTCTCCCGGGCCGAAGAGATAGCTCGCCGACACCGGCATGCTGCTGGCCTGTTGTTCGTTCGATGGGCCAAAGAGCGCGTTGTCTTTCCAGGTGCCATACCCGACTCGGAGCGCGAGGCGGTCGTTCACCAGCCGCTCGTAATTGAGGGACACGACCCCTCCGTTGCCCAGCAACTCCAGGAACACCGCGTTCGAGGCGTGAGGCGAATCGGCCTGGGCGAGAGCGAGATTCCCGCCGGCCAGGAGGGTGAGCACGAAGAGCAAGGCTTGCAGGATGGCTCGGGACATGCCCGCGAGCTTACCAGCGTCCAGGCTCAGAGGACAGCCCCGGAAACAGGGAGCGGGGTTGCTGACATCGAATCTTCCGCATACACTAATGGTAAGGAGATAGCTCCTTCCGCAGTCAGCAACCCGCCGTCCCGCCGCGGGGACGGCACGACCGAGGAGATCCGTCATGTCCCGGAAATCTATCCTTCGCCAAGGCTACCGTTCCCTCGTCCTGCTCGCCGCGTTCTCTCTGTGCGCCACCGTCGTCCAGGCTCAAGGGTTCGAGGATCTCAATCTGGGCACCGGCGCGGGCAATCCCGGCGTCTCGACGGGAAACCGGGACACCGCGCTGGGGGAGCAGGCCCTGGCCTCCAACACCACCGGCTCGGACAATACCGCGGTCGGCGCCGAGGCCCTCTTCTCCAATACGTCCGGCGCCACCAACACGGGAGTCGGCTCGTTCGCGCTGTGGGCCAACACCAACGGGCTGGTCAACACGGCGGTCGGCTCGGGCGCCCTGTCCGGCAACACGACGGGCAACGGGAGCTCGGCGTTCGGCGCCAGCGCTCTGAGCTCCAACACGACGGGCGGCAACAACACGGCGGTGGGCATTCAGGCCCTGTTCGGAGTTTCGACCGGGAGCAACAATACGGCGGTGGGCGCCAACGCCCTGGGGAACACCTCGGGATCGAGCAACATCGCGCTCGGCCGCTCGGCGGGTTTCAACATCACCAGCGGCAGCAATAACATTGACATCGGCAACACCGCTCCCGGAAATGAATCCAATACGATCCGCATCGGCAACTCGACCAACCATACCCGGGCGTTCCTGGCGGGCGTGAACGGCGTCACGGTGTCGAGCGGCACGGCGGTGTACATCGACAGCAACGGGCAGCTCGGCACGGTGACCTCGTCGGTGCGTTTCAAGGAGGACGTCGAGAGCATGGGGGACGCGAGCGAGGGGCTGATGAAGCTGCGTCCGGTCACCTTCCACTACAAGGCGCCGTACGACGACGGCTCCCATCTCCTCCAGTACGGCCTGATCGCCGAGGAGGTGGCGAAGGTCTTTCCGGACCTCGTGCAGTATGACCAGCAGGGGAAGCCCTTCACGGTCCGCTACCACGAGATGAACACGATGCTCCTCAACGAGCTGCAGAAGCAGCACGGCAAGGTGGCGGAGCAGCAGGCGGAGGTCACGAGCCTGAGGTCGCAGCTCGCGGAGCAGGAGGCCCGCATCCAGCGGCTGGAGGCTCTGCTGGCCCGGCAGCCCGAGGCGCCCAAGGCGCCGTAGGCATCAATCGACGTGGCGCGCTGCGTTGCCGGTCAACGCCACGGCGGAGGCCACGGCGAGCAGCGTGCCCGCGCCGATGAACAGCGCCGGAACTCGCCACCATTGCGTGACCACCCCGGAGACGCCTTGGGAGACCGGGACCAGCCCCACGGCGGCGAACATCAGCACGCTCATCACGCGGCCGAGCAGGGCCCGGTCGACGCGCAGTTGAATCCAGGAGCTGAACTGGACGTTGACGAAGCCGACGCCGAGGCCGATCAGGGCCAGGAAGGTCGCGATGGCGCCGAACGTCGGGATCAATCCGATGCCGATCAGCTCGAGGCCGGTCAGCAGGCTCATCACGATGAACTGCAGGCCGCGCCTGCGGGGCTGCTTGATCCTGCCGCCGAAGAGGATGCCCACCAGCATGCCGCCGCTGAGGAAGAAGAGCCAGGCTCCGAACGCCTGCGCCGGCTTGACTTGGAATTGGGCCAGCAACGGGAGGCCGACGTAGACCGGGCCGGAGAAGCAGAGATTGATGGTGGCGAAGATCGACATCAGGGCGAGCAGGGCCGGGTCGTGCCGCACCGTGCGCAGCCCTTCGGCGATCGCGTGCAGCATGCTCGGACGGGCGTGCGCCGGGACCTTGGGCGGATCGGGGATTTTGAGCAGCGCGGCGATCACGCCGAGAAAGCTGACGGCGTCGAAGAACAGGGCCGAGGCGACGCCCCAGCGCGAGATCAGCCACCCGGCGGGGAACGAGCCGAGCGTCTGTGTGGTCACCGTGGAGCTATGCAACAGGGCGTTGGCGGATTGAAGCTGCTCCGCCTTCACCAGCGTCGGCATCAGCGCCGGTCCGGCGGGGAACGAGAACGCGTCGGAGACGCCGAAGCAGAACGTCAGCGCGTAGAGCTCCCACAGTTGGATGAGGCGCAGCCAGACCAGCACCGCCACCCCGCCCACCAGCAGCGCGCGGACCGCCGCCGTGGTCATCAGCACCCGCCGCGCCGAAAAGCGATCGATCACCGCGCCGCCGATCAGCATGAGCACCGCCCGGGGGATCGCCGCGACCATCAGGAGTGTGCCCAGGATCAGGCCCGACCCGGTCAATTGCAGGCCGAGCATCGGCAGCGCCACCAGATAGAACTGGTCGCCCAGCAGCGAGATCGTGGCACCGAGCCACAGGTTCCGGAAGTGGGGGACGCTCAGCGGATGCGGCGTCCTCGGCGCGGGACCGGGAACGGGCTCGGGGGCGGTGACGGGCTCGGAGCTCATGGTGGGGGATTTTATCAGGCGTTTGTTATCTTCCCCACCCGGGATTTCAATCCCGGGTGGCTGCGGTAAACTTTCCATCCCGTGAGCCATCTCACCCAACGGCAGGTCGAGGAGTATCAGCGCCGCGCTCTCTCCCCGCGGGAGCTCCTGGCGGTGGACGATCACATCGCCACCTGCGAGGCGTGCCGGCTGCGGCTGGCGGCCGGGGAGCCGCTCTCCGGCGCGCTCGCCGCCTGGGAGGAGCTGGCGCCGCCCGCCCCGGCCCCCGCCGTGGCGAGATTCCCGCTCCGCCGGCTGGCGGTGATCGCGGCCCTCGCGGCGGTCCTGGTGGCCGTCGCGGGCCTCGGCGTCTGGCTCGCGGCGCGGGTCCCGCAACGGCCGGCCGTGGAGCTGGCGGATGGGGGCGGACGGGTGGCCTTAAGTCCCCAGGGTGAGCTCGTGGGATTGGCATCCCTGCCGCCGCAATGGCGCCGGGACGTCGCCGCCGCGCTGCGTACGGGCCGCCTCGACCGGCCGCGCGCGATCGCCGATCTCGCGGCAGCCGAGCCGGCGCTCCGCGGAGCCGCGTCCACGGCTCCGTTCACGCTGCTGGCTCCCGTGGCCACGGCCGTGGCCGGCGGCCGGCCCCTCTTCCGGTGGACGCCGCTCTCGGCGGCGAGATCCTTCGAGGTGAAGGTGTTCGATCCCGATCTCCATCCCATGGCCGCCAGCGGCCCTCTCACCGGCACGGAATGGACGCCGGACCAACCTTTGCCGGTGGGGACGGTCTATGCCTGGCAGGTGATGGCTCATCTCGGTAACGAGGACGTGATCGCTCCCGGCCCGCAAGCCCCGCCGGCGCTCTTCCGCGTCCTCGCTGCGGACCAGGCGCGGGCGGTGGAGAGCGCGGCCCGCGAGGCCGGCGGCTCGCCTCTCGCCCTCGGCGTGCTCTACGCGCGCGCCGGCCTGGTGGACGACGCCGAGCGCGAGCTGGCGCGGGTGGCGGCGGCGAACCCCGGCTCGGCCACGGCCCGCGAGCTGCTCGCGAGCGTCCGCTCCTGGCGCTCCGCCGCGGCTCAGCCGCCGTCGCCCACCAGCACGAACGGCGCCCAGTAGGGCTCCCTACCCGAAAGGGTGGGCTCGTCCCCGTGCGTCTGCTCACGGTCTGCTCTTCTCGGGGGTGGTGGCACGCCGGTCGCCGAAGGCCATACTCGCAGGCGGCGCGAGGATGAGGATCCATAGGAAGCCAGAAAGGCGGTTTGGCCATGTCCCTGAAGCGGACGATCGATGCTTTGGTGGTGGGGGCCGGCCCGGTCGGTCTCACCGCGGCGCTCACCCTGGTGCGCGACGGTCATCGTCAGGTCGAGATCATCGACGAGGCGGAGCGCCGGACCGGTCTGAGCTATGCGTTGGCCCTCCACCCGGCGACGCTCGATGTGCTGGAGAAGCTCGGAGTTGCCGCTGCGCTGATCGCCCGCGGCAACCGGATCGACCGGGTGGCGATCTACGACGGCGCGATCCGCAAGGCCGAGCTCGCGCTGGGGTCGCTCGACCGGGCGCATCCGTTCGTCCTGGTGGTGCCGCAGAGCGAGCTGGAGGCGGTCCTGCTCGCGGCGCTCGCGGACAAAGGCGTCGAAGTGCGCTGGCGCCACCGTCTGAGCAGGCTCGATGCCAGCGCGGGCGCGGGCGTGGCGAGCTCCATCGACCGCATCGACAGCGACTCGTCCGGCTACGCGGTGGCCCATGCCAGCGGCGTGGTGGGCAAGACCTTCGAGCGCGAGATTCCGCTGGTCCTCGGCGCGGACGGTCACGGCTCGCTGGTGCGCCGCCAGCTCGGCATCGAGCGCCGGGCGACCGGGCCGTCGGGGACGGTGGCGGTGTTCGAGCTCGACGGGGAGAGTCTCCCCGTCGGCCTGCCGCCGGACGAGGCCCGGCGGGAGCTGCGGATCACCTTCACCGGCGGTCTGCGGAGTGTCTGGTGGCCACTGCCCGGAGATCGCACCCGGCTGGGTTTCGAGCTCCAAGCGGAAAACAGACCCACCGCGGCGCGGGACAAGAGCCGGCTGCCGTCGATCGTTCCCTGGCTGGCGAGCACGCTCGACAACCGGAAGCTCTCCGAGCTTGCCGCCGAGCGGACGCCGTGGCACCCGATCCCTTCGGGCCGTCTGATGTGGTCGGTGGCGGTGCGTTTCGAGCGCGCCCTGGCCGACTCCTTCGGACGCGGGCGGGTCTGGCTCGCCGGCGACGCGGCTCACCTCGCGTTCCCTTTCGGCGTGCAGAGCATGAACGAGGGGATCCTGGAGGCCCAGGACCTGGCGAGCCGTTGCGGGCGGGTGCTCGCCGGTGCGGAGCCGCTCGCGTCGCTCGAAGCCTATGGGGACGAACGGCTGGCGCGTTGGCGGGCGCTCGCGAGGCCCATGGCGGATGGAGCGGCGCCAGACACGATGGGCAGCGATCCATGGCTCTCCGCGCGCGCCGCGGGGATCCTGGAGGCGCTCCCTGTCGCGGCCGGTGAAGCGGAAGCGCTCTTCGCTCGGATCGCATCGGACAGCGCGGCCAGCCTGAGCGTGTGACCCCCGCGCGGCGGGGCAGTCGCGGCATCCTGCCGCGGCGGATGCGGGGGCGCTGAAAAGGAACACGGACGAACACGGACGAGCACAGACGACAAGGATGGCAAAGATGCCTTCCGTGCCCGTCCGTGCCTGTCCGTGCTCGTCCGTGTTGTCCGTGTTTGCTCTTGTGAGCCCGGGGTCCCCGCCCCCGCGTGGTACCATCCACACCGGCAGGGAGGAGGAGGAAATCTCATGGGCTTCAAGCTCGATCATTTCAGGCTGTACGACGTCCAACCCTATTTCTCGGGAGCCACGCCGACCCTGCAGGGGCAGTTTGATGGGGCTGATCGTCCCGCCGTGGTCGGGTGGCTCCGCCAGTTCGCCAACCCGGTGAGCAAGGACGGCGAAGCGATCCAGGATAGAAACAGTCATTTCACGATCTACGACGCGCAGACGACGTTCCCCGATCCTCTGCGCGTGGTCAGCGTGCAGAACCAGCTCGGCGAGCAGAAGCTGCTCATCGATCACCTCCTCTTCCTCCTGGTGCCGGCGCAGAAGATCGAGCCGGGGCTCGAGTTTCCCGATACGCTCGATCACTACAAGGGGTACCGCGTCTTCAGCGGCCCCGTGGTCGACCGCAAGGTGTCGCTCGTCGATCAATTCCAGAGGCAGGACGGGGTGCTGGTCCTGGAGCCGCTGGTCTTCTGTGTGCCGGTGGTGAAGAAGTATGGCGGCGAGGTGTATGAGATCAACAATCCGCAGGATCACCTGACGATCTACCGCATCGTCGGGAACGACTTCCATACGGCGAGGGACGTCAAGGATCAGTTCTTCCCGAATCCCATTCAACTGGCGATCTACAGCTCCCAGGCGCTCGCCGTGCCGTCGCTGAAGCTGGATTGGAGCCTGGCTTAGCGGGCTCAGCTTCGGCGAGCGTTCCGAGCGGGTGTCTCGATCGGCCGGCGCGTCCCCGTCACTGGTGGACCGGCTCCTGCTTCGGGGGTTGGGCGGCGCTCTTCTTCTCCTCTGTGGCGGGAGCTCCTTGAGCCTTCAGCTTCGTGCCATGCCAGGGGCAGTAGCTCCAGGCACCATTCAACACCTCGCCGTCTTCGGGGCAGACCTTCGCCTCCACCAGAGAGCCGAGGGGGAGCCGCCAGTGGAAGCGCCGCTCGCCGAGCATGACGTCGAAGGAGCCGGCGGCGCGTGGGTTGGCGATCTCCCGACCCTCCGCGTCGCGGGTCGGGAACATGAAAAAGCGGATGTTCGCCCCGAGCGGTCCCATGAGGTTGGTGAACATGGGCCGCATGACCTGCGTAAGGTTCCTCATATCGGAAGAGATCTTTTCGTCGGCAATGGGGACATAGGAGCGCCCCTTGGAATCGACGAGCTTGATCTTGGCGCGCAGGTCCGGCTCGGAGATGAAGTCGGCGCCACCCATGGGACCTATCGTACCGTCGACGGCCGCCACGATGAAATAAGCGCCCACCACCTTGGAAAATCTCTCGATCTGCTGCGGGGTGAGCGCGCCGTTGGCGGTCAGGCTGACCTCCCAGAACTCGACCGGGATCCACCAGACGAAAGCGAGGTTTCTGGGCTCCCCGCTCTGCTGCTGCGTCTCCCGGATGAGCTGCGCCAGGTCGACCTTGTGCTGCGCTCTCGCGGGCGGGGCGAGCAGGAGACCCAGAACGATCGTGAGCTGGGCAATCAGGCTCGCCAGCATTCTCTGACTCATATCCTCTCCTTGCAGAATATACGCGGCTCGTGATGGAACAGGCTCGTTGCCCTCCCCAGCCGCCCGACGTAGAGGGCTCTGTGCAGAGTGACGGGGACGGCGTTTCCATTTCATCCTACCCTCCCATAGCTTCCCGCGGGGTGGTGAGGTCGCCTTCTTCTGCTACGATCTCCTCGCCATTCTGGCACCCCGCACTCTTGAGACCGGGGCCCGCGCACAGGGGGTGCGCGGGGTGGAGGAGAGGGCATGGATTCGAGCTCGCATCCGGCCGGGAGACGGCCGGGTCTGATCATGGCGATCGGCGGCGCGGAGGACAAGGTCCGCGAACGGGTGATCCTGCGCCGGTTCGTGGAGGCCTGCGGCGGCCCGGACGCCAGCATCGTGGTGCTGGCCACCGCCTCGGAGCACCCGGAGACGGGGGACCGCTACGCCGAGCTGTTCTACGGCATGGACGCCGACACGGTCGACGTGCTGCGCATCCGCACCCGCGAGGACGCGGTCGAGGCCGGGAACGAGGTCTACGACGCGCTGGAGACCGCCACCGGGTTCTTCATGACTGGCGGCAGCCAGCTCCGCATCTCCTCGGCCCTGGGCGGCACGGTGCTCGCCGCCACCCTCCGGCGCCGCCATGTAGAGGGGATGGTGGTGGCCGGCACCAGCGCCGGCGCGGCGGTGATCTCCCGCCACATGATCTCGATGGGGGAGAGCGGCGGCACCCCCCGCCGCCGGCTGGTCCAGATGGCCCAGGGGCTCGGCTTCGCGCCCGACCTCGTCATCGATCAGCACTTCCGCCGCCGCGACCGCATGGGCCGGCTGATCACCGCGCTCTCCTACAACCCCGAGCCGCTCGGCGTGGGGGTGGACGAGGACACCGCCGCCATCATCGACGCCGACGGGGTGCTGACCGTGCTCGGCTCGGGCGCCGTGACCGTGGTCGACGCCGCGGGCCTGCGCTTCACCGACAGCCACGCCGTCCACCGCGGCCAGCCGGTCGCCATGCTGGGGCTCAAGGTGGACTTCCTCACCAGCGGCTGCCGCTACGATATCGGGAAGCGGGCGGCGCTGGCGCCGCCGAGCGCCGACCGCTTCAACGCCGCCGCCGAGGCGATCGAGATCGGGAGCGTCGACCGATGAAGATCCTGGACACCCGCGTCTACCGCGGCCCCAACCTCTACGCCCTGCGCAAGGTGATCCGCCTGCGCGTCGACCTCGGCGAGCTGGAGGACTATCCCACGGCCAGGCTCCCCGGTTTCGTCGACGGCCTGCTGGCGGCCATCCCTTCGCTGCGCGAGCACACCTGCTCCTACGGCGAGCCCGGGGGGTTCGTGCGCCGCATGACCGAGGAGGAGGGGACCTGGCTCGGGCACGTGCTGGAGCACGTGGCGATCGAGCTGCAGTGCCTCGCCGGCACGCCGGTCAGCTACGGCAAGACGCGCGGCCACGACCTCCCGCGCGGCCAGTATCACGTGATCTTCAGCTACGACGAGGAGGCGGTGGGGCTGGAGGCCGCCGAGGTGGGGCTGCGCCTGATCCGCAGCCTGCTGCCGCCCGAGCGCGAAGCCCATCTCGCCACGCCCTACGATTTCAAGACCGATCTGGAGGATCTCGTCCGGCTCGCCCAGCGCCGCGCCTTCGGCCCCTCGACCGCCTCGCTGGTGCGCGCCGCCGAGGAGCGTGACATGCCGTGGATCCGGCTGAACGAGCGCTCGCTGGTGCAGCTCGGCCACGGCAAGTACCAGCGCCGCATCCAGGCCACCGTCACCAGCGAGACCCGCCATACGGCCGTGGAGATCGCCTCGGACAAGCGGCTGACCAATCAGATCCTCTCCGATCTCGGCCTCCCCGTGCCCCGCCAGGTGCGGGTGCGCGGCCCCAACGACGCGATCGAGGCCGCGGAACGGCTCGGCTATCCCGTGGTGGCCAAGCCGCTCGACGGCAATCACGGCAAGGGCGTTTCGATCAATCTCACCACCTCCGAGCAGGTGCGGATGGCGTTCGAGCAGGCCTACGAGTACTCCTCGGTGGTGATCGTCGAGACCTTCCAGGAGGGGAACGATTACCGGATCCTGGTCGTCGACGGCAAGGTGGTGGCGGCGGCGCAGCGGGTGCCCGGCCACGTGGTGGGGGATGGGACCCATACCCTCGCCGAGCTGGTGGAGATCGTCAACCAGGACCCCCGGCGGGGCATCGGTCATGAAAAGGTTTTGACGCGGCTGGAGCTCGATCACCAGGCGCTGCGGCTGATCGAGGCGGCGGGGTTGGCCCCCGAGTCCGTGATCCCGGATGGCAAGGTTCTCTATCTGCGCTCGACGGGCAACCTCTCGACCGGCGGCACGTCGGTGGACGTGACGGACGCGATCCATTACGACAACCGGATCATGGCCCAGCGCGCGGTCAAGGCGATCGGCCTCGACGTGGGCGGCGTGGACTTCATCGCGCCGGACGTCACCCGCAGCTACAAGGAGGTGGGGGGCTCGATCGTCGAGATCAACGCCGCGCCCGGCTTCCGCATGCACACGGCGCCCACCGAGGGCAAGCCCCGCGACGTCGCCGGACCCGTGCTCGACATGCTGTTCCCCAAGGGGACGCCGTACCGCATCCCCATCGCCGCCATCACGGGGACCAACGGCAAGACGACCACCACGCGCATGGTGGGGCACATCCTCAAGCTCGCCGGCTGCTGCGTGGGCATGACCACCAGCGACGGCATCTATATCGATGGCGAGCTGACGGTTTCGGGGGACATGACCGGCCCGTGGGCCAGCCATCTCGTGCTGCGCGATCCGTCGGTGGACGCGGCGGTGCTGGAGACGGCGCGCGGCGGCATCGTGCGCGCCGGGCTCGGCTGGCGCAAATGCAAGGTGGGCGCGGTGCTCAACGTCGCCGCCGATCACCTGGGGATGGGCGGCATCGAGGACCTCGACGAGCTCGCCGAGGTGAAGCGGGTGGTCGTCGAAGTCGCCCAGGAATGGTGTGTCCTCAACGCCGACGACGAGCGGGTGGCCGCCATGGCGGAGCACAGCCCGGGCAAGCCGATCTACGTGACGATGCGGCGGGAGAACGCGCTCGTCCGCAAGCACATCCGCAACAAGGGGCGGGCGGTGGCGCTGGAGGAGGGGCTGAACGGGCGGATGATCGTGCTCTATGAGGGGGAGGAGCAGATCCCGCTGCTGTGGGCGCGGCAGATCCCGGCCACCGTCGAGGGGCACGCGATCCACAACATTCAAAACTCCATGTTCGCCACCGCGATCGCGCACGCCATGGGGATCAGCCTGGAGAACATCCGCCAGGGGCTGCGCACCTTCACCACCGATTTCTTCCAGACCCCGGGGCGGATGAACTTCTACAACGAGCACCCCTTCCGCGTGCTGCTCGACTACGCGCACAACGCCCACGGCATGACGGCGATGGCGCAGACCATCCGCGGGCTCACCGTGACCGGCCGCCGCATCGGCGTCCTGGCGGCCCCAGGGGACCGCCGCGACCAGGACATCCTCGACCTCGCCCGCACCGCCGCCCCGGCCTTCGATTTCATCTTCCTGCGGGAAGACGACAACCGCCGCGGCCGCAAGCCCGGCGAGACGGGCGAGCTCGTCCGCCAGGGCCTGCTCGCCGCCGGCTTCCCGGCCGACCGCATCGCCCCCGGGATCCACGGCGAGGAGCAGGCCGTCCAGAGCGCGCTGGAGACCGCCCAGCCGGGAGACCTCCTGGTGATCTTCGGCGACAAGCTCGACCGCTCCTGGAATCAGATCGTCACCTTCGGCCGCCCCGCCGGCTCGCCGGCTGTTCCCGTTCCCGTTTTCGCTAAAGACGAGCCGCCGCTGGCGAGCGCCATCCTCGCGCCCGAGCCTGTCGAGGAGCGGCGGACGGGGGAGCATGAGGATTGAAAAGGGCGGCTCTGCTGGGCCGCCCTGATGAAGAGAGAGATGCGGTCGGGGTCATCCCGCCGCCTGGAATCGCCTTAGTGGTCGACCGCCGCGCTGGCGTTCACCCGGCCGTGGCTGAACAGGTTGTCCGTGCCGTTCTTGCCAAGATCGACCGCGCTCTGGGAGAGAATCGTCTTGAGCTGGCCCGGGTCGAGGGTGCCGGCGTGCTTGCCGTCCACCAGGGCGGCGACGCCGGCCGTGATGGGCGACGCGAAGCTGGTGCCGTCACCCGCGACGTAGAAGTTGTCCCCGCCGCAGACGAAGGACGAGCAGACCGAGACGATCAGGCTCTGCGCGGAGGCGGGGAAGAGGCAGCCCGGCAGCGCGGGCGCCGTGTTCGGGAAGTCGCCGCCCGGAGCACCGACCCAGGTGCCCGAGACGCCGTGGTTGGAGTAGGAAGCGAGGCCGTCGTGGTTGTCGGTGGCGTAGACGGACACGCCGTTCCCGGACTGGGCCGGCACCCAGGTGACGTTCCCGTCCTTGTCCATGTCCACGCCGTTGTTGCCCGCGGCGACGACGACCAGCTTGCCCTGGGAGCTCGCGTAATTGACCGCCTTGTTGAGGGCCGCCACCAGCGGTCCCGCGCCCTTCAGGTTCTTGGCGAACCCGCCGCCGATGCTCATGTTGATGATCTGCACGTCCGGGAGGCCCGCGGCGTAATAGATGCCGTTGATGATGTCCGAGAAGCTGCCGCTGCCGCCGCAGTTGAGGACCTTCACCGCCACGATCTGGGCTGCGGGGGCCACACCGGTGGAGCCGAGGTTGTTGGTGGTGATCAGGCCGGAGACGAAGGAGCCATGGAAGTCGAGGTCATAGATCGTCCCCTCGTCGAACGAGCCGCAGGGCGAGCTGCCGGGGGTCAGCATGGAGACGCTGTTGGCGGTGTCGACCTTCCCCGCCAGGTCCGAGTGGAACGGGTCGACGCCGGTGTCGAGGACCGCCACCTTGATGCCGGAGCCGAGGTCACCCTTGGCCCAGGCGCCGGGCGCGTCGATCTTCGGCAGAGCCCACTGGCACGAGTAGAAGAAGGAACCGGTCGGAGACACCGGGGCCTGGGTCGCCGCCGCGGTGCCCACCTGCTGCAGCCCCGCCTGCTGGGCGGTGGGAACCCACTGCGACACGAGGTCCTGGTCCACCGACTGGATCCCTGGCCCCTTCAGCTTGCTGGCAAAGCCCGGATCGGTCGAGGTGGCGGCCGCATAGCCCAGGTCCGGGTGCGCCCAGAGCAGCGTCCCACCCGCGGCGGCGACCTGGCCGGAGAGATCTCCTGCGCCGTTGGTCCGGATCAGGTAGTTGGGGCTCAGCTGCGGATCGGCCGCGAAGGCCGGCGTGACGAGAGCCAGAGAGAGACCCAGGAAGGTTGATCCCAAGATGTATCGCATCAGTGCTCCTTTTTACTCTGTTCCGGGGCATCCCGGAAGGTTGACGGACCGCCACATGGCGGGAAGTCGAAGGGAGAAAGGCTTGATCTGTTTAGGGGCCTGTTGCTGTTGTATTTCAGAAAACCAAGATCTACCTGGCGTATTCGGAGCAACAAATTCCAGACGGCTCGTATTCCAAGATAACGCACTTGACTCCGATCCGGCCGTGCGGTAGATCCACCGCATGGCCGAGATCCTGAGCCGCAGCTCCCGCGACCTCCTGGAGCTCTTCGCCGCCGGCAACACCACACCGGGGGCGGGAAGCTCCGCGGCTCTGATGGGCGCGCTCGCCGCGAGCCTGGCGCAGACCGTCGCGCGCCATACCCTCAAGGCGGCTAGGAGCGGCAAGCGGCGCGAGGTCTACGCTCCGTTCCGCGAGCGCGCTGAGGCTCTGCTGGAGCAGGCAGGCGACCTGGCGGGCCGCCTCCGCCGGGCCGTCGACGAGGACGCCGACGCCTTCGAGCAGTTTTGGGCGGAGCGCACCGAGGAGGCGCAACGGCGCGCGACCGAGGTCCCCATCGAGATCGCGGAGCTCTGCCTCACCGTGGCGCGGATGGGGCTCGAGCTGTGGGAGCGGGGAGCCCGCAGCGCCCAGGGCGAGGCGGGCGCCGCGACGCTGGGCGCCCTCGCCGGCGGCGCGACCGCGGTCCACGTGGCCCATCTCAATCTGAAATTCGCCGGCGCCGGCCACATAGGCGGAGACGACTGGGCGGAGCGCCGGAAAGAAGACGTTCGCAATCTCCGCCGGTATCTGCGGGACCTTCGCGAGCTCGCCGAGACGCGGATCTACGATCAGGAAGAACCGGTATGACGGCCCAATATGGTTGCCAGAGCATGGTCGCCCCCCTGCGGCGGGTGCTGGTCCGCCGGCCGGACGAAGCGTTCGGCGGCGCCGATCCGGCGCGCTGGCACTACACCACCCGGCCCGATCTGGAGGAAGCCCGGCGCGAGCACGACGCCCTGGTGGAGCTGCTGCGCGGCGCGGGCGCCGAGGTGATCGATCACTCCGAGCCGCAGCCGGACCGGGCGGACGCCATCTTTGTTTTCGATCCCGTTCTGATCACCGAACGCGGCGCCGTTCTTCTGAAGATGGGCAAGGCCCTGCGCCGCGGCGAGGAGGAGGCGCTGGGCCGCCGGTTGGAGGAGATCGGCGTCCCCGTCCTCGGCGCTCTCCGGGGCGAGGCCACGGCCGAAGGCGGGGACCTCCTCTGGCTCGACCGCCACATCCTGGCCGCCGGGCAAGGGTTCCGCACCAACGCCGAGGGGTTGCGCCAGCTCCGGGAAATCCTGGCTCCCCTGGACGTCGAGGTCGTCCCCGTCGAGCTCCCCTACTTCGGCGGCCCTGAGGCCTGTCTCCACCTGCTCTCCCTGATCAGCTTGCTGGACGACGACCTCGCGGTGGTCTACCCGCCGCTCCTCCCCGTCTCCTTCTGGCGCCTGCTGCGCGACCGGGGCATCCGCCTGATCGAGGTGCCGGAGGAGGAATTCGCCACCCAGGCGCCCAACGTCCTGGCCCTCGCTCCGCGCAAGCTCCTGATGCTGGAAGGCAATCCCATCACCCAGAAGCGCCTCGAGGAGGTCGGCTGCGAGGTCCTCACCTATCGCGGGCGGGAGATCTCACTCAAGGCGGAAGGGGGCCCCACCTGCCTGACCCGGCCCGTATTACGAGAAGAGAAACGGCGGGTGGGGTAGGTCGGAGCCGGATCAGGGCGGGCCGCCCACGGTGTGGATCGCGTGGGCGGCGTTGTCGAGTTGGACGGCGTCGTAGCCGACGCTGAACAGCCCGTTGCCGACCATCTTCACGGCGACCCAGGCCTGCGCCGCCGCGGGATCGGACGGCGGCACGGAACCCGCTGGAGTGACCGTGGTGTTCAGGTCGAGATCGATCCAGCCGAAGTTGAAGGGAGCCGGGAGGAAGGCGCTGTTGACCACGACGCGTTGGGTTTCCATGGGGAAGGGGATGATGCTTCCTGGCGGCCGGGGTGAGGTGGGGATGGTGCCTGCCGGTATGACGATGTGCTCCTGCTCGTCGAAGTACAGAAAGCCCTCCTGGCCCAGCGGATACCAGCTCGGCCGCGTGCCCGCGGCCGGACAGGGGAAGGGGTCCTGGTCGACCTTGGAATCGCGCCAGACGATCAGGCTGGTGGAGGTCGAAAGCGCGCCGCCATTGAGATAGCGGACGGCGAAATTCGTCCCCAACGGCCGGCGGTTGTCCCCTCCGCGGCGCCGGTGGTGGGGTCGAAGTAGAAGTAGTCACCCCAGAGCACGTTCTGGTTCGTGGCGTCGCCGTTCCTTTGGGTCCTTTCCTCCACCAACAAATCCGCCAACAGCACGATCCGCCGCGCCAGCGACCGCAGCTCCACATACTCCTCGCGGGTGTGCATCCCCCCTCCCACCGGCCCGAGGCCGTCGAGCACCGGAATCCTGCCGGGGTCGGGGAGGAAGTTGGGGAAGGAGATGCCGCCGCGCTCTTCTTCGACCTCCAGACGCCAGCCGCGGTCGGCGGCCAGGGCGGTGGCGCGTTGGGAGATCCCAGAGTGTGGGCCGCGGGAGTCTACCGGGGGAATGAAGAGGCTGGCGGCGAAGGAGATCTCGGTGCCGGTGGCCACGGCGACGTCCCGGGCCAGGGTCTCCAGACGGCGCTCGAGATCCTGGCCTTCGGCGGGACGGAGGAAGCGGGCCTCCCCTTCGACGATCGCGCGGTCGGGGACGACGTTGAGCTGGCGGTCGGTGCCGAGAAGGGCATGGGCGGTGGCCAGGCCTTCCACGAAGGTCGCGTCGCCGCCCACGAAGCGGCCAGCGTTGATGGTGGGGCCGCCGTCCGGCCGGGAGAGCGCCTCGGCCTCGGCCACCCAGCGGGCGGCGGCGGCCAGGGCGGAGCGGCCGTCCCAGTAGTGGAGGCCGGAGTGGGCCGCCTGGCCGCGCACGTCGAGCCGCCATTCGAACATCCCCCGGCGGCCGGCCACGATCGTCTCCGCGTCGCCCGCGGGCTCTCCCGGCTCCAGCACCCAGAGGGCCCGCGCCGTCTCCCCCCAGCGGCGGACGGCGGCCCGCGAGAGCGCTCCCCCCACCTCCTCGTCCGGCACCACCACCAGCAGCAGGTCGGCCGGAGGTCGCTGTCCGCGGTCGCGGAGGAGGTCCAGGGCCCCCACGAAGGCGGCGAGCCCCCCTTTCATGTCGATGGCCCCGGTGGCGACCAGCCGGCCGCCGTCGAGATGGGGCTCCATCGCCGGGAGGACGGTGTCGAGGTGGCCGATCAGCAGGAGGTGACCCCGCGCGGTGTCCGGTCCCCGGGCGTAGAGGACGGGAAGGGGGGGCGAATCCGCGTCCGGAGACTCGTCCCGGATCTCGGTGGCGAGACCGCGCTCGCGCAGGGCCGCCGCGAGGTGCTCCGCCGCGCGCCGGAGCCCCGCCGGATCGCCGCTGTCCGAGGAGATGTGGGTCAGCTCGCGCAGGAAGTCGACGGCCCGCTGGAAGAGGGGCTCGGGGAGGATCGCGACGGCCGGTTCCATGAGGGAGGTAAGCCTACCGCAGATGATCCCGGAACGCGGCGGCGTCCCGGCCGGAGGCAGGAGCGGCACCGCTGGTATAGAGTTCCCGGAGAGGCAACCCTTGAGGAGGGCGATCCCATGGTGAGCGCGGTCATTCTGCTGGTGGTGGAGAAGTCGAAGGTGAACGAGGTCGCCGAGGCGCTGGTGGACCTGAAGGGGATCACCGAGGTCTATTCGGTGGCCGGGCAGTACGATCTGGTGGCCATCGCGCGCGTCAAGGACAACGAGGCGATCGCCGACGCGGTCACCCGCCAGATGCTGAAGATCGAGGGCATCATCCGTTCGGAGACCCTGCTCGCGTTCCGCGCTTTCTCCCGCTACGACCTGGAGCGGATCTTCTCGATCGGGGCGGAGGAGGGGATGGGCGGGTAAGGACGGGACCGCCCGGGAGCGCTCCCGGGCGGCGGCCGGAATTACACGCAGCAGGTGACCCTGACGTAGCCGCAGTTGTAGACGGCGCCGACGCAGTGGTTGTACTTCGCGCAGTCCGACCACTGGCACCAGGCTCCATTGGAGACCTGCTGACACGAGTCGATCTCGTACGCGGGGCAGGCCTGGGCCGGTTGCGGCGGCGTCAGGGCCAGCAGGGTGGTGAAGACGGCCAGCAGAAGCAGGAGAACCCGAGTCTTTGCAGCTTTCGTCATTTTTCTCTCCTCCTTTTAGTCGACGAATCCGCGAATATGTAAAAGCTGGACCCTGAGCGGGCTCAGCAGCACCACACGGTCTTCCAATAGACGCAACTGGTTTGGGAGCCGTCGCAGGTGTTGAAGCTGGAGCAAGTGGACACCGTGCAATTGGTTCTCGTGGACCGCTGGTAGCACAGGTCAACCTCATTGGAGAAGCAGGCCTTGGCCGGCTTCGGGGGATTGAGGGCCAACAGGGTGGTGAAGGCGGCCAGCGTCAGCAGAAGAACCCGGGACTTGGCAGATTTCCTCATTCGTGCTCCTCCTTTGTGAGGGGAATACGAATACGCAAAATCTACGCTGAAGTCAAGGGACGGCAGAGACGATAGGGAGGAGAAACGACGCCTTTGTAGGGACGGCCATGCGGACCGCCCCTACGGACATCCTGGAGAGAGGCCTACCGTTTCGCCTCCACCGTCCCTCCCTGCGCCTCCTTGAGGATCAGCGCGGCCAGGGCGTCGTAGTCCCCTCCGAAGTGGTGGGCTCCCGGGAGCACCTGGGCCTTGCCGAGAGGAGGGGCGATCTGCGGGCAGAGGCTGTCGCTCTCCTTGCTGCCGTAGAGGCAGAGGACAGGCGGATGCCCGGCGAGCTTCTTGACCTCGGGGAAGACCGGCTGCCCCTTGCTCCCGCCGCCCAGCCAGTCGGTGACGTGGAACTCGAAGTCGGCCGTCTTGCCGGGACCGAGCAGCGCCAGCAGCCGGATCTTCTCGATCAGGTCGGCCGGCAGGCGATTGGTGAAGAAGGGGAGGACGTCGGCGCCGAAGGAGTAGCCGACCAGCAGCACCTCCGACTTGTTCCAGACCGCCAGGTAGTGGCGGAGGATGCGATCCAGGTCCTTGGCGGCGACCTCGGGAGGCTTGCGGCTCCAGAAATACTGCAGCGAGTTCCAGCCCACCACCGGTATCCCCTTCGCCGAGAGCGCTCCCGCGACGTCCTTGTCGATGCTGGCCCAGCCGCCGTCGCCGGAGAGGATGAGGGCGAGAGTCGTTCCCCCCTTCCCCTTGGCCGGGACCTCGACCAGCGGCAGGCCGGCGACCGACGGCACGCCCTTGGGCGCGGGGCCGGACGGCGCCGTGGCGGCGCTCTTCGCGGCGCCGTTCTCCCCGACGATGCGCTTGAAGGCCTCCCTGAATTGTGGCGCCCACTTGTTGGTCTTCGAGAAGCCGTGGCCGACGTCGGGCAGCAGGACGGTGCGCCCGTTCTTCACCTGGGCGGTGTACTTGACCACGTCGTCCTTGAAGCAGACCTGGTCGATCGTCCCCTGGAAGGCGATCCACGGCTGCTCCAGGGTCGAGGTGGGGCGGAAGACCACCCCCTTGCCCTTGGGGCCGGGGTCGCTGGCGATGCCGTGGCCGGGGCAGAACGGGTGCGCCAGCGGCAGGTCGGGGCAGAAGCCCATGCTGATCGCCCCCTTGAAGGTGGAGGGGGGCGCCTGCGCGAGCGCGGCGTAGGCGAGGGTGGCGCCCGAGGAGTAGCCCACCAGGACCGGCGGCTCATAGTCGGGGAAGTCGAGCTTCTTCTGCACGTACTTGGAGAGCAGCTCGAGGTCGGAGGCCGGGTAGAGGCAGCTCTCCTTGGAGGCGTTGAGCTTCTGCATGTAGTACGGCACGCTGATGCCGACCACCAGGGTGTCCTGGTCGGCCAGGATTTGCGCCATGTCGACCACGCCCAGGTTCCAGCCGCCGTCGCCGGAGAAGAAGAGGGCGACGTGGCTCGGATGAGGCGTCCGCCGGTAGAGCCAGACGGTGCCGAAGCGGCCGTAGGTGAGCGTCTCGGTGGCCGGCGCGGGAGCGGTGGCGGCCGGGGATTCCGCCTTCTGGGCGGACAGCCGCGGCGAGGAGTGCGACGTCGTCTTGGCCGATGTCCTGGCGGGTGGCGCGGCGGCTCCCGGCAGGCTGGACGCCAGCAGAAGAAGGGCGATCAGGAGCGCGGTCTTTCTCATGGGTTGGGCTTCCTCGGTTCCAGGGCCGCGGTGAGCCGCTGGTATTCAGGGTCTTGGCGGAGGGGGGCGAAGGCCTCGTCCTGCCGCAGGGAGTCGAGGTCCTTCCACCCCGTGTCGATGGCTTGGCGGAGATCGGCGAGGGCCCGCTTGCGGTCCCCCTTGTGGGCATAGGCCTCGGCGCGGTTGTACCAGACGGCCGGTTTCTCGGGCGAGATCTCGGTGGCGATCGAGAGGACGAAGATCGACCGGTCCCACTGTTTCTTCTCGTTGAAGCTCTCGGGCAGGTAGTAGCCGGCCTGCACGCCGATCGTGTTGAGCACCCGCTGGACCGAGAGCCGCTCGTCCGCCTCCGGAGCGCTCTTCGCCCGGGCGCGGAGCTCGGGGATCCTGAGCGCCGCCACCACCCGGGCGACCGTCGTCGGCTCGCCCCCGGGATCGATGGCGGCGGCGAGGATGCCGGGCGCCTGCGCGAGCATCTCCTTGTCGCGCCTGAGCCGGGCCGCGCGCTCCTTCCATTCGCGCTGGAGGGCGGGGTTGGCCGCCAGCGCCG
>DASXJP010000263.1:0-7902 GCA_036497345.1 Thermoanaerobaculia bacterium
TCTCCACCCAGCCGTCCAGCAGCGCGGGCAGCGGATCTCCCAGTCCCCTCTGCTCCATCTGCAGGAGACCCAGAAGACCCTGGCAGCAGGCCTCCTCGGGGACGGGCCCCTCCTCCGCGAACAGGCGGATCGCGTTCCGCAGAAGGGCGTCCGCCTCGTCGGCCCGCCCCTGCTCCCAGCGCACCAGCGCGGCGACCCGGCTGTACTGGGCGCGCTCTCCGGAAAACTCCAGGAAGGGCGCCGCCTTGGCCAGCATCGCGTCGGCCCCCGTCACGTCCTGCCGCAGACGCCGCGCGTTGGCCCCGAGACAGAAGGCTCTGGGCAGGGCCGCCGCCGCTTCCGCCTCGTCCTCGGAGAGGATCACCGCCAGCCGGCCGGCCAGATGGGACAGATCCTCCCCCCGCGCGGGGTCCGCGAGCTGGGCGTCCTGACTCGACTCCAGGAGCAGCTCGAGCAGATCGAGATTCTGGAAACGCTCCTGGCGAACGAGCCCGGCCTGGCGGGCGGGCGGAGCGCTCGTGAGCTCCGCGAAGAGATCGCCGGCCGCCTTGCGGCGCCGGTCCCACTCCGCCGTCTTCTCCGGGCTCAGCTCCAGATTGCGCCAGATCTCGGCGTACGGATCCTCCCGCGGATCGTCGTCATCCAAGAGAGGACCTCATCGCTCGTCCGGCTCCTGGCGCTTCGCAACGTAGGCCGCCACCGCCTGGAGATCCCGGATGGCCGGGCCGATGCTGTCGAGGAGGACGCAGCCGAGGACCGACCGCAGCTCCGTCACGGCGTCGATCTCCTCCTCTCCCTGGTCGGGCGTCTTCGGCAGGCTCTCCTGAAAGGCTCTCAACCGCTCTCGAATGGCTTTCAGCTCCGAGACGTCCGGCAGGAGCTGCTCCTGGACGGCCGCCTGGAGGTCCAGTGTTGAATCCTCGCGCTTTTTCATGATGGGCGGAGGATACGGGCGCGCGAGCTTGCGTGGACAAGCAATTTCAACCTTCCCCTAGGCTATACTCGAAGGGTCCACCTTTCGGGAAGCCGTGACCATTCGGCGCGGCGCCGAATTTTTGCTGCAAAGACGAGTCGAAGGGGAGCTCTCAACCCTGAAGCGATCCGGGAGGGGTCTCATGCCGCGAGAGGGAAAGAAGCCGCCGTCGTCGCAAGCCCTGGCGCTGTTGTATCTGCGCTCCAAGCGGGACTGGTCGCAACGGGAGCTGGCCGACCGGCTGGGATGGGCTGACGAAAAGCAGGTCTCCCGCTATGAGAGGGGAGGAAGGGAGCTCAGCCGGAAAACGCTGGAGACGGCCGCGGAGGTCCTCGGATATCCGCCCGAGGCGGTCGAGGCGCTGCTGTTCATCGGCCGCTGGATCGAGCCCGAGGCTTCGGAGGAGCCTCCCTCTCCGGAGCCCCTCTCACCCGGGGTACGACGCGCGATCGACCGCTCCTGCCTCACCCAGGCTTGGTCGTTTCTGGACGGCTGGCGGTCGAAGCTGGTCCGGGAAGCCACAAGAGTGAAGGTGGAGAGGGCCCGGCGGAAGGCGCAGGAGCTGTGGGCGCGCCTGAAATCCGCTACCCGCCAGGATCGGCGCGAGGCGGTGGGCACCTTGCCGGAGTTTCAGAGCTGGGCTCTGGCGGAGCGGGTATGCGAGGCAAGCATCTGCGCGGCAGCCCACAAGCCGGAGGATGCTCTTGATCTGGCGGATCTGGCACTGTTCATTGCGCAGCGAGTGGAGGGAGACGAAGGCTGGCGCTTGCGGCTGGAAGCATATTGCTGGGCTCATATCGGGAACGCCCGCCGGGTGGCAAACGATTACGCCAACGCTGACAAAACGTTTGTTCGAGTTTGGAAGCTCTGGGGTAGTAGCAACGCTGGAGATCCCGACCTGTTTCCGCAGTGGCGAGTGCTTGATCTTGAAGCATCGCTTAGAAGAGAAGAGCGGCGGTTCTCGGAAGCATTGGATCTCCTGGATCGGGCTCTTGCTGCAAACAAAGCTGGTGGACCAGCCATTGGCCATATTCTTCTAAATAAGGAATTTGTATTCGATCAGATGGGAGACCATCAGGGGGCCTTGGAGTCGCTGAAACAGGCTATTCCGTTTGTTAAAGCTTCGGGAAATAAGAGGCTAATTTTTGCTCTACGCTTCAAGATAGCTAACAACTTATGCCAACTTGGTCGTTGCCAGGAGGCATTGAAGGAATTGCCACAAGTACGCGAGCTAGCGGAGGACCAAGGCAATGAATTGGATCTGATTCGTGTGCTCTGGCTTGAGGCGCGGGTACTGGCGAGACAAGGGAAGGCAGACGAAGCAGCGTTGGCGCTGGATCAGGTACGCCGGGATTTCACTGCTCGTGGTCTCCCCTATGATGCGGCTCTCGCCTCACTAGACTTAGCTATCCTCTGGCTAGAGTCTAAGCGCACGGCAGATGTCCGAAACCTGGCCCGTACCCTCGCTTGGGTGTTTCAGGCTCATGGGGTTACGCGAGACGCGCTGGCAGCGCTCGCTCTTTTCCGTGATGCCGCCCAGCGGGAGACAGTCACGGTGGAGTTGGTACAGAGAGTCATCGCAGATCTAGAGAGGGCGAACCCCCCGGCCCCTCCTCAGTGGAAAGGCCGAGGGTAAGTCATCACGGTATGCAGTGGCCGTTCGGATCGATGTTGCAGCCGACATCCGACCAAGTCGATGGACTAACAGCTTGAGGCGAAGCGGGGACGCAGCGGCCGCCTGGATCGATCTGGCAGCCCTCCTTCGTCGGCAAGGCGGGGCGGCGCTCTCCGCGGTGGCTGCCTGAGGCACCGACGGGGCTGCTGGCCGGAGCCGAGGTAGCCACGCACCGTCCGCTCGGATCAATTTGACACCCTGTCTTGATCCACCCCCCTGTGATGAACCTCCAGGCGAGGCTGAGGACATCCGGGATCCCGATCCCCACGGAGGCGCTCGCCGGTGGGGTGCGGGGAGCGGCGGAAGCCCAGGGGGCGATCAGGAGGACGAGGACGGCGAGGAGGACGATGCGGCGGGGAGAGATGTAACGCATGACGGGCTCCCTGGAGAGCGCTCCGGCCTCGGGCCACCATGACCCGGCGGGCGCCTCTCCGGAAAAGGTGGACCCGCCGAACATAACCTATGGACGTGAGAAAATCCCTTGTGAAAGAATATGTCCGGGGAAGAGGACACGTCTTCCCGCCCCGTAGACTCCTTTTCCGAGGACTCCGATCATGATGAACAAGACGGACGAGCCGAACACCTTGCCTCTCCTCGTGGTCTTCCTGCGCTTTTACGCCCGCATGACTCAGGCGGAGCTCGGGCGGGCGGCGGGGGTGGAGCAGGGCCTGATCTCCAAGTACGAAGCCGGCCACCAGCAGCCGCCGGAGGAGAGCCTGATGCGGATGGCCAAGGCGGTGGGCATCCCCTGGCCGCTGCTGATGTACCTGCGCCGCGTCTACACGGCGCTCCTCCGGCTGAGCCGGCGGGAGATCGAGAACGATTTCGTCGTGGATTCAATGGAAGAGCTCCTGGATCGCATGCTGTTGGCCCTGGCTCCGTATCTGATCGAGGTGGTGGCGGATCTGATCTCGGAGGAGGAGGGGGACCCCGAGCAGATGCGGCTGGAGGCGGATACGGTCTGGCTGAATCTTCGGAGCTTCTCCAAGAGCCGGCGGCGGCGGTTGCTCGAGCTCTCCGTCGACACCACCAAGAACTGGGCGCTGGCGGAGCGGCTGTGTGACGCCAGCCTGGAGTCGGTCTCCTCCGATCCGGAGGAGGCGCTCGGTCTCGCGGACCTGGCACTGTGGATCGCCGAGAAGATGGACGGCGAGAAACCCTGGCGCTGGCGGGTTGCGGGGTATTGTTGGGCCCACATCGCCCACGCCCGCCGGGCGGTCAAGGATTTCGCTGGAGCCAAGGCGGCGGCGGCCGAGGCCCGGAAGCTCTGGGAGCAGGGGCGCTTCTCCGACGACGGGCTGCTTCCGGAGTCCCGGCTGCGCGAGCTGCTGGCGGATGAGGGGGCGGCGGGGGGCGGGTGAGCCTGTTTCCTCGAGAGCTCCGTGGAGGCCGACCCGACAAGGGCCTAAAGGACCCAAGGGACATCAAGGACGGCAAAAAGAGCCGAGATCGTGCTTTTCTTGTCCTTTAGGTCCTTTGGAGTCCCCGAAAATGGCACGCCTCTTGAACTGACACTCGGCCGAGACGGACAGGCGGCGCGGGATGATCGTCTCGGGTTGCCAACAGCGGTCGCCGCCTTCCGCTCTCGCTTCTCCAGTCGGCGGAAATGAAAAGGGCGCCCTTCGCGGGGCGCCCTTGGTGTGAGGTGGGAAGCCGGGGGTTTTACCGGGAGCCGGCTTCGAGGGCGATGTCGAGTTGGACGTCCTCGCCGCTCTGCACGGTGAAGTCCTTCTCCGCGGCCTTGTGGCCGGGCCGCACCACGGCGAGGTGGTGAGTGCCCGGACCGACCGCGAGGCCGCCCCGCAGGAGGGAGAGGTCGGTGCCGGTACCGACGAACTGGCCGTCGAGATAGACGGAGGCGTCATCCGGCTGCACGGCGAGACGCAGATGGCCTCGCGAGCCGGCGGGAACGTTCCCATTCCCGTTCCCGTGGCCGTGGTCCCCGCGATCCTGGCGGACGCGGTCGTGCCAATCCTGCTGATCGTCCTGGTAAGCGTTCTGGCGGTCGATCTGCTCGCCGCGCTGCCGCTCGTACTGCAACCGCGCGTCGCGCCGCTCGTGGGACTTCGAGATGAGGTCCTCCGGGCGGGTCGACGGGCCCTGCTCCATGTGGTCGTCGATGTCGATCACGTTGCCGGGGTAGATGGTGATCTGGCGGGAGATGGTCTTGAAGCCGTCCAGATAGAAGGCGATGTCATACGTGCCGCGCGGCAGCCAGAGGTAGCCCGGCCAGCCGTCGTACTTGTCGACCTCGCCGAGGTCCTGGCCGTTGACGAAGACGTGGGTGTGTCCCGGCGAGACGTCGAGGTCGAGGGCACCCATGGGGCCGCCGCCGTTGTAGCCGCCGCCGTCATAGCCACCGCCGCCGTCGTAGCCGTAGCCGTCATAGTAGCCGGGGCCGGCATAGTACCCATACCCATAGGGGTACCCATAGTAGGGATAGCCCCAATAGAACGAGAAGCTGGGCCAGTAAGGGTAGCCGTAGCCGTAGCCGTAGTAGCCGTGGCCGTAGTAACCGCCGTGACCGTGGTAGCCGCCATGGCCGCCGTAGCCGCCATGGCCGCCGTGGCCGCCCGGCTGGCGCTGGCCGCCGCCCGAGGAGCCGCCGCCGGGGGCCCCATGGGCCGTATGGCCGCCGCCCGAGCCGTGTGAGCCGCCGCCGCCGCCGCCCCCACCATGGGCGCTTCTCTGAGCGGCCAACGGAAGCCCGAGGACCAGCAACGCGGCGAATGCCAGGGTGGCAACCCTACGCGGGAGCTGGCTGAGGACGGGTCTCTGGGTGATCATGGACATTCTCCTTTTGCAACTCCGCACCGAATTCAGACCAGGCGCGGTGAAGGCCTTTGATGTAGTGGTACCTGAGCATATCCTCCCACACCCGGGGTATTCCAATCGGCCAATTTTGCAAAGCCCGGACCAGGCGTTCCTTGCGCCTCTGAGGCTCTGCCGGCGGCAGCGGCGGCGGCCCGTCCGCACCGATCCCGAGGAAGGGGCCGAGCTCGGGATGGAGACGGTAGAAGACCACCGCGCAATAACCCGCTTTCTCCTGGCGCGCGGCAAAGCGCGTCACATCAGTCGGATGATCGTGCGCCACCGTGGCCGATGGCTCGTAGATGAGCCGGAACCCCACTCTCTTTAACCTGTACCCCAGCTCAATATCTTCCCACGCCGCGTGGGGAAAGCGAAGATCGAAGGGCTCGGCGAGCAGCAGGTCGCGCGGCATGGAGAGGTTGGAGGTGTATAGAAAATTGAACGGCACGTCTTCTTTATCTTGAATCAAGGCATAGCCGAACTGGGGGCCATGCTCGTTGATGTAGCGGAGAAAGGGGTTGAGGCGCATGCGGCGGTGCCAGCCGGTGTAGCCGATGACGCCCAGATGGGGGTCGTCCCCCCGCTGGCGGTGGGCCTCGCGATGGGCCGCCAGCCATCCAGCCGAGGGGACGGTGTCGTCCCCCAGAAAGGCCACCCAGCGGCCGGACGCGACGGCCACGCCGGTGTTGCGCGCCGCGGCCGGGCCGTGGTTTTCCTGGGCGAGCACGCGCAGCGGAAGGCGGAACGTCCGGCCGTGCAGCCAGTCGGCGGTGCCGTCGGTCGAGCCGTCGTCGACCACGACGACCTCGAACGGGGGGGCACCCTGTTGAAACTCGAGCGACTGGAGCACCTCCGAGAGGACCTCCAGACGGTTGTAGGTGGGGATGACGACGGAGAATTCTGGCCCCATGGAGGCATTATGCCAGGG
The DNA here is from genome assembly GCA_036497345.1 of Thermoanaerobaculia bacterium. Lineage (GTDB taxonomy): Bacteria > Acidobacteriota > Thermoanaerobaculia > Multivoradales > UBA5704 > DATARR01. Next base: position 6,388 of record DASXJP010000263.1, read on the forward strand.
ACTGGCCCTCCCCTCCCCGGAGCGCCCCTTCGGGGCTGGCCCTCACTCCCCAACCCCTCTCTCCCGGCCTCCCCCCGTCCCGCCGGGAGAGAGGGGCTCAAAGAGCCTTTTCGGACGGGGTGATGAGGGTCGCTACGGCGTCCTCCCGACGTGGAAGTTGACGTTCAGCACGTAGTACACCCTGACCGGCTCTCCGTTCTTCATGGCCGGCTTGAACCGCCAGTCGCAGAGCGCCTCCAGAGCGCTGAGCCCCAGCCCCTTAGGCTGATCCTGCAGGATGCGGCCGTGGGAGACGCTGCCGTCTTTCTCGAGGATCGCCTCAAGGATCACGGTCCCTTCCACCTTCGCCTTTTGAGCCTCCGGGGTGTATTGGGGAGAGGGACGGGAGACGAGCCGGGGTCTCTGGACGTCCTCCTTCAGGGGGGCCTTCTGCGGGTCCTTCTCGGTCTGGGGGAGCTGGAGCGGCTCCTGGCCCGGCGCGTGGGGCTTGACGGAATGGCTCTTGAGCAGCTCCCCAGGAGCGCCGAAGGCGGAGAGGTCGGCGTCCCGCAGCTTCACGTCGAGGCTCTGCGCGGTGTTCCAGTGGCAGAGCGCCCGGGCCTCGTGGCCGAGCCCGGCGTCGGCCAGCGCCTCCAGGGCGAGCGCCGTCGCCGCCAGGCCGGGGTACTGGTCGACATAGCCGGCCAGCACCAGGAGCTGCGCGTGGGCCAGGTCGCGGGCGGCCAGCCACTTCCTGGCCGTCAGCAGGTCCACGACCTCTTTCTGCGGGGGGGCCATGGGCGCCACGCCGCCGAAAAGGGAGGGGGCAGGTTGAGGCTGGGGCTTCTGGGGAGCCTCCTGCGCCGGGGCGGCGAGGGGGAGCAGGAGCGGGAGGAGAGCCGCGATTCTCTTCAACTTCATAGGCCGCAATCATATCGCGAGCGGCCCTCCCCCCTGGCGTCGTCTAGCCGTGCGCCCCGTTCCCATTGTGGCGGGGCCGCAGGATGAAGTAGTTCGCCGGCACCCGCCCCTCGTCGCCATGATAGAGGGGGACGGTGTTGATCGTCACGTTGTCGCCGTGGTCGATCACCTCCCATTTGGAGTCCGGATAGACCCGTGGGCGCTGGATGGGATCGAAGCCCACCGAGGTGGCGCCGGTCTTGATGACGTTGTGGACGTGCGCCGGCAGCCCCGAGGGGCTGTTGCCGGGCAGGGTGCGGAAGTAGTCGAGCGCGCAGAGCGAGAGCTCGATCTGGTAGAGGGTCCCCCGCTCGCCCAGCAGGATGGCCAGGCACTCGGCGAGCTTCGGCTTGTCGTCGTCCTGGAGGACGTGCAGCACCGTGCGCATGTAGATGTTGACGTCCCCGAACCCTTTGTGGAAGGCCTGGGCGTCCTCCGGCTTGAGCCCGTTGAGCACCCGGTACTCGATCTTCATCTCCGCGGGGGTCTCCTCGCGCGCCTTGGCGACCGCCGACGGGGAGACGTCGGTGCCGATCACCCGGTCGAAATGCTGGACGAGATACCGGCTCTGGCGGC
>DASXJP010000264.1:0-24975 GCA_036497345.1 Thermoanaerobaculia bacterium
GCCAACCCCGTGCGAGGGCGGCGATCCAGAATTCCCAGTCCTCCCAGGAATTCATCGCCGGATCGTACCCCCCGCAGCTCTCCCACACCTCCCGCCGGTAGACGGCGCAGGCGTCGATGGTGTTGGTCCACAGCAGGAGACCGGGGTCGAATTCCGCATGCGAGATGCGGCCGGAACGGAGGCCGAAGTCGATCCGGTCCCCGTAGGCCACGGCCACCTCGGGATCTTCTTCCAGGATCCGGAGCGACGCGGCGATCCCGGCGGGCACCAGCCGGTTGTCCGCGTCCAGCGGGAGGATGTAGCGCCCCCGGGCCTCCCGGATCCCCCGGTTGCGCGCCGCCGAGAGGCCGGCGTTGGGCTGGCTGATGATCGGGTAGCCGGCGTCCCGCAGGATCTGGAAGACCTCCAGGGTGCGCGGCTGCCGCGAGCCGTCGTCGATCACGATGATCTCGCAGCGCTCGGGAGCGCTCCGCTCGGCGCTCGCCAGCGCCTCCACCAGGAGCTCCCCCTGCTGGTAGCAGGGGATCACCACCGAGAGATCGACGGGCCCCTCCGGCCGCCAGCGCTCCCCCTGGAGCGGCGACGCGCTCCACAGCCCCGTGGCCGGAAGGTCGGCCGCGGCGTCGAGCCCGGCGAGCACCTCCACGCAGCGGGGAGAGATGGCGGCCACCAGCGAGACCAGGGGGTCCCGCGGCTCCAGGGAGACGAAGAGGCCCCGGTCGCGCACCGCCTCCAGCGACTCGCCGGCCACGGCCAGGCCGAGCTTCTCGCGCAGCAGGGGCGCGAGGAGCGCCGGGTCGCGCAGCAGCGCGTTGACGCTCACCAGCAGCGAGCGGTTCGGGTGCCGGCGGTGGAAATCCAGCAGGTGGCGGTTGTAGAAGGTCCAGATGGGATAGGCCCACTCCGGATTGCGCAGGAAGACGTCCGCGCCCAGCCGCTGCATGGAGTCGGCGACCTCCCAGGGGAGGCGGTAGAGCAGGAGGTAGAGGGGGCGCTCCTCCAGGATCTCGTCCCAGAAGTCGAGGAGCAGGGTGGTCCGCGGGTCCTTCCACCCCCAGAGGCCCTCCCCGCCGGACCGGCCGGCGGCGAGGGCGCGGGCCTCCTCCGCGTAGCGGGCGAGGACGCCGCGGTCGAGCCGCTCGCTCTCCGTCCACCCCCAGTCCCGGTGCCCGGGCTCCTCCACCGTGGCGTCGCGCAGGATGCGGCCGTGCAGCGCGACGAGGCCGGCGTCCTCGAAATACCCCCGCGGGTTGCGGCGGTCGGCGGCGATGAGCCGGTCTCCCATGTGGATTCCCAGGGAGGAGAGATAGGAGGCCACCAGCGAGGTGCCCGAGCGGTGCATGCCGGTGATGACGATGGGCCGGGAGGAGCTGGATGGAGAAGACATGGGCGCAATCCGAGAATCGGCGGGTAGGATACCCGAACACGGCGCAGGCTTCTCGATCCATGTCTCCCCAACCCCCTCTCTCCCGGCCCCTCTCCCCCATCCGGACCAGGCGTTGCATGCACGCATCACTATTTGCAATCCGCATATTTCGCGACTAATCCAGAAACGGCGTTTCAAGGAAAGACTGCACATGGAATCCGACTCCGCACCGCTGCTGACGTTCTATCCCGGTCTGCCATCCAGCGACCGAGACACTCCCAGCCGGCGTTTCACCACGCCTCTTTCCCGTCGAGCCGCGCACGCTCTGCTGACCTTGATGGTCCTTCTCGACATCGCGGCCTGCGCTTGGTTTGCCAGCGCCCGACCCGACAGGACGCGCGGCCCGGACGAAAAGTTTTCGCTGAGAAATGTCGAGCACACTCTGCGCACCGGGGAGCTGCGGCCGGTCAACCCGTACTATCCCGGCCTCTCCGAGCTTCCTCAGATCCCCATCCTCGGCGCCAGCCAGATGCTCCATCGGATGACCGGCATCGAAGCCTTCGCGGTCCTGCAGGAAGAGGAGGGAGTGACGCCAACGGCCTACAGACTGTGCCGCTGGAGCGTGGTGGTCTTCGGCGCCGGGTACCTGCTCTTGACCTTCGTCGTCGGCCGGCGTCTGTTTTCGACGGAGACGGCCCTGCTGGGGGTGCTCATCTGCATGACCGCCCCTCTACACATTCGAGCCACGAGCATCTACAAGCCCGATGCCATCCTGGTGCTGTCCGTGCTACTGACGTTCCTGTGGTCCCTGGAGGCGGCCGAGAAAGGCAGCCTGGGTACTTATCTTCTGGCAGGGTTGGGCGTGGGCTTGGCCTCCGCGAGCAAGCAAACCGGCGCCTTCGCCTCGATCCCGCTCGTCACGGCGACGATTCTGGGCTGGCGCCAGGCCGCGCGTTGGCTCTGGCTGGGCGCCGCTGCCCTGGTGTCCATGTTCGTGTTCTTCATCTTGAATCCGTATCCGGACCAATACGAAAAGCTATTCCGCGTGCTCGGGGCCTACACGGACTGGACTGGCCGCCAGGAGGACTTGGAGCCCGGGCACCACCTGAGTGCGCTGACCTTCATGCCGCGCAAGCTCGTCGAGCCCGAGTTTCTCGGCCCCGTATTGGGAGTCGCCAGCTTGCTGGGGCTCGTCGGACTGTGCGTCCTTCTCTACCGGCGGCGGAATCAGCGGCCGCAGGCAGTGCGTCTGGCGATCTTCGTGACCTATCCGGTTTGCTTCGTACTGATCTGCGCGGCGATCAGCGACTTTCACCGGCGGAACGTGTTCCTTTCACTGCTTCCCTTCTGCTCTCTCGCGGCCGGCTGGCTTCTACGCGAGCTTTGGCTATGCACCGGCGCCCGCCTCGATGGGTGGAGGCGGCGACTGCTCTTCTGGCCGGCTCTGACCGGGTTCCTGGTCATGGTGTTTTGGACCGCCGGCGCTTTCTTGTACAGTGGGGTCGGCTGAGTAGCCGTCTCGGCGCGCTGACGATGCTTTCCCCAGGCGGCCGCGTCTCCCCGCCTCACAAGATGTGCAGTAGAATGCCCGCCTCTCTATGGCCGCCCAACTCTCGACCCGCAAGAAGATCGCGTTCTCGCTCGTGCTGCTCGCCTTCCTCTGGGCGGTGGCCGAGCTCGCCTGCCTGGTGGGGCTGTGGTACCTCAAACGCTACAAGAACGTGGAGTACCAGCCGAAGGTGGTCGAGGACCTCAACGACAAGCACAAGGGGATCCTCGCCGCCCAGATCGCCGACACCTCCTCCTACATGGTTTTCGACCCCGAGTTGGGATGGTCGATCCGGCCCAACGGCAACAAGCCTCTATACAAGGCGAACAGCAAGGGGCTGCGCGCCACGCGGGAGTACGACCTCAACGTCCCCGCGGGAAAGGTCCGCGTGGCCGCCTTCGGCGACTCCTTCACCCATGCCAGCGGCGTGCCGACCGGCGCCACCTGGGAGGAGAAGCTGGAGGAGATGGTCCCCGGCTTCGAGGTGATCAACTTCGGCATCCCCGGCTCGGACCCCGGGCAGGCGCTGCTGCGCTACCGCCGCGAGGGGATTCAATACCATCCGTCGATCGTGCTGATCGGCATGATGTCCGAAAATATCAACCGGATGGTCAACGTCTTCCGGCCGTTCTATTTCCCGCGCAGCGGCATCCCGTTCACCAAGCCGCGCTTCGCGATCGAGGGCGGCAAGCTGGTGCTGGTCGAAAATCCGATCAAGAGCATCGACGAGTACAAGGAGCTGCTGAGCGATCCCGAGAAATGGCTGCCGCGCCTGGGGGAGCACGATTACTTCTATCAGCGCAACAGCCGCCGCAGCCGCTTCGATTTCCTGCCGTCGGTGCGCTTCGCGCACATCATCCGGGTGCAGTATTTCGATCAGCCGATCTTCACTCCCGGCGGCCAATACAACACCCGCTCGGAGGCCTATCAGGTGTCGTTCCGGGTGCTCGACCAGCTCTATCGCGAGGCCCTCGATCACGGCTCGCTGCCGGTCATCGTCCTCTTCCCCCAGCGCCGGGAGGTGAAGGAGCGCCACCGTCACCAGACGGTCACCTATCAACCGTTGCTCGACGAGCTGCGGCGCCGCGGCTACCGCGTGATCGATCTGGGCGACGGCTTCGAGAAGTACGACCCCGAGGCCGAGATGGCGCACAAGAGCTTCCTCCACTACCCCACGGAGGGCAACCAGATGGCGGCGGAGTGGATCCGCGACGTCCTCACCCAGCAGGGGCTCACCACTCCGGAGGGGGTGCGGGCGGCGCTCAAGGCTACCAAGGCTCCGAATCTGTAAAAACTACAAATTCGCGCCAACGCCAGCCGGCCCGCCCCGGGCGTCAATGCCCGGGCGGGCCCCCCAAAGCGTCGAGCGGGGGTCGGACCCGCGTCCGCAACCCCCGCCGCCGGATATGTCTGTTGCTGTGAGGTATGCGCTTAGCGCACCGCGCCACGCCGGAACAGGTTGACGATGGCGAGCAGGATGACGGAGCCCAGCAGCGAGACCAGCAGGGCCGGCAGGCTGAAGTCCCCCCGAGTGATGTTGCCAGTCCCGAAGAGCGGAGCCAGCAGGAAGCCCGCGAGCAGGGCGCCGACGATGCCGACGACGATGTTGAGGAGAACGCCCTGCTGGGCATTCGTCCGCATCACGATGCTGGCGATCCACCCGATGAGGCCACCGACGATCAGGATGAGAATAAGGTTAATCATGACGATCCTCCTTTGCTTTGAGTTAACTTCCTTTTCTCTCCCGATTCCCATAGATAGCAACTGCCGTGCCATGAAAGCCCCGGCAGGCCCGGCGTAGAATGGCGCCGCCTGGAGAGAGCCTTGGAAGAGCCCACCCCGCGCCAACCATCCGAGCCCCCGGAGCCCCCTCCCCCGAAGCCGGCCTTTGGGGTCCTCGGCCTCCTCGTCCCGGCGCTGCGCGCGGCGCTCTACCTGATCGTCTACTTCTTCATCCAGTACGCCGAGATCGTGCTGATGACGGCGCTCGCCCGCCTGGCGGCCGGGGACCTGTTCCGCCGCGGGGGGCCGGGGAGCGCCAGCGAGATCTTCCTGGCGCTCACCGTGCTCACCCTGCCGCCGCAGATCGCGGTGACCTGGCTGTTCGTCCGCTTCCTCGACCGCCGCTCGCTGGCCAGCATCGGGCTCCGCCGGCCGGCGGGAGGGCCGCGGGCGGCGTGGCGCCAGCTCGTGATCGCCCCGCTGGGAGCCGTGGCCGTCCTGGGGGCCTGGCTGGCGCTGGTGCTGGCCCTCCCCTCCTCCCTGGCCGCGGTCCACTACGGCGGCATCAGCCCGGGCCTCTCCCATGGGCCCGCCTGGTGGCCGCTCCCGCCCGTCCTGCTGCTCGTGGCCCTGCTGATCGGCTTCCTCCTCCAGGGGGGATTGGAGGAGCTGATCGTCCGCGGCTACGTCTACCACACGCTCCGCGAGCGCTGGCGGCCGTGGATCGCCGCGCTCTTCTCCTCGACGCTCTTCGCGCTCCTCCATCTCAACAATCCAGACGTCTCCGTCTCGGCCCTGCTCAACGTCCTGCTCGCCGGCATGGTGCTGGCGGCCCTGGTCGAGCGCACCGGCAGCCTGTGGAGCGCCACCCTCGCCCACGGCGTCTGGAACTTCGCGGTGGCCTGCCTGCTCTCGGTGCCGGTGAGCGGTGTGGCGATCTTCCATCTCCTGAGCGTCACCATCACCGGCGACCCGGGCCTCACCGGCGACGGCTTCGGCCCGGAGGGGAGCTGGCTGCTGACCCTGATCGGCGTCGCGCTGACGGCGGCGCTCTGGCGGGGGCTGTGGCGGCGGCCCAGCGAGCGAGCCGCCGCGGCGACTCAACCGTCAGCTCCAGAGGACGGAATTCCGTCCCCGTCCTCCTGAATCGTCCCTCGGGGAGGACGGTCCGGACGACCCCTCCCAGGAGACCGGAATGGCGTATTCTTTGCAGAGAGGATTTTCGATTTTCAACATTTTCCCCAGGGGGAGGGATGAAGATGATGAAGCTCCTGGCGCTTTTGGGCCTCCTCCTGGTGGCCGCGGGGCCTGCGCTCGCCGCCGCCCCGCCCGCCACGCCCAGCTTCGGCGAGTCCGTCGAGGTCAACGTCGTCAACATCGACGTCTACGCGGTGGACAAGAACGGCCACCGGGTCACCGGCCTCGGCAAGGACGACTTCGAGCTCCTGGAGGACGGCAAGAAGGTGGCGATCTCCAACTTCGAGACGGTGGAGGCCGGCCCGTCCCGCCCCGCGGTGTCGTCGTCCGCCCCGGCCGCCTCCGGCGCTCCGGCCGCCACCCCGGTCAGCGGGCCGCGGGACGACCTGAGCCTGGTGGTCTACTTCGACGATTTCAACATCCGGCCCCCCCACCGCGCCCGCGCGGTGCGACAGCTCCGCGAGCTGCTCACCCAGCAGCTCGATCCGGGGACCCGGGTGATGCTGGTCACCTACGACCTGGGGCCGCACATCCGCTTCCCCTTCACCAGCGATCCGGCCGTCATCGATAAAGGTCTCCAGGAGATCGAGACGCTGGCCACGCACGGCGACGAGACCGCGCGGGACCGCAAGCAGGCCTTCACCTGGTCCATGGACATCCAGCGGGAGTCGCTGCTGGACCTCACCGATCCGATCCCCTGCCCGCTGAGCATCGCGACGCCGGCGCGCCACTACGCCGCGGGACGGCGCCAGGAGGTCCTGCGCACGCTCGGCGCGCTCACCCTGATGGTCAACTCGCTCTCGGGCGTGCCCGGCCGCAAGGCGCTGCTGCACGTCAGCGACGGCCTTCCGATGAATCCCGGCGAGGAGCTGTTCCAGTTCCTGCTGGAGCTTTGTGGCGGCGGTGGAGCGAACGCCGGGATCGGGAATGCTCCGGTCACCGGGCCCGCCGTCCAGAACGCGGGACCCGGCGGCCAAGACCCCCCGACCACCAGAGGCGAAAGGCCGGACCCTTTGACCACCTACGATTCGCTCTCCCTGGGCCCCAGGTCGTATCAGGCCGCCTCGCAGGCCATGCTCGACGCCCAGTCCTTCAGCGTCGCCAAGGAGCTGCAGTCGCTGGCCGCGCACGCCAACGCCCAGCGGGTGACCCTGTACACCCTGCAGGCCTCGGGGGTGGAGGCCCCCTATGGGGTCGACGCGGGGGACGGGCCCGAGGACCGCCTGTTCCAGTTCCCCTCGATCGGCACCTCCCTGCGGATGAACCACCGGGAGCCGCTGCAGCTCCTGGCGGACGCCACCGGCGGGCGAGCGATCCTGGACGCCAACGACTTCCGGCCCGACCTCGTCCGCATGCGGGAGGACCTCGACAGCTTCTACTCGCTCGGCTTCACGCCGGCCCACACGGGCGACGGCCGCGAGCACAAGATCGAGGTGCGCGCCAAGCGGCCGGGCCTCCGCCTGCGCTACCGCCACAGCTACCGCGACAAGCCGGCGCTCGAAAGGGTGGTGGACCGCACGCTGGCGGCCCTCTTCTACGGCATCGAGGACAACCCCCTGGCGATCACCGCCGAGGTGGGAGAGGCCGCGCCGGCGGAGGAGGGCCAGTACGCGGTGCCCATCCGCCTCAAGATCCCACTGTTCAAGCTGGCCATCCTGAGCCAGCAGGACCAGGCCTACGGCGGCAAGCTCCGCGTCCTGGTGGCGGTCCGCGACGAGGCGGGGGAGATGACCCCCGTGCGCCAGGTCGAGGTGCCGCTCAACATCCCCCGCAAGGAGGTGTTGAACGCCATGGGCCAGTACTACGTCTATACCCTGACGCTCAAGCTCAAGCCCGGGCTCCAGCACGTCGCCGTGGCCGTGCGCGACGAGATCGCCACCACCACCTCGTACCTGAGCCGGCCGGTCCAGGTGGGGGCGGCGGCGAGCCGCTAGGCGGTCGCCAGGATGATCTTCCCGAAGGCGCCCCCCTGCCCCAGCGCCTTGTAGGCCTCGGCGGCCCGCTCCAGGGGGAAGACGCGATCGACCACCGGGCGGAGCCGGCCGTCGAGCAGCCGCGGGAGAGCGAAAGCGGCGAAGTCGGCCGTCAGCCGCGCCTTCTCCTCGCGCGGGCGGGCGCGCAGCACCGAGCCGATCACCTGGAGCCGGCGGCGGAGGATCAGCCCGAGGTCCACCTCCGCCTTGCGGCTCCCCACCGTGCCCACCACCACCAGCCGGCCGCGGTTGGCGAGGGCGGCGAGATGGCTGCCGATCTCCGGCCCCGCCGTGTAGTGGAGCACCAGGTCGGCCCCGTGGCCGTTGGTGGCCTCCTGAACCTGGCCGGCGAGATTGGCCCCCTCCAGGCAGACCTCGTCGATCCCCAGATCGCGCAGCAGCTCCAGCCGCTCCCGGCTGCGGCCGGCGGCCAGCACGCGCGCCCCCAGCTCGCGGGCGAGCTGCACGGTGAAGCTCCCCATGCCGCCGGTGGCGCCGGTCACCAGCACGGTCTCCCCGGCCTGGAGCCCCCCCTCGACCACCAGGTTCACCCAGGAGGTGAGCGCCGCCTCGGGGATGGCGGCGCCCTCGATGAAGCTGAGGTTGTCCGGCAGCGGCATGAGCTGTCCCGCGGGGACGGCGGCGCGGGTGGCGTGAGCGCCGCCCCCCACCAGGGCCATCACCCGGGCGCCCGGCTGCCAGGGGCTCCCCTTCTCCCCCTCGAGCACCACGCCCGCGCATTCGAGCCCCGGCACGTCGCTCTCCCCCGCGGGAGGCGGATAGTTGCCGCGCATCTGGTGGAGGTCGGCGTGATTGAGGCCCGCGGCCTCGACGGCGACGAGCACCTCCCCCGGCTCCGGAACCGGATCGGGAAGCTCGCCGACGATGGGTGTGGGATTGCGGGGATCGGCGGGTAGGATGGCGCGCACGGGGCGATCGTACCGCAGAAGCCCCCTCATCACCCCGGCCGGGGTCAAGGAGGAGGCGGCGGCGTAGGGGGGGCCGCCGTGCCGTCCCTGCCCGGCTTTTTCGCCGCGCCGGCTCCAGGGAGGGCGAGGAGCTCGTAGATGACCCGCGGGTTGACCGGCTTGATCAGGTGACGGTCGAATCCGGCCTGGAGCGCGCGGCTCTGATCCTCCTCCTGCCCGTAGCCGGTCAGCGCGACGAGCAGCGCGTTCGCGGTCCGGCGCCGCCGGCGCAGCCGGACGGCGACCTGGTAGCCGTCCAGCCCGGGCAGGCCGATGTCGAGCAGGACGACCTCGGGATGGAAGGAGCCGGCCTTCTTCAGCGCCCCCGGCCCATCGTAGGCGGTGGCGACCTTGTGTCCCCGCAGGCGCAGCAGCGTGGCCAGGCTTTCGGCCACGTCCACGTTGTCGTCCACCACCAAGACGCGGCGCGGCGCGGCGGGGACGGCAGAGCGCTTCGGGACCGCGATCGCGCCATGTTTTGGCTCGGCGCGCGGCTCCGGCTTCTCACTCGCGGGCGGCAGGACGGGCAGGCGCACCACGAGCTCGCTGCCCTGTCCCAGCCCCGCGCTGTGAGCCTCGATGCCGCCGCCGTGCGCCTCGGCGAGGCGTTGCGCCACGGTCAGGCCGATCCCCAGCCCCCCCTGCCCACGATCGTAGGAACGGTCCGCCTGCACGAACAGGTCGAAGACGTGCGACAGCGTCTGCGGAGCCATGCCGATGCCGTCGTCGCGCACCCGCACCACGACCTCGCCGGGAGAGCCCTGCCGATTGCTCGCCAGCTCGGCCGTCACCCACAAGTGGCCACCCTGGGGGGTGAACTTGGAGGCGTTGCTCAGCAGGTTGCCGAAGATCTGTTCCAGCCGGATGGGATCCGCGTCGAGAAGGACCGGCTCGCGGGGCAGCGCCAGCGCCAGCTCCTGGCCGCGCGCCTCGACGAGGTGCCGGATCTGCTCCGCCACCCGCCCGAGGACGGCCGCCAGCTCGACCCGCTCCCGGCGCAGGCGGACCACGCCCCGGGTGATGCGGGAGACGTCGAGCAGGTCTTCGATCAACCGGGCCATGTTCTCGATCTGCCGGTTCATCATGCCGCGCGCGGCCTCGGCCTCGCCGGCGCCGGCGTTGGGAGACTCCAGCAGGTGCACGGCGTTGCGCAGGGGTGCCAGGGGGTTGCGCAGCTCGTGGGCCAGCAGGGCCAGGAGCTCGTTCTTGCTGCGGTCGGCCTCGGCCAGCTCCTCGACGCGCTGGCGCAGGGCGGCTTCCAGTTGCTTGCGCGCGGTGACGTCTTCCATGACCAGCAGGGTCAACGCGCTCTGGCCGCTCTCCTGAAAGAGCCGCCGGGCGTTGAGCCGCATGGTCTTCCGGCCGATGTGCTGGAGCTCCTGCTCCACCTCGTACTCGGCCATGCCGTCGTCCTGAGACGGGATCTCCTCCAGGAGCCGGCGGAGCTCGGGGATGTTCCATTGGCCGTCACCGAGATCGTAGAGAAAGCGCTTCTCCGTCTCTTCGGGCGTCATCCGGAAAAAGCGATAGAACGATTGGCTCGCGGTCAGCACGCAGAGGTCCGCGTCGAGCACGAGGAGAGGCTCGCGCACCGTGGCCACGATGCTCTCGGCATATTCGCGCGCCCGCCGCAGCGTGTCGACGTCGACCAGCATGATCACGGCGCCGTCGATCTGGCTCTCCAGGGTCTTGTAGGGCCGAATGCGCAGCGAGTACCACTTTCCCTGCTTGTCCTGGACCTCGCATTCCCGGGCGCTGGCCGTGTCGATCACCTCCGCCAGCAGCGGCTCCAGATCGGAGAGGCTGAGGTTGAGCTTGACGTCGCCGATCCGCCGGCCGATGTCGGAGGGAGTCAGACCGAGGTTTTTTTCCGCCATCGGCGTGAAGCGCCGCACGCACAGGCTCGGCCCGACGATGACGATGGCCGTCTGGATGTTGCTGAGGAGGTTGAACAGGTCGTTGTTGAGCAGGCCCAGCTCCGCGTTGCTGTTCTGGAGCTCGTCGTTGACCGTGGCCAGCTCTTCGTTGCTCGACTGGATCTCCTCCTTGGAGGTCTCCAGCTCTTCGTTGATACTCTGCAGCTCCTCGTTGGCCGACTGCACCTCCTCGTTGGCGGACTGGAGCTCTTCGTTGGCGACTTCCTGCTGCTCGATCACCGATTGGAGGTATTCGCGGGTGGCGGCCAGCTCCCGCGCCAGGCGAGCGGTCTCTCCCTGGGCCGCCTCCACTCTCGTGGCGGCCTTGGTCTGGGGTCTCGCGGCCTTGCTCCTGGCTCGCTTCCCGTCCGGAGGAGAGATTGGGGTGGGCTCTTCGAAGAGGATCAGGAAGCCGCCTTCCCCGGCCGGGCTTCCCCGCACGGGAACCACCTCCAGGTCGACTTCCCTGGCGCCGCCACCGGAATCGAGCTGCAATCCCTCCTCGCGGACCGGGGCGGCCTCTTTCCTGGCCTTGCTGATCGCGGCCCGCAGCGCGGCCGTCAGCCCCGGCCGCGCCATCCGGAGGAGACTCAGGCTGGCCTTGCCCGGCGCCGGCGCCAGATAGGGCCCGGTGTCGCCGCGGAACCGCAGGATCTCCAGATCGGCGTTGACCAGCACGCTGGGCGGGACGTAGCGCGCCAGGAGGATGCGGTCCGCCTCTTTCCGCACGTCGGCCCCGGTCTGCAAACGGGCCGGCCCATGCCTGGGCTTTCCCCCTTCCTGGGGAAAGCCGGCGGCCGGGCCGAAGTTCAACCGGCGGATGGAGGATTTCTTGGCATAGGTCTTGTGCCTGGCGTCCGCCGCCTCGAAGAGGTCGCGGTAGGAGCCGATCGTCTCCGAGCTCCCCAGCAGGAGGAAGCCGGCCGGCTTCAAGGCGTAGTGCAGGAGCGGCACGACCTTCTGTTGCAGCGCCGGTTCCAGGTAGATGAGCAGGTTGCGGCAACTGATGAGGTCCATCTGGGAGAAGGGCGGGTCGGTCAGCACGTTGTGCCGGGCGAACACGCACATGTCGCGGATCGTCTTGCTGATGCGGTAGCTGCCGTCCACCTCCGCGAAGAAGCGCCGCAGGCGCTCCGGCGAGACGTCGTGCGCGATGCTCTTCGGATATACGCCCGCGCGGGCCTTCTCGATGCCCGCCGCGTTGAGGTCGGTGGCGAAGACCTGGACCGGGAGGCGGCTGCCCCGGGCCTCGGCGAATTCGGCGAAGGTGATCGCGAGAGAGTAGGCCTCCTCGCCGGTCGAGCAGCCCAGCACCCAGACGCGCAGCGGCTCGTGCCGGGAGCGGTCCTTGAACAGCCTGGGCAGGACCGTCGCCTTGAGCGCCTCGAGCGCCCCCGGGTCGCGGAAGAACCTCGTCACGGGAATGAGGATGTCCTGGTAGAGGGCCTCCACCTCCGCGGGATTTTTGCGCAGGAAGCGCAGATAGTCCCGCATCCCCTCCACCTTGTGGAGGATCATCCGGCGGCTGACGCGGCGGTGGAGGGTGCCCGCCTTGTAGTGGGTGAAGTCGACGCCCGTGACCTTGCGCACGATCTCCAGGACCTTGTCGAGGTCCGGCTCGCCCGCGAGCGCCGCGGGCCTGGCCGCCGCCGCCCGGGCCACGTGCGGGTGCCGCGCGATGCGCCCGATCTCCCGGGCGATCCCGGCCGGGGGGAGCACGAAGTCCACACAGCCGCTGGCGATGGCGCTGCGCGGCATGCTGCTCTGCTGGGCCGTGTCGTCCTGAGCGAAGGTGATCCCCCCCTCGGCCTTGATCTCCTCCAGGCCGAAGGTGCCGTCGGTGGCGGTGCCGGAGAGGATCACGCCGATCGCCCGGTCTCTCTGGTCCGCGGCCAGGGAGCGGAGGAAGAGATCGATGGGCCGGTGCTGGCCGCGCGCTCTCTCCCGGGGGCGCAGTTGCAGGACCCCCCGCGAGATGACGATGTCGCGGTCCGGAGGGATGACGTAGACGCGGTTCGGCTCCACCCGCGTCTCATCCTGGGCTTCCGTGACCGGCATCGTGGTGGCCCGGGCCAGGATCTCCGTCAACAGGCTGGGGTGCCTGGGCGCCAGGTGCTGCACGAGCACGAAGGCCATGCCGGTATCGGCCGGCAGCGCGCCGAGCATCTGGGTGAAGGCCTCGAGCCCGCCGGCCGAGGCGCCGACGCCGACGACGGGGAAGGGGGAGCCCGCCGCTTCCACGCCGCTCTCCTCCGGAGCCGATGGGACTGCCGGTTCGGTCTCCCTGCGTGGAGATGCGCGCGTCTTCCGTCGAGTGGGGGGCATGCGTCAGAGCCAGTCTACCCCCAATCGGGACATCCGAAAGGAATTTCTGAAAAAAGAGGGCTCTCCGCCACGGCCACCGAGATGTACTGCAAGGGCATGTCCCCTCTCCCGGGTCGGGAGAGGGGTCAGGGGGTGAGGGCTCAGTGCGTGCCGATCGGCCGCACCTTCGGGATCGGCACCGGATCGGGGCTGGCGGGCTCGACCGCCGCCGGCTTCAGCGCCGCCTGATGGCGCTCGCGCAGGGTCAGCGCGCCCTCTTCCAGCCAGGCGTGCTTGCCGTCGAGCACCCGCAGGGCCACCTTGTACTTGCGGACGTCGTCGTTGGCCCACAGCTCGTGGAAGAGCCGGAGCACCTTGCGGCGGCCGTTGCGGCAGAACAGGTCGGCCAGCTCGGCGGCGTTGGCCGCCTCCTGGTGCCCCGCCTTCTCCATGGCGTGCGCCCGGGTCACCGAGGCCGCTATCGCGAACAGCTCGTTGGCCACGTCCACCAGCCGGAAGAGGAACGCCTGCTTGTTCTGCAGCTTGCCCTGGTAGGCGATCATGCCGTGGAAGATCTGGCGCGACAGCCGCCGGGTGTTGCGCTCCACGAACCGCAGATGGGTCGCCAGCGCCCCGAACTCCTGGTAGCGCGGCCACTGCCCCCAGCCCAGCCAGCGGGTGGGATACCACGACGCGTAGAAGGAGGAGATCTTCGGCAGCTCGGAGAGCTTCTCGGCCACGCTCTTCTCGGGATCGATCATCGCGCCGGCCACCTGCAGGTGCTTGTCCACCGCCTCGCGGGCCATGAACAGGTGCATGATCTCGGACGACCCCTCGAAGATCTTGTTGATCCGATAGTCGCGCATCATCTGCTCGACGGCGATCGGCGCCTCGCCGCGCGCCTTGAGCGAAGTGGCGGTCTCATAGCCCCGGCCGCCGCGGATCTGCATGGTGTCGTCCACGATCTCCCAGGTGCGGTCCGAATTCCACTCCTTGCAGGCCGCCGCCTCCAGGCGGATGTCGTAGCCGCCGCGGTCGGACATCTCGGTGGCGAGGGCCACGATCGACTCCATGGCGAAGGTGGTGGCCGCCATGTCGGCGATCTTGTGGGCGATCGCCTCGTGCTTGCCCACCGGCCGGCCCCACTGCACCCGCTCGTTGGCCCAGGTGCGGCAGATCTCCAGGCAGAGCTTGGAGGTGCCCACCGAGCCGTTGGGGATCGACAGGCGGCCGTCGTTGAGGGTGGTGAGGGCGATCTTCAGCCCCCTCCCCTCCTCGCCGATCAGGTTCTCGGCCGGGATGCGGACATTCTTGAAGGAGATCACGGCGTTGGCGAGCGCCCGCAGCCCCATGAAGTGGCAGCGGTGCTCGACCTTCACGCCCGGCCAGTTGGCCTCGACCACGAAGGCGCTGATCTTCTTGGACTTGGGATCGCGCGCCATCACCACCAGCAGCTTGGCGATGGTGCCGTTGGTGCACCAGAGCTTCTCGCCGTTGAGAACGTAGTCCCCCTCGGGGGTCTTCTCGGCGGTGGTCTGCACGCGCGCCGGATCGGAGCCCACCTGCGGCTCGGTCAGCGCGAAGGCCGAGATGTCCCCCGCGGCGCAGCGCGGCAGGTACTTCTTCTTCAGCGTCTCCGAGCCGAACAGCTTGAGCGGCTGCGGCACGCCGATCGACTGGTGGGCCGAGAGCAGGGCCGAGAGGTTGCCGTCGATCGAGCCCAGGAGCTGCATCACCTTCTGGTACTCGACGTTGGTGAACCCCAGGCCGCCGTACTTCTTGGGGATCTTCATGCCGAACGCGCCCAGCTTGCGCAGGCCGTCGACCACGTGCTCGGGATACTCGCCGGTGGTGTCGATCTCCACCGGGTCCACCTCGTCGCGCAGGAATTCCCTGACGGCGTTGTAGAAGGCGGCGAACTCGGGCCGCTCCTCCGCCGGCAGCGGGTATGGGTGGATCAGGTCGAGACGGAAATTGCCGAGGAACATCTCCCGCAGGAAGCTCGGCTGCTTCCATTCGGTCTCGCGGGAGGCTTCCGCCACCTTCCTGGATTCAAGCTCGCTGATCTGCTCCAGCTCCTTCGCCATGGGTCCTCTCCCTTTTTGACTTGAGCGGGCCGGCCCCGAAGGGCCTTTATGCCGCACTGCGACGATGATACCAGCCCTTCGTCCCTCGCGCTAGCCATTTTCTTCGAGGGTAGTGCTACTTCTGAGATAGGGTTGCCGCAGTGCGGCTCCCCCGCCGTTGAAACGCTGCAAGAGGGTTGCCGGGCCCGGCGGCGGAGCCGCGAAGCTGTCGCTTGACGGCTTATGCGCTC
This sequence comes from Thermoanaerobaculia bacterium, assembly GCA_036497345.1. Classification (GTDB taxonomy): domain Bacteria; phylum Acidobacteriota; class Thermoanaerobaculia; order Multivoradales; family UBA5704; genus DATARR01. The sequence goes on from DASXJP010000264.1 coordinate 15,313, forward strand.
CCTGCTATATCGGCATCAGCGAGACGCTTTCCAGGGTTCAAGGGGATCGGCGCTCGGGATGCGCTTGGACACCAACTACTACTACTGGCCGGGGAGCTGGATCCAGGACCGTCCTGGCCTGTTCACCGGCTCGGGGATGCCCATGCGCTTCGCCGACACCGACGGCACGCGGATCGACGTCTACCAGGCCACCACCCAGATGACCGACGAGTCCGGGCAGACGTTCCCCTTCACCATCGACACCCTGCTCGACAACGCCCTGGGCGCCACCGGCTACTACGCGGTGCTGACGGCCAACATGCACACCGACACGGCCAGCCACGCCGGCTCGGACGCCATCCTGGCCTCGGCGCGGGAGCGGGGGGTGCCGATCGTCTCCGCCAAGCAGATGCTCACCTGGATCGACGGCCGCAACGGCTCCAAATTCAGCGGGCACACCTGGAGCGGCAGCGCCCTGAGCTTCACCATCACCGCCGCCACGGGAGCGAACGGCCTCCAGGCCCTGCTCCCCGCCACCACCCCGGCCGGCACCCTCGCGAGCCTCACCGCGAACGGCAGCCCGGTGACCTTCACCACGCAGACGATCAAGGGGATCACCTACGCGGTGTTCCCCGCGGCCTCGGGGGCCTACGTGGCCACGTACGCGCCATAGAGGGGAAAATCAAGATCGGCAGGAAGGGGCCACGGAGCCCTACCCCGGCGTCCCCCGGGGGAAAGTCTGGAAGCTACAGTTGCTGCGGTTGCTGGCGCCGCTGGTGCGGGGGCAGCTGTAGCCTTCCCTGCGTGCTAGAATCGCTGAAACGCTTCAATCCCGAACAGGTGCTCGATTGGCCGGAACCGGTCTCTTTCTGAATGGGTTGGATGGGATCACGGGCGAGCCCCTGGTGAGGCCCGCCGATCTCGCCCGCGTCCTGGCCCGCCTCCACGGTGGGACGTCCGGGACGGAGGAGAAGCCCGGGCTCCTGAGCTGGCTGCGAGGGGTCGTGCGACGGCTCCAGTCGGCCCATTGGGGGCTTCCGCAAGGGGTCGACGCCCAAGATCCCGCCCAGGCCGGTTGGGCCGTGGTGTTCCATGAATCCGAGCCGGCGGCGGTCCGCGACGCGCTGGCCCCGCTCGTGGCTCACCGGGAGCGGACGCTGGGGCACGGCAAGGTCAAGGTGCTGGAGTATCGCTCCGGCGAGGAGTGGCGCTCCTGGCTCGCGCGGCATCACGCGGAGCCGGGGAGCGTGCTGCCGCATCGCGTCCCCTACTACGTCCTGCTCGCCGGCGGCCCCGAGCGCATCCCCTTCGATTTCCAGAGCCTCCTCTCGGTGGAGTACGCCGCCGGACGCCTCAGCTTCGACAGTCCCGACGAATACCGGCAGTACGCCGACAGCGTGATCGAATATGAGACCGGCGCGAAAGCGCCCAACGGGCGTGAGGCGGTCTTCTTCGGCACGCGGCACGATCAGGACCCCGCGACCGAGATGAGCGCCGACGATCTCGTCCGCCCGCTCGCCGAAGGCATCCCGGCGGACGGCGACGAGCCCGCCCAACCCGAGGTGGCGGCGCAGCGGGGATTCGCGACGCGCACTCTCCTCGCGGCGGACGCGACCCGGGCCAACCTCGCCGAGGTCTTCTCGCCGCCGGCGGGGACGCCGCCTCCGGCGCTGCTCTTCAGCGCCACGCACGGCCTGGGCCTACCCAACGGGCACCCGGAGCAGAGGGCGAAGCAGGGGGCGCTGGTCTGCCAGGACTCGCTCCGGCCCGGCGGGGCCGTGCAGGGCTTTTCCGGCGACGACCTGGCGGCCGACGCCCGCGTCCACGGCATGGTCTGCTTCCACTTCGCCTGCTTCGGCGCCGGCACGCCGGAGCGGGACGACTTCCTCCACGAGCCCGGCAAGCCGCCGCCGGCCCTGGCCCCCGGGCCCTTCGTCGCGCGGCTGCCGCAGCGCCTCCTCGCCCATCCGGGAGGCGGCGCCCTGGCGGTGCTGGGGCACGTCGAGCGCGCCTGGAGCTACTCCATCCAGGGCGCCTCGGGCCGGGCGCAGCTCCTGCCGTTCCAGAACACCCTCGGAGCCATCCTCGAGGGGTGGCCGGTGGGGCACGCGGTGCGGGATTTCCGCCAGCGCTTCGCCATGCTCTCGGCGGCGCTCGGCGACCTGCTGGAGCGGGCCGGCTACGGCCTCCCGATCCCCGAAGGGGAGCTCGAGACGCTCTGGGTGGAGCGGAACGACGCGCGCAATTACGCGGTCCTCGGGGACCCCGCGGCGCGGCTGCGGGTGGACGCTCTGGCGCGGGAGGTCCCGGCTTGAGCCTCCCGGAGTATCTCGACTGCGAGCTGTCCCTCACGGCTCCCGACCAGGCGAGCCTCACGTTGGACGGCCGCGTCTACTCGGGTCGTCCCACGCTCGACGAAGCCGCGCTCCAGCGCCTGCGCGCCTCCCTCGGTCCGCTCCAGTACGGCACCGAGCTGTTCGCGGCCCTCCTGCCGCCGGACAGCGACCTGCTCTCCGGCTACCGGGAAGCCCTGGCCGTGGCCCGCCACGAGGACAAGCTCCTCCGCCTCCGTCTGCGCGTCGCGGACACCGCGCCCGCCGAGCTCCATACCCTGCGCTGGGAGCTGCTCTACGATTCCAGAAAGTCCATCACCTTCGGCTGCTCGCGCGAAATCGCCTTCTCCCGCGACTGCGCCGTGCCCGAGCCCCCCGGAGCCGCCGTCCGCGAGGTTCCCCGCCTGCTGGTCGCCGCCGCCGACCCGTCCAACCTGGCGGAGCTCGGCCTGCCGGCGATGGACCGCGACGAGGCCCGGAGGTCGATCGACGAGGCCCTGAAGCCGCTCACCGGGCTGATGGTCTGGGAGCTCCTCGACGGACCGGTGACCGCGGCCCGCTTGCGCGACCGGCTGGTGGCGGGCGGGTTCCACGCCCTCCATCTCCAGGCGCACGGGCTGCTCCTGCCGGCGCGCGCCACGGCGAGCCTGGTGCTGGAAGCGGAGGAGGGAACGGCCGAGGGCCACAAGGCGGACTTCGTCGACGAGGAGTCCTTCGCCCAGATCGTGGAGGGGCTCCGCGACCTCCGTCTGGTCACCCTGATCGCCTGCCACGGCGGCATGCAGTCGAGCGGCGCGCCGCTCTCCGGCCTCGGCCCGGGCCTGGTGCGCCGCGGCGTCCCGGCGGTGGTGGCGATGCGGCAATCGATCAGCTTCGAGGCGGCGCGGAGCTTCTGCGCCTACTTCTACAGCAATCTCGCCCGCGGCGGCACCGTCGACCGCGCGGCCAACGAGGCGCGCCAACAGCTCCGCCTCTCCCGGCGGGACAGCGACGAATGGGGGACGCCCGTCCTCTTCATGCGCCTGCGCGACGGCCTGCTCTGGGAGCCCAGGACACCGCCCGCCGTCACCGCGGGCGCCGGCGGCGCTTCGACCGTCAAATGGCCGGCCCTGCTCGCCCGCATCCAATCGGACAACTTCGTCCCCTTCCTTGGCCCCGGCGTCTGCCGCGGCCTGCTGCCGTCCGCGGCCGAGATCGCCGAGCTCTGGGCATCCCAGTACGACGGCTTCCCCCTCGACGGCCGCACCGACCTGCCGGCCGTCGCCCAGTTCGTGGAGACCAAGGAGGGGCGCGGCTTCCCCCAGGACCGCCTCCCCGCGCTGCTCACCGAGGAGCTCCTCCACCGCGAGCAGATCAACGAGCGCAAGCGTTACGAGGGGCTGCGCCTCTCGGAGGTGATCGACCGGCTCGCCGAGCGCCACTTCGACAAGGACGCGGACGAGCCACACCGCCTGCTGGCCGGGCTGAAGATCTCGACCTACGCCACCACCAACTTCGACACCTTCCAGGCGGCGGCCCTGCGCTGGCAGGGAAAGAAGCCCAAGGTCGAGCGCTGCCGCTGGCGGGAGGACGCCACCACGCTGCCGCCGGAGTACGAGACGCTGAGCGGGACCCCCCAGGAGCCGCTCGTCTTTCACATGTACGGCAACGACGAGGACCCGACCTCCTTCGTTCTGACCGAGGACGATCACCTCGACTTCCTGCGCGCCATCTCCGCCGAGCCCAAGCTCCTGCCGCTGCACTTCAAGCGCAAGCTCACCGAGGCGATGCTGCTCTTCCTCGGCTACGACGTGCGCCGGCTCGACTGCCGGGTGCTCCTGCGCGGCCTGATCGCCCATCTCAAGGACCTGCGCCGGGGGCGCATCGCCGTCCTCCAGATCGACCCGAGCGAGGACGACGCTCCGCGCACGGAGGAGCTGCGAGCCTACATGGAAGGATGCTGCCAGGAGCTGCAGATCGAGGTGTACTGGGGTAGCGTGCGCGATTTCCTGCGCGAGCTCAAGAATCGGTTGGGAGACGCCGGTGGCCGAGGCTGAGGCGGCGAAGAACCCCTACGTGGGCCCATACGCGTTCCAGATCCGGGACGCCGCCCGCTTCACCGGCCGCGACCGCGAGGCGGAGGCCCTCCTCTCTCTCGTCATCTCCGAGCGCATCGTCGTGTTCTATTCGCCGTCCGGCGCGGGCAAGACCTCTCTGGTCAACGCCCGGCTGATCCCCGGGCTGCGCCGGAAGGGGTTCAAGGTGCTCCCCGTCGTGCGCGTCGGCGGCGATCTGCCGGCCGGAGTCACGCCCGCCAACGTCTATACCTTCAATGCTCTCTGGATCCTGGCGGGCACCAAGGCCGACCCCCAGAAGCTGCAAGATTGCTCCCTCGCCGCGTTCCTGCGGGCGGTCTCGCGCCCGCGGGGCAGGGCGGCCCCTCCCAGCGTCCTCATCCTCGATCAATTCGAGGAGATCCTGACCCATTTCCCGGAGCGCTGGCCGGAGCGCCGAGGCTTCTTCCAGCAGCTCCGCCAGGCGCTCCTGCAAGATTCCGCCCTGTCGGTGGTCCTCGCTCTGCGCGAGGACCGCCTGGCGGAGCTCGATCCCTACGCTCCCCTGCTCCCCGGCCAGCTCCGCACCCGCTTCCGGCTGGAGTCGCTGCGCCGCCAGGACGCCGTGGGCGCCGTCAGAAAGCCGGCGCTGGCCGCGGGGCGCCCCTTCGAGCCCGGCGTCGCCGAGCTGCTGGTCGACGACCTCGCCCGGGTGCGCATCGCGGGGCAACAGGACACCATGCCGGGAGAATTCGTCGAGCCGGTGCAGCTCCAGGTCGTCTGCTTCCAGCTCTGGGAGAACCTCCGAAGCAAGCCGGGCGGCACGATCACCGAGGACGACCGCCGGGAGTCGGGAGACCCCGACCGGGCGCTGGAGGAATTCTACGAATCGGCGATCCGGCGCGCCTGTGAGAAGACCGGCGTGCCCGAGGCGCAGATCCGCCGCTGGTTCGGCACGGCGCTGATCACCCCGACCCGCATCCGCGGCCAGGTCAGCCACGAGCCCGAGGCCAGCGGCGGGCTGCGGAACGCGGCGGTCGACGAGCTGGTGGGCTCGCACCTGGTGCGTGCCGAGCTCGCCCGGGGCGGCACCTGGTACGAGCTGGCCCACGACCGCTTCATCGATCCCATCCTGCGCTCCAACCAACGGGCGGCGCCCTCCTTTATCGCCCGCCTCACCGCCAACGCCCAGGCCTGGCGCGACGCGGGGCATGATCCCAGTTTCCTCTATCGGGGATTGCGCCTCGAAGAGGCCGCCCGCAGGGCCAGGGAGGCGGGCGAGCTCCTGTCGCCCCTGGAACGGGAATTCCTCAGCGAATCGGAGAAGGCCGCCGCGGCCGAGGAGGTCCGCAAGGCACGGCGGCTCCGGGTGGTGGCCGCGGGCCTCGTCCTCCTGGTGGTCGCGGTGACGGCCCTGGCGATCTACGCCTGGCGGCAGAGGCAGATCTACTTCTCGCGGGGGCTGGCGCTCGCCGCCGTCTCCAAGGCCGACGTGGACCCCGATCTCGGCCTGCGCCTGGCTCTCGAAGCCAGCCGGCACTCCTCGGCTCCGGAGGTCGAGGCCGCTCTGCACGAAGCCGTGGGCGCCGCGGCGCTCCGCAAGGTCGCCGCGGTCCCCATCGCCTCCCATACGGCTCACGCCTTCGCCTTCAGCCCCGACGGCAAACAGTTCGCCGCCACGGGCGAGGACGGCTGGATGAGCCTCTGGGAGACCGACTCCGGACGGCGGCTCCGGGCTCTCGGCCACTCCGGCGTCCCGTTCAACAGCGCCGCTTTCAGCCCGGACGGCAGCCGCCTGGCGGCCGGGGACGTCGACGATCAGGTCACCGTCTGGAGCACCGGCACGGGCAAGGTCCTGGCCGCCTGGCAGCCGGGAGGGGATGAGGTCAACGCCCTCGCCTTCAGCCCGGACGGGGCTCGCCTGGCCGTCGCCACCGACGCCGCCGAGCCGGCGATTTGGGATGCCGCCACGGGCAGGAAGATCGGGACCTTCGCCGGCGGGCACTCCAGCGAGGTCTGGGACGTCGCCTTCAGCCCGGACGGCAAGGCCCTGGCGAGCGCCGGCAACGACGGCTGGGTGCTCCTGTGGGACGCCGGCTCCGGCCGGCCGTTGCGGACGCCTCTCGTCCATCCGGATCCCGTGCTGCGAGTGGCGTTCGGCCCTCACGGAGAGCTCGCCACCGCGTGCCAGGACAACGCGGCCCGGATCTGGGACCTGGGGACCGGCAATGTGATCCAGATCTTCCGCGGGCACTCGGACTGGGTCTGGGACGTCAGCTTCAGCACCGACGGCGAGCGCCTGGCGACCGCGAGCTTCGACGGCACCGCCAGGCTCTGGGACACGAGCCTGGGCATCGAGATCCGCACCCTTTCCCCGGAGAGCGGTCCGCTCGTCCGCGCCGTCTTCAACCCCCGTACGGGCTGGCTCGCGACCGTTGGCGAGCTCACCCGGATCAAATCCGAGAACCGGAAGGGGGAGGTGACCCTGTGGAACGCCTTCCCTCCCATTCGCCCCGAGCCGGTCTACAGCCGGCAGCAGTTGGTCACGACCGGCAGCACGGGCCAGGCGATCCTCTGGAGCCTGCGGGGAGACCGGCTCGCCGCCTTTCCCGCGCGTCTGTCCGGGATTGCTTCGGGCGGCTCCCTGCGAGTCAGGGCAAGGCTCGACGCGGCAGGACACCGGCTGGCCCTGGAAGGGAGAGACGGCACGGCGCAGGTCTGGGACGTGCCATCCCACCGGGAGGTGACCGCGATCCGGGATCGAGATACTCTGACCGCGGTGGCGTTGTCACCGGACGGACAGCGCCTGGCGACCGCGCATCTGGGAGGTGCCGTCGATCTCCGGGATCTCGCCACCGGCGGTCATCGGATGATCGTCAATCAAAACCTTCCCATCTCCGACTTGGAATTCAGCCCTGACGGCAAGCTGCTCGCCCTGGCGGGAGCCAGCGGCACCATCGCTCTCTGCGAAATTGCCGGCACCCACAAGTGCCGGAGCTTCCCAGGTGATCGCACCGGCGTTCTGCGTCTGGCGTTCAACGCGGACGGCAGCCTCCTGGCGAGCGCCGGCCTGGACCGCTCGGTGAAATTATGGGAGGTGTCGAGCGGGCGGGAGCTGTTCGCTTTCGAGGGCCACACCTCGGCGGTGTGGGCGATCGCTTTCAGCCCCGTCGGCCACCGCCTGGCAAGCGCCGGCTCCGACGGCTCCCTCAGGCTCTGGGACGTCGCGAAGGGCAGAGAGCTGCTCGCCCTCCGCGGTCACTTGGGAGACATCGCCGACCTGACGTTCAGCCGGGATGGCAGGCTGCTCGCCGTCACCGACGCAGACGGCACCATCCGGCTGGAGCCGATGGAGATCCGGGATCTGATCGCGCAGGCCCGCGCGCGGTTGTCCCGGAAGGAATTCAGCCCGCAGGAACGGCGGATCTACCTGGACCTCGACTGAGCGCTGCCGGGGAGCCCCGTTCTGGCACTGCGCCAGATAGCCGAGGAGGGCTTCATTCTCCGCGGTCGCCTGCACGGCCCCGATGCTCAGACACTGCTCCCACTCCCCGCGCGCCCCGGCGCAATCCCCCTGCTTGTAGAGCGCAAAGCCGAGATAGTAATGAGGGAGGTAATCCTCGTACCGCGTGCCGTAGATGCGGACCCGCTCGCCGTCCTCCGGCTTCTTGGCGAGCGCCTGCCGCATCAGCTCGACGCTCACCTTCCAATCATTCCTGTCCTGGGCTTTGATCGCGCTCTTGAACTCCTCGGGCTTCTTTCCCGCAGGAGCCGCGGACATGCCGGGCGTGACGGACGCCAGGAGCAGCCCGCCCGCGGACACCACGGCCACGAAGAGCCGTCTCGTTTGTCCGAGCCCGCGGGGAAGTCCTCGATCCGTCTTTCCGTCCATTGACAGGGTGTCCTGGATTGCGAAACTTCAGTGATCAGTGTATCATAGTCTCTTGGATTTTCACCAAGCCTCGACCGGGAACCGCCGATGAAAGGCCGAATCCGCGCAAGCATTCTGGGGGTCTGCTGGACATTTCTGGCCGTGGCCGGCGGAGCGTTCGCGCAGACCACCGCCGAGGTGAACGCGGGCGTCCAGTTCAACTTCTCCACTCCGGGCGCCCGCAGCCTCGGATTGGGCGGTGCCTTTCTGGGGCTGGCCGACGACGCGACCGCGGCCTACGCCAACCCGGCCGGCCTGACCATCCTCTCCAAGCCCGAGGTCTCCCTCGAGGCCCGCCACTGGAGCTACCAGCACACCTTCACCGACGGCGGGCGCCTCTATGGGTCTCCGACGGGAGAGGGGGTCGACACCGTGGCCGGGCTGCGGATCGGACACGCCGAGAGCACCGTGACCGGCCTCTCCTTCCTCTCGGCGGTCTACCCCGGCCGGCGCTGGGCGGTGGCGCTCTATCGCCACGAGCTCGCGAATTACGAGGCAGATTTCAAGACGGACGGGGTCTTCACCAGGCCCGCGACCACGGACGAGGAAGGGGCACGCACCCGGCCGAAGATCAATTCCTTCGACCTCATGATCGTCAACTTCGGGCTTTCGGCCGCCTTCCGCGTGACCGATCAACTATCCCTGGGCGCCGGGGTCTCCGCCTACGATTTCTCGCTGCGGTCACGGACCGACCGCTACGACAACCGTGCTCCAGACACCGGCCCCGGAGGGCTTTTCGGACCGCCTCTCTACACCCCCGAAAACCTGGTCGATACCCAGATCCAGAAGGGAGACGACCGGAAGATCGGCTTCAACGCCGGCTTCCTGTGGCACGTCACGGACAGTTGGAGCTTCGGCGGAGTCTACCGGCAGGGTCCCGACTTCGATCTCGACGCGACCTACATCCGTGGGCCTCTGGCCCCCTCTAGCGCCCACAACGACACCAAGCCCGCGCGGTACAAAGTCCCGGACGTCTTCGGCCTGGGGGCGGCAGTCCAGCCCACCGAGCTGACCACGGTGACCCTGGACTACGTACGGGTCCAGTATTCCGACCTCAACCGGAGCATCGTCAACATCCTCCTGCTGCTGCCGAATCCGGCCACGGACCTCCGCTTCAAGGTGGACGACGCCAACGAGATCCATCTCGGGTTCGAGCGGAATTTCCCGTTGCGCCGGTCGTTGCTCGCGGCCCGCATCGGGTCCTGGTACGATCCGGACCACCGCCTCCGCTACGTCGGCAGCGTCCCCGGCCTTCAAGCCGCTTTCCGGCCCGGCAAGGACGAGATCCACTACTCCGCCGGCATCGGCTTCATCAGCCCGCGCCTGAAGCTCCAGGCCGACGCGGCGTTCGACTATTCCGCGCCGGTCAAGACGGCCTCGCTTTCCG
>DASXJP010000265.1:0-19160 GCA_036497345.1 Thermoanaerobaculia bacterium
AGACCATTATAGCTTGAAACGGCGGTAAGCGTCCGCTGGAGGCGCGGGTTAGACGGCAGGTCGCAGACATGCCGATGCGTTCTGTCGATCGGCGAGCGGGCCTGGGGAGCGGTTTGGCGACCCTCCACAGACGGTAGGAACCACGCAGAAGATGCTGAACACACGAACCCTACTCGTGGCAGCGCTGGCACACACCCGCGCACTCGCCGCACTCAAGACTGGGGGTCGAACCCAAAGACCCGCAACTCTTGGTCGCAGCGGCAGGCCTTCGCTATTCGCGCGGCCCACGCGACGGCCTCTTCACGCGAGGGCAGTTCGAGCACTGTGAAGCCGCCGTCAAGCCGGGGCGCCCACGGGTAGCCGCCCTCGGTGACAGAGCCATCGGCCGAGACCAGCACGGGCGGAACGTCTTCGTCGATGCCGCCGCCGAACACGTAGACGCCCGCTGCCTTGGCCTCGTCGATCACGGCATGGGCGTCGCGCCCAACGGCCTCCCATTGGCCTTCGGGCACGACCATCGCCGCACTAGGAAAGGAGATCAGGTACTTGGCCATGACGTTTTTCCTTGGACTGATGCAGGTCGCAAATCGTGCACTGCCGCCTAACGCTACGCCAATGAGCGGCGGGAGCCGCGCTGTTTGCGGTTTCCGTCCGCTCGATTGGCCGGGTTGTGCGGCTTTCTTGCGGCTCGTACGTCGTTAACCGCTTGGTTGAAGTGCTCAAAAACCTTAGCCACCTGGGATTCTACCAACTTTACGAGGGCTGGGTCTCGATGAGGTACGCTCCCCTTATGCAGTTCGATCCATCCCAGGATTTTCTGTCGTCGTTCACTATGGATTTGAGGATCTGAGTTTCTTTGGGCTAGAAATGACTCCCAGTCCATATCTCGTTTGTAGTCGCCGTTGCACTGGCCGCACGACAATGCAAAGTTTGACAGGCTATTGCTTCCACCTAAGGTGACGGAAACTAGATGATCCGCGTGACCTTCACGTCGCGACCTATCAAGAAAGCCACCACAGTAGGCACACTGAGATTCAAAAAATGTCCAGAGTTTATCCACCTCTGATCTCTTAATAGGCTTGTCAAGAAGGCCGTATAGGGCCTTCCTGATGGAGTTTCTTGCTTGCGGCGGCCGCACCAAGGGCATAGGCAACGAGCTCCCACTAATGCGATCCAGAGTCGAACTCAACCCATTCAAGGATAAACATGGCTGCGCCTATCTTATCGCCACGATCTGTCACCATGGTTGTCCTGTATTCACCCGGACGGAGGTCTTCCTTCTCGGCAATCCTGTAACCCTCTGCGAGAAGCTCCTGCTCCTTCTTACGAAGCTCACCGCTGCTTGAAAATTTTTGCTTACTCATGACTCTTGCCTTCCTTTGCCGCACAACTTAGTTATAGGCTACCGCTGAGCCGTATTCGCGTCAATGCCATTTGGAGTGTCGCATAAGCAAGTGAGCGGATGGAGCCTCGGGCCGGCGTGTTAGGCCGACAGAGGTCGCTCCGAGGGGCGGGAGCGCTCCTGCCAGACTTATGCGACACCATCGTGTCCATATGATCGCGATCTCAATCCACCCGCGGCCACACTGTGAGCATCGCCATCAGCGCGCGCGTGGCGCCGCTCTGGAACGCCCGCCGGCGATGGATCAGCACGATGGGGATGGTGACCTTCATGGCGGGCGCGGGCAGTGGGCGGAGCGTCCCCGCGCGGAGCTCCTCGCCGACGCTGCTCTCGGGGAGCAGCGCGAGGCCGAAACCGGCCTCCACCATGCGTTTCTGCGCGGTCAGGCTGTCGATGGGGACGATCTCGGCGCCGCCCAGGCCGCAGGCGGCGAGACGCCCCTCGAAGGCCGAGGAGTAGGGCTCGCTCGCCACGTCCGGCCGGGCGGGAAATCCGATCCATCTTTCGCCGGCCAGCTCCCGCGGCGAAACGCGCCTCTTGCGGGCGAAGCGGTGGTGGGGCGAGCAGACCGGAATCAACCGCTCCTCGTGGACCACCGCCGACGCCAGGTCCGGGTGCGGATCGATCTCATAGCGCAATCCCAGCGCCGCGTCGCCGCGCAGCACCAGCGCGCTCACCTCCGCGCTGAGCGCCGTCCGCAGCCGGAGATCGATGCCGGGATAGGCCTCGCGGAGCTCCCGCAGGCGCTCGGAGAGGGTGGTGCTGGCCAGGGTGCCGACCACCGCGAGGGTGACGGCGCCCCGGTCGGCGCCGCGCAGCGCCGCTACCGCCTCGAGCCCGTCGTGCATCGACGCCAGCAGCGCCTCGGCGTGCGGCAGGAAGGCGCGGCCGGCTTCCGTGAGGACCACGCCGCGGCCGAGGCGCTCGAACAGCGGCGCGCCGAGCTCGTGCTCCAGGAGATGGACGCGCCGGCTGATCGCGGGCTGCGACAGGTGCAGGGCCGCCGACGCCCGCGTGAAGCCCCCCTTGCGGACGATGGCCACGAACGCCTCGACGTGATCGAGCTCCATGACCCATCAGTATTACGCATGGGTGGGCCAAGAACAATGCATTGGACTTGGGATCTCACCCGTTCCTATCATCGGAGCCCGGGAGGTGACCATGAGAGCTGACGACGTCCGGTCCAACGAGCCGATCCGTTACGGTGCCTATCTCTGTCTACACGTGCCCGCCGGTGCCCTGGACGCCGTCGCCGGGGCCGACGTGCCCGCGCTCGCCGAGCGCCTGGAGCTGCGGAGCGAATTCGAGCCCGGGAACGGCGATCCGCCGCGGGCGATCGCCTATCTGCGCCGGATTGGCGCCACCCCCGGCACTCCCGGCGACATGGCGGACGACGGGCTGCTGCACGCCGGGGCGGTGGTGCACGTCGCCGCGGAGACCTCAGCGCCGGTGGCAGAGCTCTGCGCCGGCCTGGCGTGCCTCCTGGGCCCGGAGATCGATCTGCAAATTTTGAGCGGCGTCGTCCGTCCGACGCTCTACACCGGCAACCTGATGCACAACCTCGCCTACGCCCACCGCGTCCTCCAGCAGCCGGGGACCGTGATGCCCAACGCGTTCCTACTCCCCACCAAAAAATCGGCCGAGTGGTGGACGAAGGACTGGATGGAGCGCCACACCTACTTCCTGCCGCGCTATGACGAATCGGGCCGCAAGGCGAGCGATGGGCACGCGCTCACCGCCGCGGCCGGAGTCGACTCCCTGATGCGGCGCACCTACAAGAATTTGACCGAGCCGGCGCCGGCCGGCGAATATGATTTCATCAATTATTTCGAGTGCGCGGACGCGGACGTCCCGGTGTTCCACGAGGTCCGCGGGGCCCTGCGGGACGTGGCGCGGAATCCCGAATGGAAATTCGTCCGCGAAGGTCCGACTTGGCACGGCCGGCGGGTGGCGGCGTGGGCGGATCTGTTCCGCGCCGGCTGAGGGGATCGCGGGCTGGGGATCGTTTCATGGCTGGATGAGGAAGGCTCTATACTATCCTCTTTCCCGGGGGGGTCCAGCCGTGCGCACATCCTTCGCCGCACCTTTGTGTCTCGCTTTGCTTCTCGTCACCCCCGCACACGCTCAAAACGCGCCGCAGCCGTCCCGCCAGGAGCTCCTGGCGCGCGACGGCATCATCTGGGGGAGCGCCGCGGCCTGGGGCGTGCCGTTCCAGGAGAATCTCAGCGAGGACATGAAAGTCGCCGGGCTCAGCAGATTCTGGATGCAGGTCAAGATCAATTTTCCCAATTTCGCCGCGGTGCCCGACCTGGATTGGGACAAGACGTACGTCGATTTCATCCCGCAGGTCCGGGCCACGGCGAGCACATATGAATACTACAAGACCCTCCAGCGGATGTGCGCGCTGCTCAAGGACGGGCACACCGACGTGTTTCTGCCCAAGGAGCTCGCGGAGCGCATGGAGGCCGATCCGCCCCTCCGCATCGACAAGATCGAGGACCGGGTCTTCGTCACGCGCGTGGACAGCCCGTCGCTCGCGGCGGACGGGATCAGCGCGGGCCTGGAGATCCTCAAGATCGACGGCGTGCCCGTGCACGACTACGCGGCGAAGAACCGGCGCCCGTACGTGGCGAGCAACTCCCCCCAGCACGTGGAGGTCAAGGTCTACTCGTACGGGCTGCTCGCCGGGCCCCGCGATCGTCCGGTCACGGTCGAATTCCGTTCGCCGGACGGCCGGGCTTTCGAAAAGAGCCTCAAGCGCGGGCCCTATCCCGATACCACGGCCCTCCCGGCCGTCGTCTTCAAAAAGCTGGCGGGGAACGTCGCCTACCTCGCCATCAATACCTTCAACAGCGAGGACGCGCAGAAAGACTTCGATCGCTATCTGCCCGAGATCCGCGCCAGCGACGGCCTGATTTTCGACGTGCGCGAGAACGACGGCGGCAGCGGTCTGATCGCCTACAACATCCTGCGCAATTTCACCGCCAAGGATTTTGAGACGCCGCGCTGGAAAAGCCGGCAGTACGTGCCGACGCTGAACGTCTGGGGCCAGCCGGGCGGCTGGTATGAGCCGAAGCCGTCGGTGGGGGAGGGCAAGCCGGCGGACTTCTACGCCAAACCGGTGGTGATGCTCATCGGACCCCGCTCGCTGTCCGCGACGGACGTCTTCGCGGCGACGTTTCAGAGCATGCAGCGGGGCAAGCTGGTGGGCGAGCCGACGGCCGGCAGCACGGGAGATCCGCTGGGGTTCGCGCTGCCGGGCGGCGGCTCGGGCCGCGTGTCCACGTCCACGGACGCCGGGCCCGGCCTGATCGGACGGGGCGTGCAGCCGGACGTCCGGGTGCCGCGCACCGCCAAGGACTTCCTGGCCGGACGCGACGCGGCGCTCGCAGCGGCCCTCGCCGAGATCAGCGCAGCGTCACGGTAGGGTTACGCATGAAGCGCGTGCGGTAAGGCAGGCGGTCGTTGAAGGCGATGAGAAACCGGAACAGGCGCGGCGATTGAATCCACAACAATTTCCAGCGCAGGCGCAGGCTCCGGCGGCGCAGGGCCGCGAAGTGGTTGACGCTGCGCAGGGCGAGCCGCGCCCCCTCCCAGTCGCGCGCCGAGCAGGCCCGCACGTAGTCGTCGAGCGAGGTGGGGAAGAAGCGCGGCGCGATGGCGTCGCTCACGTAATAGCGGAACATGCGCGAGTCGTCGGGCAGCATCGACGCCAGCTTCGCGGCGTAGCGCAGGCGGCTTTCCAGGAAGCGGGGGGAGGCCGAGGAGCCGCTGGCGTGGATGCGGAACCGCAGCAGCGGGCGGTCCACGAAGACGTGCTCCCAGCCGAGGCGGAAGAAGCGCACGAACAGGTCGTCGTCCTCGTAGCCGCTGAGCGCCTCGTCGAAGCCCCCCGCCTGCGCGAACGCGTCCCGCCGCATCACGCTGGCCGACGGGAGCACCATCAGGTCGCCCGCCACGCACTCGTAGATCGTGCGCTTGGGATGGGTCGCCTCCTGCTCCCGCAGGAACGCTCGGGTCACCAGGTTGCCGTCGACGTCCATCTCATCGAAATCGCAGTAGGCCCAGCCCACCGCGGGGTCGGCGGCGAGCGGCGCCACCAGCTCTTCGAGATGGCGCGGATACCAGGCGTCGTCCTGGTCGAGGAAGGCCAGGTACTCTCCCGTGGCCTCGCGGGCGGCGGCGTTGCGCGCGGCGGACTGCCCGGCGTTGGCCTGCCGCAGCACGCGCACGGGGAACGGCGCCGGGGGGAGGTGGTCCAGCTCCTCCAGCGAGCCGTCGGTGGAGCCGTCGTCCACCACGATCAGCTCGCAAGGGGGGAGCGTCTGCGCGAGCACGCTCCGCACCGCGCCGGGCAGGAAGCGGCGGCCGTTGAACACCGGCAGGATGACCGAGATCCGGGGCTGCATCAGGAGCGGCTCTCCGGCGCCAGGCGCAGCCCCTCGACCGGATAGCGCCGCGACCGTTCCTCGCTCGCGCCGGCCCGCAGGGGCCATGCCACGGCGCCGGGCGCGATCTCCGCCACCTTGCGGGCCAGGATCTCGGCCATGGCGAAGGCGGGGACGGTCGGCATGTCGAGATGCCGCTCCCGCCAGGCCGGGCCGGGGATCATCGCCACCGGTCCCGCGTCGCGGGCCTCCAGCACCTCGAAGCCGCTCTCCGGACCGAACAGCGCGCGCAGCCCTTCCGCCGACATGCGCCAGAAATCGTTCGGCTGCGCGTGGGCCGGCCAGGCTCCGGGCGCCTCGTGATAGATCAGCCCGCCGGGCTTGAGGACGCGGTTGACCTCGGCCGCGAACAGCCACGGCGCCTGGAGGTGCTCCAGCACCGAGCCGGAGACCACAGCCTCCACGGAGCCCGCGCGCAGGAAACGGCTCAGAAAGTGGGCGTCGCCCACCAGGTCCACGCAGTGTCCGGGATGGATGTCGAGCCCGGTCACAGGGCCGCGCAGCAGCGGGCGCGGCGGCATCCCCGCGAGACCGGCCGGAGTGCGCGCTCCCACCTGGAGCACGCGGCCGCCGCGGGCGTTGGCGAGCTCCACGAAGCGCCGCAGCATGGGCGAGATCTCGTCGTAGCCTTCGTCCGGGGAGGCGGGCCAGGGCGGCAGCGGCCCCTCCGGCAGCGGCAGCGGAAAGCTCGCCGGGCCGCCGTCGGTCTCCAAAGTCAGCAGGACCGGATGGCCGGGAGGGCAGGTGAGGTAGACGGCGAAGCCGCCATGCCGGACGTGCTCGTGCCCCGGATAATGGGCGAGCAGATCGGGCCGGTCGGTGAAGGTCTCCACCTGGGCCGAGCGTCCCGCGGATTCGACCCGCAGCGCCCGCACCCGGTGCTCGTGAGCGTGTGCCCAGCCGCGCAGGTAAAAGCCATGGGCATCGCACCAGAACGCGTCGAGCCCATAGACGGCGCGGACTCCGGAGAGGCCGGGCGCCCTGACGCGGAACACCGTGATCCCGTGCTCGTCCGTGAGCCTGTCCGTGCCCGTCCGTTCCCCTTCACCCCGGCAGCCCAGCACGATCGGCGGCCGTCCACCGGCCGCGGCGCGAAGCGCCTGGAGATCGGCCGCTGCCGGCGCCTCGGTTTCTCCGGAAAGGTCGAGCACCCCGAGCAGGAACGAGGTGCCCGCCGGAGCGTCGAACGGCGCGAATTCCAGGCGCAGCGATTCGTCCGCAGAGAGGCCTGGATTGGACAACGTCGCGGCGCGGTAGTCGCCGGTCCCCGCCGCGAGGAGGACAATGCGCAGCCGCTCCACCGGCCGGCGCGCGATCACGTCCAGCGGCAGCGCCACCCCGGAGAGCCGCGCGACGGGCGCCACGAAGCGCTCGGCGATCCGGAAGGGCCGGCTCGGACGGAAGCGGGAGAAGAGCCTGGAGGTCAGGCTCGCCCGAGGAGCCGCCATCTCGCGCGCCGCCCGCTCCGGCTCCGCCGCCGCCAGCGCCATCGGCAGGTGCCTGCGGCTCTGGACCAGGAGCGCTTCGGTCTCCCCGTCGCGGAGCCCGAACGGGTTCTGGCTCTCCTGCAGGAGATCGCCGGCCGCGATGGACGCCGCGAAGGCTTCGGCGGCCTTCTCCGGACGGCGGAAGCCGTTGAGCTCCAGGATGCCCGAGAAGAACAGAGCCCCCGTGAGATTGAAAGGGATCTTCCGGCCGGCCTCCACGACCGGCCTCTCCAGGTCGAGGTCGTAGCGCTCGCGGTGGATCCTCGCCAGCCGATCCCGGCTCGGCAGGGCCTCGTCGTGGAGCCCGGCATTGACGCACTCCTTGAAGTGTCGATAGGCGAAGCCGCAGGCGAGGGCGGAGGCGGGAGGAGAGCTCTCCGCTCGAGTATCGAAGTAGCCGCGCAGGAGGGCCCGCTCCGTGGCCGGATCGGCCGGCCGCAGCCGCGCGAGAGCCGCGGGGGAGCGCGCCGCGAAGGCGCGGAGGGTCTCCGCCGACTCCTCGATCCGGACGGCGGCGAAACCGGCCTGCTCGAGCACCCGGACGAGCGCGCGGCGGTCGTAGAGCACCAGGTGGAGCCCGGGGCTGAGGGCGCGGCCGAGCGCTCCCTCCTCCGTCTCCGGCCGCACCAGCGCCAGGTTGGGCGTCGACATCGCCAGAATCCCCTCGGGGGACAACCGGTCGCGGATGGCGGCGAGCAGGCCGTGGGGCTCGGCGACGTGCTCCAGCACCTCCGAGCAGAGGGCCAGGTCGAAGGGCTCGGGGCCGAGGTCGAGATCGGCGCTGAAGTAGGAGCGGCGCAGGGGCAGATCCAGCGCCTCGGCGCCCGCGGCCGCGAGCGGCGAGGGGTCCACCTCCAGCACCTCCCAGCCGAACGCGTGGCGGCTGAAGTCGAGGGCGAAGCCGAAGCTGCCGCCGATCTCCAAACAGCGCCGGACCGATCCGGGAGGCAGGCGATGGAGAGGCGCCACGATGAGGTCGATCCCGGCTCCCTGCTCGACGTAGTAGTCGAGCATCTCCGCCATGTCGCTCTCGTAGTCGGGCGGCGTCAGGTCCTGGAGGAAGGCGGCGCCGCAGGCCGGGCACCGCAGCAGGGTGATGGGCGGATGCCCGGGCAGGACGTGATCGGTGGAGAGCACCGCGCCCTTGGCCCCCTCCACGCCGCAGAGCGGGCAGCGGGCGGAAGCTTCGTGCTGGAGCCAGTGGAGACGCATCGCGGAAGACGGGGGAGTATACCAGCCCTGCCGCGCGGCCCTCCGTTACGGCAGAATAGGGGGCATGAGCCTCCCCCGGATCGCTCTCCTGATGGGCCTTCTGCTCCTCGCGTTGCCAGGGCTGGCGCGCGCGGAGGATCTCGCGAGCACCCGTCTCAACGCCTTGCGCAAGGAGATCGCGACCGCCGGACCCGCCGCGCTGGAGCGGTTCTGGCGGCGGCTCGCCGAAGAGGGCACGCCTCTCGTCGAGCCGGTCGAGGGGAAGGCGGACGAGCGCCTGGTGACCTTCGTCTGGCGCGGCGGCGACGAGACGCGGAACGTCCTGGTGGTCGTCTCGCCGTCCGATCTCGACAGCGAGGAGGGGATCGAGGCGGCGCGGCTGAGCCGCATTCCGGGCACCGACGTCTGGCTCAAATCCCGCCGGATGGGGGCCGACGCGCGTTTCGGCTACGCCTTCTCGGTGAACGATCCTCTCGTCACCAAAACCACGGAGGAAGAGGAGGAGGCGCGCTGGGCCGCGCTCAAGCCCGATCCGCTCAATCCGCACAAGGCGCCGGAGCCCCTGGCGTCCCTGGCCGAGCTGCCGGCGGCGCGCCCACAGCCGTGGATCGTGCCCCGTCCGGACGTGCCCAAGGGCCGGCTCGCGGAGAGCACCTTCCGCAGCGAGCAGCTCGGCAACGAACGGATCGTCCGGGTCTATACGCCCCCCGGCTACGATCCCAAAGGCAAGCCCTACGGCCTGCTGGTCGTCCTGGACGGCCGCACCTACACCTCCGACGTGCCGGGGCCGACCATCCTGGACAACCTCCTCGCCGGCGGGCGCATCCCGCCGCTGGTGGCGGTCTTCGTGGCGAATCCCAGCGCGGAGGCGCGCTTGCGGGAGCTCTCCTGCCATCCGCCGTTCGCCGAATTCCTGGCGCGCGAGCTGATCCCCTGGGTCCGGCGCGGCTATCGGGTCACCGGCGATCCGGCCCGGACGGCGGTCGCCGGCTCCAGCCTGGGCGGCCTGGCGGCGGCCTGCGCGGCGGTGCGGCATCCGGAGGTCTTCGGCAATGTCCTTTCGCTCTCAGGCTCGTTCTACTGGCACCCTCCCGGCGAGGCCGAGCCCGAATGGCTCACGCGGCAGATCGCCAGCGGCCCGAAGCCGCCGGTGCGTTTCTACCTGGAGGCGGGTCTGATGGAGGACAAAACGCGCGAGGGGGTGAGCCTGCTGGCCGCCAACCGGCACCTGCGCACCGTGCTGCAGGCCCGGGGGGCCGCCGTCGAATACCGGGAATTCAACGGCGGCCACTCGATCCTGAATTGGCGGGGCTCCTTCGCGGACGGGGTGTTGGCGCTGTTCGGAATCCCGGGGGGCCGCTAGCCGGCGGCGCGGGTGAGATCCCCATCCGTGCTGCCGAGGATCTTCAGCCATCTCAGGTGGTCCAGGAAAGCCCGCGCGATCGTCCGCGTCTCCCGATACTGGAGACCGTGCTCTTCGGCGGTCTGCATGACGATCCGCGTCAGGGCCGGGTAGTGGACGTGGCAGATCCCCGGGAACATGTGATGGATCACGTGGAGGTTGAGCCCGCCCAGGATCCAGGTCGCGAACGGGTTGCCCCGGGCATAGTCGATGGTCGTATCGAAAATGTGAGCAATGTAGTTGTTCGAGATGCCCCCATCCTCGTCCGCCTCCGGGTACGTCGCCTCTTCGTTGAAATGGTTCGGCTGGAAGATCAGCGCGAGGGTGAAGCCGAGGAACAGGTGCATCACGACGAACCCGAGGATGATTGAATACCAGGGCACTTTGAGATAGATCAAGGGGATGACGAGCATGTAGGTATAATAGAAAGCCTTGCCGGCAAACAGCAGGACGAGCTCGCCGGGCGGATGCTTCCCGATCTCGTGATTGCCGAACCGCGCCTGGAAGAGCCACCGGAAATCCTTGGTCAGCACCCAGTCGAGGGTAGACAGGCAGTAGATGAAGGGCGCGTACAGGTGCTGGTAGCGATGGTAGGGCCGTCTCCGATCGTGCGGGGAGAAGCGGAAGAGGTTGCCGGAGATCAGCGTCGTGTCCGCGCCGCGGACGTTGACGAAGGCGTGATGCGAATCGTTGTGCAACAGGCGCCACATGTAGGAGCTCCCGCCCACCAGATCGAAGACGCAGCCCAGGACCCGGTTGATCCATTTGTGCTTCGAGTAGGCGCCATGGTTGGCGTCGTGGGCGATGTTGAACGCCATATAGAGCTGGCCGAGCCCGTGCACGAAATAGACGCCGACCACCTCCAGGGACGTGAACCGGCCGGTCATGAGCCAGAGGTAGGTGGCGATCCACAGGGCGAAACCGAGGGCGGTTTTGGAGACCATCTCCAGGTTGGCGTGCCGCGAGAGCCGTCCGTTCTGGAAGTAGGCGTCGACCCGCTCCGACAACGCTCTGCTGAAGCCGGAGGTGGTGACCTTCTGCCGGTACTTGAACCGTCGGCTCTCGGCCATGCCGCAAACTCGCCCGTCGACGGGCTACATCGAGTGCCCGTCGGCCATCTTGGTCAGCTCGACGAACTCCGGGTCCGCGTGGAGGCTGGCGAACATGTAGTCGTCGCGGGCCTCCTGCATCTCCATGGCCCGCACGGCGTCGAAGCGCTCATAGGTGTGGAAGTGCCGGCGCAGCAGCTCCATGGCCTTCTTGCGGTCGCCCACCTGGGCCCAGATGGCCGCCAGGTTATAGCTCGCCTCCAATACATTGTGATTGGCGGCGGCGATCTTGGCGGCCTCGTCCTTGTGGCCGGCGGCGGCGAGGTAGACGGCGGCGAAGATCTGGTTGTAGCGGTCGTCCGGATCGAGCGCCAGGGCCTGCCGCATGAAGCCGGCCGCCTTTTCCGCCTGCTTCTCCGAGAACCAGTAGACGGCCAGGTTGCGGTAGGTGATCGGCAACGGGAAGGCGGCGAGCGACTGCTCGAACAGCGCCAGCCCGTCGGCGTAGCGGCCGGAGTGGATGGTCATCTTGCCCATGCCGTGCAGGGCGACCGCGCGGGCGATGGGGTCCGCGGGCATGGCCAGCAGGCGCGTGAAGGTGGCCCGCGCCTGCTTCCAGTCGCCGGTCTGGTGGCGGTAGAGCTCGCCGAGATAGCGCAGCGCCGTGGCGTCGGCCGGATCGAGGGCCGCCGCCTTGGCGTAGAGGCGCTCGGCGTCCGGATAGCGCGCCGCGA
Source organism: Thermoanaerobaculia bacterium (assembly GCA_036497345.1). Classification (GTDB taxonomy): domain Bacteria; phylum Acidobacteriota; class Thermoanaerobaculia; order Multivoradales; family UBA5704; genus DATARR01. The sequence continues at coordinate 11,735 of DASXJP010000265.1, forward strand.
GCTCGGCCGTGAGCCCCTGCTGGAGCACGGCTTCGACGTCCGCGTGGCGCCCCCGCACGTCCGGATCAGGGAGGCCGTCCGGACCCAGCAGGCGGAGCTCCGCCTCCTCGGTCTTCACTCCCAGCTTGCCCAACGCCTTGGACGCCTTGCGGCCCAGCTTCGGCGAGAGGCACCGCTCCTTCCACACCCGCTGGTAGTCGGCGATGGCGCCGTCGCGGTCGCTGGCCGCCTTCTTGTCGGCGCCGTTGAGAATGCCCCCGAGGACCTCCTCACGGGCGTCCAGGGCCTTCGAGAGGGTCTTCTCCACGGCCTTGACGTCGCTGGCCGGCACCCGCCCGACCTCGGCGCCGTCCGCCGTGGCGACGACGACCACGGGGGAGCCGGCCGTGGCTTTGAAAGCTTCACGGAGAGCCTGGTTGTCGGTCGTCACGATGGCCATCGACACGCAGCGCTCGCCCGCCTGCGTCAGGGAGCGCGACGTCTGCAGGGGGGACTTCCGGGCCTCGTCGGGCGAGTCCGGGAACCAGTAGACCGCGAGCGGCGTCTGCGGCCGCTCGGCGCCCTGCGCCAGCACCTTCCAGGACACCCGGTAGACCAGGGGCACGTCGCCGCCGCCGCCGCCGAGGCCCGGCATCACGCCGCCGTTCCCACCGCCCCCGCCGCCACCACAGGTGGCGGACGCCGGCAGAGAGGTCATCAACAAGGCTATGGCGAGCATGAAGCCGAGGCGGCGGATGGTCATGGCGTAGGGTCTCCCTGTTCAGGTACAGACATTGTAACCCGGTGAGTCCCGGGAGATAGGGGGGCCGGTTCAGGAGGCGCGTCCGGAGGCTCGCCCCAGGGCTGGGTCAGGACTCTGATGATGCCGGAGAACCTAAGTGCTTTCCACCATAAATACGGTGGCGTATGAGTCTGTCGGTATCCGGCTTGGCTGCAAGGTCGGTTATCGCGCCCCGGTGGGGCTCGAAGGGGGGCTGGGATAGATCGGAACCCAGCCCGTTGGGCTGGGCTGAGGGAACCCTGGCCTTCGGCCCGGAGATCCGCAAGGGCTTCCAATCGGATCGCTTCAGCCCTGGCACCAGTTTCCGGCGCGAGTCGGCTTGAGGCCCGAAGGGCCGCTCTCCCTCAGCCCAGGGCAACGCCCTGGGTAGGAGATGGAAGATCCCTCCCGAGGCGGCCTGAAAGGCCGCGCTAGACTATGCGCGCCAACCTCACGCCAGGATACGTCACCGTAATTGCGGTCCAGAGTACTAAGCGCGGTGTCCACGGCGAAGCGCCAGGATACTGTCCACGAAATCTTGGGCCACTGCCAGCCGCTGGGTCGGAGTCAGGCCGAGCATCCAGAAGATCAGGGGGTCGTCGTCCTCACCGGGTCCAGGAGACCAGGGCTCGGGAGGTGCGGCGGCGGCAGCGTCCTGAAGAGGAGAGGGATCGGTTTCGCCGGTCTTGCCCATCGCGTCCCTATGGTAGCACTCGAGATCCCAAAAGAGCGGCCGAGTCGTCCAGATTCACTCTCGGCCGCATTCCCGTGCCCGCGGCGGCTCCCGAGGGACAGCCGCTCAGAAGTGAACCGCCACCCCCGCGACGTACTGCCCGCCGGAAAGGTCGAGATTCCGGTTGTCCCTAAAATCGCTCCCGAGATTGGCGTGCGCCACGGTGTAGCGTCCATCCAACAAGATCGCGGCGTGCGGGCTCACCGGCACCTCCAGCCCGGCGACGGCGAAGTAGCCGACGGTGAGGAAGAAGGAATCCTGTTTGTCGATGAATCCGGTCGTGCAGTTGCCGTCCTCGTCACAGTCGTCCGTGACGAACGAGCTGCGGTAGGCGCGCAGCTCCCCCATGTAGAAGCCGGCGCCGGCGCCCAGGTACGGAATCAACCGATGCTCGGTGCCGGCAGGGTAGAACAGGTAGGCGGCGGTCAGGGAGAAGGTGTCGAGATCCAGATGGTGCTCCAGGGGGTTGCCGTTTTCGTCGAGCACATAGCGGGCCGGCTCGTTGGCCGAGCTCCAAGAGAAGCCGGCCGAGATCATGAGGGCGTTGTGGCGGTCGAAGTGGCGGATGGAATCGCCGCCGAAGGCGGAGCCGGTGAGCTGGCCGCGGTTGGCCTTGTAATTCTGGAAGTTGTCGTCCCAGAAGTTGCTGCGGGCGTCGGGCACCGACGCGCCGATCCACATGCGGCCCTCGATGAAACGGTAGGGGTCCTGGGGGATGAAGGGCTGCTCCGGATCCTGCGAATCCTGCGCCACGGCCGCCGTCGCGATCGCGAGCATCGCCAGGGCCGGCAACAGGTTTTGGATGAATCGTTTCATGGTGGTCTCCTTTCCGAAACCAGACTACAGGGCTCCCGCGGGGCCCGGCAGAGCATGAACATGCGCCCCTTCGCGGTAGACTGGGAGCCATGCCGCGTCGCGAGAGCTCGAGGGTGCGGATCTGGATTCCGGCTCTGCTGGCGGGCGCGCTCGCCCTGGGCCCGGCGCGGGCGGAGCGCCTGCCCATCCGCGTCTATACCGCCGACGACGGCCTGGCGGGCGACGAGATCAACACCATCCTGCAGGACTCCCGCGGTTTCCTGTGGATCGGCACCGACACCGGGCTCAGCCGCTTCGACGGCTCCCGGTTCGTCAGCTACGAGCCGTTGCAGGGCCTGCCCAGCCCGCACGTCACCGCGCTGCTGGAGACGCCGGACGGCGGCCTGCTGGTGGGCACCACCGGCGGGCTGGCGCGCCTCGATCTCGCGCCGGCCCCGGCAAGCAGGCCCTTCAAGCCGGCGCCGGACCCTCCGGCCCGATCCCCGGAGCGCGTCTCGGCGCTGCTCGCCGACGGCAAATCCGTCTGGCTGGCGGGAGCCAGGGCGGGCGGCGGTCTCTTCCGTCTTGGTGATCGTCCCGGCCTCGAAGAGGTGAAGGGAGCCTCGGGCGCGCCGGTGGCGGGGATCACGGCGCTGGCTCCCGACGGCGCGGGCGGGCTCTGGGCAGGGGGACCGGCCGGGCTCCTGCACCGCCTCGCCGACGGCCGTTGGAGCGCGCCGCCGGTCCTGCCCACGGCCCGCATCGCGGCGTTGCTCCTCGATGATCGCCACCGCTTGTGGATCGCCACCGCCGACGCGCTCTACGTGCTGGAGCCCGGTGCGCCGGAAGCGGTGCGCCGGTTCGACGCGCGCTCGGGATTCGCCGGCATGCGGCGGCCGGGCGCGATGTTGCGGACCCGCGACGGCCGGCTCTGGCTGGCGACCGGCACCGGGCTCGGCGTGCTCGACGGCCCGGGGCTGCGCACCTACACCCGCCGCAACGGGCTGCCGGCGGACGAGCTCGTCGCGCTGGCCGAGGACCGCGACGGCAACCTCTGGGTGGGCACCCGGTCCCACGGCCTGATGCGCCTCGCGCGCGACGGCTTCCTCACCTACGCCGCCGCGGGGGAAACCGAAGGGCCGGAGGTCGGCGAGATCTTCGAGGACAGCCGGTCCCATCTCTACGTCTGGGGCGGCGACCGGCTGCGCGCCAAGCTGTTCTATTTCGACGGCGAGCAGCTCCAGGACGTGACGCCGGCGGAGGTCGAGCGCGCCGGCCCCGTGAGCCGGGGCCGCCACCAGGTCCTGGCGCCGGACGCCGGCGGCGAGATCTGGCTGGGCAGCGCCATGGGGCTCTGGCGCTTGCCCGGGGTCGATCAGCCCGCCGCCTTGAAGCGGGTCAAGCCGGAGCTCTGGAAGGCCCCGCGGGAGATGGGAGAGATCTCCCGCCTGTTCGCGGATTCGCGCGGCCGGCTCTGGGTCTCCTCGCTCGGACCGAAAACCTTTCTTTCCCGTTGGGACCGCGCCACGCGGCGCTTCACCCCCGTGGCCGCCGTCGAGCGCCTGGGCCGCGGCGCGCCCTCGGCCTTCGTCGAAGACCCCTACGGCAACCTCTGGATCGGCTTCGCCAGCGGCGGGCTGGCCAGGCTGCGCGGGAACAGCGAGGCCGTCGATCTCTTTCCAATCGGTAGCGGACCGATCAACGATCTCCTCGTCGACAGCCACCGGCGCCTCTGGGTCGCCTCCGCCAACGGCGGCGCCATCCGCCTGGAGGACCTCGACGCGCCCCAGCCGCGGCCAATCGCCTACACCAGCGCGCAGGGGCTGTCGAGCGACCGCGTCCTGTGCGTGACGGAAGATCGCCGGGGCTTGATCTATCTCGGCCACGGCCGGGGCATCGATCAGCTCGATCCCCGGACGGGCCGCGTCCGCACCCTGACCGCGGCCGACGGGCTGCCGTCGCGGGTCGTCAACGTGGCCTTCCGCGCCCACGACGGCAGCCTCTGGCTCGGCACGCCGTCCGGGCCGTCGCGCTACCTGCCGGAGGTCCCCCGCGTCGAGGCGCCGCCGCCCATCTTCCTGAGCGCCGTGCGCATCGGCGGCACGCCCCTGCCGCTGCCGCCGCTGGGCCTGCGCGACCTCCTGGGGCTGGAGCTGCCGCCCGAGCGCAACCAGGTGGAGGTCCGCTTCACCGGCATCAGCTTCGCGCACGGCGCCGGGCTGCGCTACCAGTATGAGCAGGAGGGCGCGGCCGTGGGCTGGAGCGAGCCGCGCGCGGAGCGCTCGGTGCTGCTGGGCAATCTGGCCCCGGGCAGATATCGCTTTCTGTTCCGCGCGGTGACGCCCGACAACGTGGTCAGCCCCGTCCCAGCCTCGCTCTCGTTCACCCTGCTGCCGCCCTACTGGCAGCGCTGGTGGTTCGTCCTCCTGGTCGCCGCTGCCGCCGCCGCGGTGGGCTGGACCCTGCACCGCGCCCAGGTGTCGCGCCTGCTGGAGCTCGAAAGGGTGCGCACCCGCATCGCCGCCGACCTGCACGACGACCTCAGCTCCAGCCTGTCGCGCATCTCCATCCTTTCCGAATTGGGCCGGCGCCGCGTGGCCGACAGCCAAGCGCCGGAGGCCACGATCCTCGATCAGATCGGCGAGACCGCGCGCGAGCTGATCGAAGCCACCAGCGACATCGTCTGGGCGATCGACACCCGCCGCGGCGATCTCGAAAGCCTGCTGGCCCGCATCCGGCGCTTCGCGGGGGACCTGCTGGAGGCGCGCGGCGTCAGCGTCCAATGCGCCGGTCCGCCGCGGGCCGCCGAGATCCCGCTGCGCCCCGAAATGAAACGCGAGCTCTACCTGGTGCTCAAAGAGGCGCTCCACAACGCGGGCAAGCACGCCCAGGCACAAAAGGTCTGGATCGAGGTGGCAACCACCGGCCGCGATCTGGTGGCCGAGGTGCGGGACGACGGCGTCGGGTTCGCGGCCGACGCAGCCTCCGGCAACGGCCATTCCGGCAACGGCCTGCGCAACCTGCGGGAGCGCGCGGCGCGCCTGGGCGGGACCCTCGCGGTGGATTCGGCTCCGGGCCAGGGCACCCGCGTGCGATTGAGCCTGCGGTTGTGAATTGAAAAAGGGCGCATGATCATGTTTGACCACCACGCAGCCCACAGCGGAAACTAGACCCATGAACGAGCCAGACCGCATCCGCGTCATGATCGTGGAGGACGACCGCATCGCCCGCGAGGGCCTCCGGATGCTGGTGGACGGCACTCCGGGCTATGGCTGCAACGCCGCCTTCGGCTCGCTGGAGGCTGCGCTGGCCACGCGGGGCGGCGAGCCGCCGGACGTGGTGCTGCTCGACATCATGCTCCCGGGAAGGACGGGCTCGGAGGGGGTCGGCGCGCTGCGCGAGCGGTGGCCGGGGGCGGCGGTCGTCATGCTCACCGGCCTCACCGACGAGGACAAGGTTTTCGAATCGCTCTGCAACGGCGCCGTGGGCTACCTGCTCAAATCCACTCCGCCCGCGCGGATCCTCGAAGCCGTGCGCGAGGCGCGCGACGGCGGCGCACCCATGTCCCCCGAGATCGCCCGCAAGGTGGTGGAGCTCTTCCGGCGCACCCCGCCGCCGGTCCCGCTGGAGGAGGCGCTCACCCCGCAGGAGGTCCACCTGCTCCGCCTGATCGCCGAAGGCTGCAGCTACCAGGTGGCGGGCGATCAGCTCGGGATCAGCATCAACACGGTGCGCAACTACATCCGCAATATCTACGAGAAGCTCCAGGTCCACACCAAATCCGCGGCCGTGAGCAAGGCCATGCGGGCCGGCCTGCTGCGCCTGTAGGTTGTCTGATTCGGCGCGGATGGCTCGCCTTGAAAGGCGGACGCTTCGCCCCGAAAGGCGGACGCTTCCGATCCGGGGCGGACGGTTCGCCCCGAAAGGCGGACGGCCCAGGATTCGGGGCGAGTCATTCGCCTTTCGAGGCAAACCATTCGCCCCGAAAGGCGAGAGCTCCGGATTCAGGGCGGATGACCCACGCCGAAAGGCGAGCGGCGCAGGATTCGGGGCGGGTTGCACCGTCTCCCCGGCCCGAGGCGGCGACCGCCCCAACGCTTCTCCCGATCCGTCCGTATACCAGGAAGCCTCGAGATGCTCGCTCCAGGATCCACCCGCAGAGGCGGCTGCTGCTCTTTGACAATTGAAGCACTGCCAGGGGATGGATAGGGCGCATCCTCCTGGCAGCCCTCCTCGGCTGCCACCCGTACGCGGGGGCGGGTGGCAGCCTATTGCCGCCTGAAGGCCGGGCTAGAGGCGACCTCGTCCTCCCGAAATGAAATCCATGCCGTTACACACATCTTTGCCCGCCCTTCCAGGGCGGTTTCCTTGTCTTACAATAGACCTGACCCGCGAATCACGCCATGGCCACCCACCCCAAGCCCCCTATCACGGGTGGCTCGCACACGCTGCCCTTCGAGAAGCTCGCGCCTGGCGACTTCGAGCGCCTCTGTTTTTGGCTCGTGCAGCGGGAGGGCTGCTCGCGGGTCGAGCACCTCGGAGAAGCGGGAAGCGAAGGCGGGCGCGACGTGGTGGCCTGGAAGGATGGGCGGCGCTTCGTCTTCCAGTGCAAGCGGGTGCGGGCGTTCAACACGTCGCAGGCCCGCAAGGAGATCGAAAAGCTCCGCCGTCTGCCCATAGCGGATCAACCGCACGAGCTCGTCTTCGTGGTGGCTCGGGCGGTCCGCGCCGACACGCGCGACGCCATCCGAAAGATCTGGGGCGACGAGGCGACCTGCCACTTCTGGAGCGGCAACGAGCTCGACGAGCGGGTCAAGCGCCATCCGGACGTCCTCGAAGAATTCTTTCAGTTGCCGCCCGAGCCGCGGACGGCTCTCCGGTGCAACCTCCCCTTTGCCTCCCTCGGCTCGCTCTTCCAAGGCCGGGAAGAGATGATCACGACTCTGCGCGAGAAGCTGACCCAAACGCCCTCCGGGCGGGCGACCGCGATCGCGGGTAAGGCGGTCCATGGCCTGGGTGGAGTGGGCAAGACGCGGCTGGCCGTGGAGTACGCGTGGCGGTACGCGGCAGATTATACCGCGCTGCTGTTCGTGGGCGCGGGCTCGCCCGCCGATCTGCGGCGCAACCTCGCGGCTCTC
>DASXJP010000266.1:0-14343 GCA_036497345.1 Thermoanaerobaculia bacterium
AGCCGGTCGTACATGTCGACCGGCCCCTTCAGGATGTAGGCGCGCGCATCCTCGCGGGTGCGCACGCCCCGGTCGCCGATGAACCGCAGCCACGACGGCTCGTTCAGCAGCCCGAGCATGAAGTCCGCGTCGTCGACCGACATCCTGCGGAGGACCAGCCGGTCCGTCTCCAGGACTTTCATGGCGCGGATTGTACCTTGGATCGAAACGTCGCTATAGTTCGAGGGTTTACAGAATCACGGAACCGAGCCCTCAAGGAGAGCTGACGCCCATGAAGCCCACGCTCCGCAGGTCGCGTCCCGTCGTCCTCCTCGCCGGCCTCGCCGCCTTGGTCTGGGCGGCGGGCGCGGCCGCCCAGACCGCCGCCACGTCCATCACGCTATCGCTCGACGCCAGCCAGGTGACGCAGCGCATCCTCCACGTGCGCAGCGAGATCCCCGTCTCCCCCGGTCCGCTCACCCTGCTCTATCCGAAATGGCTTCCCGGCGAGCACGGACCCACGGGGCCGCTCGCCAACTTCGTCGATCTGCATCTCTCGGCCGGCGGCAAGGAGATCGCCTGGGAGCGGGACGCGGTCGAAATGTACGCGCTGCACGTGACGATCCCGCCCGGCGCCACCCGGCTCTCCACCCAGGCGGACTTCCTCTTTCCCGCCGAGAGCGGGAATTTCACCTCGGGCCCCGGCGCCACCGACTTCCTGGCGGTGCTCAGTTGGAACACCGTCGCGCTCTATCCGCAAGGGCCGGCCGCGGAGGCCATCCGCGTCACCCCCTCCCTGCGCCTGCCGGCGGGCTGGTCCTTCGCGACCGCCCTGGTGAAACAGGGCGAGGAGGGGGGCGCCGTCCAGTTCGCTCCGGTCTCGTTGACCACGCTGATCGATTCCCCCGTGCTCACCGGCACGCACCTGGTGGACCTCGATCTCGGCGAGCACGCCGGCGCCCGCCATCACCTGGTGATCACCGCCGACCGCGCCGCGGACCTGACGGGCGCGAACGACCTCACGGCGCCCATGAGCCGCCTCGTCGACGAGGCCCTGGCGCTCTTCGGCGCCCGCCACTACGGCTCCTACCACTGGCTGCTGACGCTCTCCGACCACGTCGAGCACTTCGGCCTCGAGCATCACGAATCGAGCGACGACCGGACGGACGAGGAGACCCTGCTCAAGGAGTCGTCGAAGCGCCCGCTCGCCAGCCTCCTGGCCCACGAGTTCGTGCACTCCTGGAACGGCAAGCACCGGCGGCCCGAGGGGCTGCTGTCGCCGGACTACATGCGGCCGATGCAGGGCTCCCTGCTCTGGGTCTACGAGGGGCTCACCGAGCATCTCGGGCTCGTGCTGCCCGCCCGCGCCGGCCTGTGGACGCCGGAGTACTACCGCGAGCAGGTGGCCGCCATCGCCGCCATCCTCGACACCGAGACCGGCCGCGACTGGCGCCCCCTCGGCGATACGGCGGTGGCGGCCCAGATCCTCTACGGCTCGCCGCTCGACGGCCGGGCCCGCCGGCGCAGCACGGACTTCTATGAGGAATCGATCTTCCTCTGGCTCGACGTCGACACTCTGCTGCGCGAGCGCTCGCGGGGGAAGGTGACGCTCGACGATTTCTGCCATCGTTTCCATGGCGGCGCCAATTCCGGGCCCTCGGTGGTCCCCTACACCCGGGACGACGTCGTCAAGACCCTCAACGATCTCGTGCCGTTCGACTGGCAGGGGCTGCTCACCGCGCATCTGGACCGCGTGCAGCCGCGCCTGCCGATGCAGGGGCTGGAGCGCGCCGGCTGGCGGCTGGTCTACGACGACCGGCCGAACCAGTCGATCACCGACAACGAAGCACGGCGTGAGGTCCACGACTGGCGCTTCTCGCTCGGCTTCGCGGTGAGCAAGGAGGACGCGATCGGCGACGTCCCGCCCGACTCCCCGGCGGGACGGGCGGGGATGGTCGCCGGTGAAAAATTGCTGGGTGTGGGCGGGCACGTCTACTCGGCGCGCGCGGTGGAGGCGGCGCTCGCCGAGGCCAAAGGCGGCAACGCGCCCATCGAGATCGTCGCCGCCGACGGCGACGCCATCCGGATCCACCGCCTCGACTATCACGGCGGGCCCCGCTATCCCCACCTGGAGCGGATCGACGGGAAGCCGGACGTGCTGGCGGAGATTCTTCGCGCGCGGGGGAAGTGATGGAGTAACCTCCGCACCCCCACCGCAAAAAGCCCAAGCACCGGCACGCACCCCTGCAGCAGCAGGCGGTCCCAGGTGACGGTCGCGTAGTAGGCCGCCGCCGGGACCTGCGCGTAGGCGGACCAGGCCACCAGCAGTGGGACGGCCGCGGCGGCGGCCAGGTACGCGGTGGGCGGGCGCCGGAACGCGGGCGCCGCGGCCACGAAGAGCACCGGCGCCAGCCACCAGAAGAGGTCCCAGAGCCGCCGGTTGAGCATCCGGAGCGCGATCACCGGGATGGTCGTGAACGGCCGCGGCGAGGCCAGGTTGCGCGCGTACGACGCGAGCGAAAAGGTTTCGAAATAGAGCTCGTCATAACGGTTCGGGATCGCGGACCGCCAGGAGACGAGGAGCCACAGCGCGGCCAGGCACAGGACGCCGGCCAGCGCTGTCGCCAGCGCGCGGGACCGCCCCGCGCGCCGCCGCCGGACGAGGGCGAGGCCCGCGCTCAGGGCCGCCAGCGCCAGCGCGATCAGAACCTCGGGCAGCCCCTCGTTCTTGGTGAGCAGGGCCGCCGCGAGCAGCAATCCCGCGGCGACGCCGTCCGTGGCGCGGGGGCGCCCCCGCAGGAGCAGCAGCAGGCCGCCGCCGAAGAAACAGGCCAGCGGGAGGTCGCTGTAGGCGCCGATCGCCCCCCCTTCCAGATCGAACGGGATCCACGGGATCGTCAGCAGGGCCAGCGCCGTGAGGAGCGCCGCGCGCGAGCCCGCCCAGCGCCGGCCGGCCTCCAGGATCAGCAGGACGAGCGCCGGAAAGAACAGCGCGTACAGGACCCGGACGATCCGCTCGTCGTCGCTCCCCGCCGCCTCCAGGGCCGCGATCTGGGCCAGCGGCATCAGGAGCGGATAGCGCGGATGGCTGACGAAGCTCTTCGGAAAGCGCAGGACCGCGGCGTCCACGGTGCCGGCGTCGCGGACGAACATCGCCTGGGCCGTCCAGGTCATCCGGCCGTCCCAATCCTCCAGCGGATGGGTGAGCGCGTGGGCCAGGACGGCCGAGGAGACGAGGACCGCGAACAGGGAGAGCGCCACCCAGCCGAGCGTCCGGAGCGGCCGGCGGGCGGCCCGCGGCGCGGGCGCGCGCCATCGGCGCAACACCAGCAGGCGGACGGCCGCCGCCAGCCCCGCCGCGAGCGGCGGGAACGCCGCGAGGAAGACCAGCGGACCGTCCAGCGGCAGGTGAGCGACGTGGGAGGCGGCGTAGAGGAACAGCCCGATCCAGGCCACGCCCAGCAACCAGGCGAAGCCCAGCCGGCCGGCCAGGCCGGCCGTCGCGAATCCCGGCAGACAGAGGGTCAGCCCCAGCCCCGCTCCCAGGAACAGCGAGGCCGCCGCGAGGGCTCCGGTCAACAGCTCCGCCGTCATGATCCGCCGCGGGCCCTCAGCCGGGCCAGGGCCTCTTCGCGCGTCAGGAGCAGGGGCGCGCCGCCGTCGCCGGGCAGGACGGTCCAGCGCACCCACCGCGGCGCGGCGGCGCCGTCGACGGTGCGGAGCCCGCGCCCGCCGGCCCAGGATTCGATCAGGATCGGCCGGCGCGGCGCGAGATCGTGGCGCAGCCACACCGCCCAGCCGGTCTCCTCGGAGTTTTTGGGCGGAACGAGCAGATACCACGCGTCCTCGGGAAGCTCGCGCCGGATGGCCTCGACGGCGGCGACGTACGCCGCGCCGAAGGCCCGGCGCCGGGCCTCCACGGGCGTGCGCCGCGCCCAACGGCCGGCGTTGGAGAGGATCCTGACCGACCGGTAGACCATGTGGACCGTGCCCACCCCGAGGAGAGCCGCGAGCGCGGCGGTGCCGGCGATGGCGCGGAGGCGGCGGTGCTTCAGATCTTGCCCTCCGCCCGGTCGGCGAGATCACGGATCTCCCGGTTTTCGAGAATCCGGCTCCGCAGGTTTTCCGTCGCCGCCAGCAGCATGGCCCGGCCCAGATCCTCCCCCTTGATATAAAGGCTCCGGAAGGGGCGCAAGACGCGGAGCAGCGGCCGCAGGATCTTGAACAGCCGCGGCTCGCTCCGGGACGGCACGCCGTCGATGGCGGCCGGGCGAAAGCAGACCGCGCCGGCCTCGGCGATCAGCTCCTTCTCGGTCTCCCCCTTCACCCGCGCCCACATGAGACGGCTGCTCACGTTCGTGCCCTGGCCGCTGACGAAATGGAACGCGGCCGCGGGGCTCCCGGCGCGCAGGGCGCGGGCGGCGGCGAGCGCGAAATCGTGAGTGATCCGGCGATACTCCGCCTCGCCCGAGACCTGCGTCGCCGAGATGCCGAGACAGAAGAGGCAGGCGTCCACGCCCGCGAAAGCGTCCGCGACCCGGGCATAGTCGAGGAAATCATCGTGGACGAAGACGCGGAGCTTCGGATGGTCCAGCGGCAGGGGCCGGCGCACGACGGCGCGCGCCTCCGCCACCGTGGGCGAGGCGAGACAGGCGCGCAGGACGCTGCCGCCCGCCGAGCCCGTGGCGCCGAAGATCAGGATTTTCATCCGTTCTCTTCTTTACGCGATCAGGTGGAGCACGTCCCTCAGATTGAGGTAGATCATCAGCGCCGCCAGCAGGACCATGCCTGCCACGGTCAGGGGCACCCGCAGCCTCACCAGGCGCGGGAACAGCTCCTCCAGACAGCCCATCACGATCTGGCCGCCGTCCAGCATGGGGATGGGCAGCAGGTTGAGCAACGCGAGGGAGAGGGTCAGAGAGAGCGTGAGCTCCAGGATCATCCCGGACTGCGCGGCCTTCCCCCCCTCGACGACGATGCCGACGACCCCGGACAGGGACTCCGGACGGGCGAAGGCCTCCGCGACCAGGGCCAGCATCTGCCGGCATCCCGCCGCGGCCTGCTGAAAGGGCGCCACGAGCAGGGCGAAGAGGGAAAAGCCATACCGCAGGACGTTCGACAGCGCGAAGAGGGGCAGGGTGACCGCGAGGTTCGCCAGCGGGCCGCCAAGAAAGAAGACGAGCCGCCGGCCCAGCGGCACGATCCTGATCTCGGATTCCTCGATGGCGGGCACGACGAAGCCGCCCAGGGGGAAGGCCCTCAGCACATACTCGACCCGGCCCCACCGTCTCGCCCAGAGCTTCGGTCCCAATCCCACCGAAAAGCTTTCGATGGGGAGGCCCACTAATTTGGCCGCCAGCAGGTGGCCGGCCTCGTGCACAACGATCAGCAGGCTCAACACTCCGAAGACCGCCAGATAGCTCATCTCCTCCTCCTCAGCTCCCGGAAGCCACAAACGCCTTCGCCTCTCGCGCCGGCGCCAGCCAGTCTCATATTTTATCCCAGGAAGCGCCAAAAGGGCCGGGAGGGACGGGGCTCTCGCGGCCCCGTCCCTGTTTTCTCCGCCGGACGCTCGACCCTACTTGGGCTTGGCGGCGGCCTGCTTGACCCTGGCGGCGGGCGCCCCGAGGCGCACGAAGCGGGCCACGGAGGGCACACCCTTCGTGTTCAGGATGAACAGCAGGTAGTACCCGGGAGGCGCGAAGTTGCCGCTGGCGGGCGCCGTGACGTGCAGAAATCCGGCGCCCCTCTGGGTGATCGACAGGCCCACCAGCCGCTGGTCCATGTCGAAGGCGTGGGTCACGGCGCCGGGGCGGACCAGCACGACCGACTGGATGTCCAACGCGTCCGGGGTGTTGACCTGGAACACCGCGCCATACCCGACGGAGCCGGACGGAGCGCCGGTGATCGTGGGCCGTTTGGCGGGGCTGCCGTCGGAGTTGAACAGGTACGGCGGCGAATAGATCTCGATCTCGGGCTGGTAGACCTTCCGTACCGGATTGCCCCCGACCGCGACCACCGTGGCGTCCGGCAGGAGCAGCGTGTTCGAATGATAGAGCCGCGGGAATTCCATCTTGCTGGCGGAGCTGAAGGTGTTGCTCGCCGGGTCGTAGAGCTCGGCCTCCTTCACCGCGGTTCCGTTATCCTCGTCGTTCACCGAGCCGCCGGACACCAGGACCTTGCCGTTGGGCAGCAGGGTGGCGTTCAACTGGATGCGGCCCTTGACCATCTTCGGACCGTAGACCCATTTCGGTGACGGGACCGACAGATCGATCAGCTCGGTGGTGTCCGTCGCCGGTTCTGTATAGGGCGGAGTCGATTTCGGTATCGCGCCGCCCAGGATCATCACCTTGGGCCTGAAGCCGTTGGCTGGAGTCAACGGCAGCAGCACCGACGTGCCGTAGACCCGGTAGCCGGGGAAATTGGTGACCGCGCTGGGGGTGAACTTCTTGGCTACCGGATCATAGATTTGCGCGTCCGGGTTGAAGCCGCACTCGAAGACCTTGCCGTCCGGCAGCAGGTGCTCGCGAGGATACAATTGCACGCTGTTGAAGGCGGTTCCGGCGGGGCTCCAGGTGGAGCCCGTGCCGATCTGGACGGTCCTGTTTATGACATCGGCGGTCTCGAGATATCCCGAATAGACCAGGACCGTACCGTTGCCCAACACCGTGCCGGTGGGATACCAGCGGCCGCCGCTCATATTCGCCAGATTGGTGAACTTTTCCGTGACCGGGTCGAACGCGGCGGTACGGGGCTCCCCATAGAACGGGTCGTACCGCAGAGTCCCGCCGAGGACCAGCGGTCTGCCGTCCGGCAGGACCACCATACCGTTGCAGAACATGTCCCAGGTGATCTGGAAAGTCTTGATCGTATATGTCTTGGGGTCCCAGACCGCCGCCTGAAAGCTCTTGTCGTCCGGATCGTTCCCGGAGCCCGAGACGACCAGCACCTTGCCGGTGTGCATCAAGGCGACGTGCACCGGGTTGATGGGCATCTCGGAAGGCAGTGTGGACCACCTGCCGTTCTGAGCGGGATGCTCCTCCACGACCATGGCCTTGGTAGCGTGTTTCATTTCCGACGGCTCGATGAACGTCGCCGGCCGCTGCTGCTCCTGGGCGTAGGCGGCCACCGGCAGGGCCCCGCACCAGAGCAGCAGGCACAACCTCCGCAGACGATGTGACGAAAACACTTTCATGATCAGATCTCCTTTCCCATTGTGCGTTCCCGGCCGGGGCCCGCGCTCCTCGTCCGACGACTATGGAGCGGGACCGCTGCCAGGGGCTCTATCGCTTGGTGAAGGAAGCTCCGCGAAGATTACACCTAAATTGGCCCGTTTTGCACCTTCCCCGCCGCCGTCCGCAGGTCGAGCCTGATCCGCCCCCTCCGCACCACCCCCTCGCGCGTGGCGTCCGTCACCCGGATGTTGCCGCGCTCGAGGTGGACGGCGATGCGCTGGAGCTCCCCCGCCGGCACGCGGGCGCGGACGCTGCCGTCGAGGTCCGTAAACCAGCCGCGCTGCTCGATGCGGTAGCGCAGAGTGGAGACGGGCCCAGGGGTGAGATCGGCGCGCGCTTCCAGGCGGCTCATGGGCAGGCCGAAGCCGTGGAGCTCGCCGCGGATCGAAACGCGGTCCACCGGCTGATCGACGATCACGATCTCGACGTTCGCCTGCCGCGCCGACACCTCGAAAGCGCGCGGTGAGACCGGGAGCGGGATCTCGGCCGCGAGCTCCGTGCCGTGGGGAGCCGCGAACAGCGCCAGGAGGACGCCCAGGCCGCCCAGCGCCGCGGCGGCCACGAGCCAGCGCTGCGCCCGGGAGAGCACGTAGTAATACAGGACGTGCGCCACGCCCAGCGCCAGCAGCGCCGACCAGATCACGTCGGAGAGGAAATGCCCGCCCGCGGCCATGCGGCCGAGGCCCAGGGCGAAGCCGGCGAGGAGGCCCAGCGCGAGCGAGCCCCAGGCCCGGGCGGGCCGGCGCCGCCGCCACATCCACCAGCCGGCGGCGAAGAGAAACCCCACCGAGCAGTGGCCGCAGGGGAAGGAGGCCCCTCCTTCACCGCCCGGCAGGGGCGCGGGCCGGTAGTGCGAAGGCCCGCCGAATTCCACGACGTCGCGCGGCCGGGGCCGCCCCCAGTGATCCTTGAAGATAGTGTTGACGAGAAGCCCAGGCCCTACCACGACGCTGAGCAATAAAAAGATGCCGTGCCGGCGCCAGTCGCTGTGGCCGCGGGCAATCCCCAGGGCCAGCGCGGCGAGTCCGGATAACACCAGGACCGCCGTGATCCACGGCGCCAGGCGATAGAGCGCGGACCACGGGAGCTCCTTCGCGAGCGGCCAGTGATCCAACGCGCCGGGGCGATAGAAGGCCCGGGCCGCCACGAGGTCGAGAGGCGTCGCGGCGAAGAGGGCCGTGACAATGGCGGCGAGGCCGAGGAGGACGGCGAGGCCGGGCCACCCGCCGCGACGCGTCGCGAGAGTGGCCCGGTGAAGCTCAGGTGGATTCAATATCTACCGCGCCTACTGCTCGACGACCGAGATCTCGCCGACCACCGGCTTGGCGGCGGCGGCGGGCTGGCCGTCCGGAGAGATCGTCACCGTGGGCTTGGCGCTCAACTGGTTCTTGGACTGCAGCTTCTTGGCCAGGTCCGTGACGTCGAAGCTGTAGAACCGCGGGGTCCCCGCGGCCGCCGCGGCATGGTCGTGGCCCATGACGGCGAAGAAGTTGATCGTTCCGACGTGATACGGCTCCGTCTGGTTGGCCGCCGCGCTGGCCGGGAGCTCCAGATAGACGTGGTACAGGACGCCGGGCTGGGCGTCGGCCCGCAGATCGCGGATGACGAGGTAGAGGCGCTTGCTCGCCGGCAGGGCCTTGACCCGGTTGGGCAGGGCGTTGGCCGCGGCCGCCGCTCCCGCCGGCGGCTCGAGCGCGGCCCGCACCGGCGCCGCGCCGAGAGAGACGGGGGCCTTCGCCGTCACGTGCTTCGTCGCCGCCGCGGCGGCGAGAGGCAGCGCCTTGCACGCGGGCACCGGCTCGAGCTTGTCGTATTTGTAGCCCAGCTTGGCGATGTCGAGGAAGTCCTGGACCTTCGCCACCACGCGATTCCCGTTCGCGTCGGCGAACACGAAAGTCTTCGCGAGGAACGCCGGATCGGTGGGGTTCTTGCGCCCGCCGGCGTTCCAACTGGCCCACAGGCGGTCGATGTTGGAGTGATGCATCCAGAAGATGGGATCTTTCGCCGCGTAGGGCACCTGGCCCATGTTCTTGGAGTCGCCGACCATCACGTGGACGTTGCCGTGGAGACCGAAATCGAGGTCCTGGCAGAACCCCGGGATCGCCTGGCCCACGGGGCTGTAGCTGCACTGCGCGAGAGAGGCCATGCTGAGCGGATCGTCGGGGCGCCCCTTCTGGATCGGCTGGCCGGTGTTGACCCCGGGGTTGCGGTTCGTGACGTACAGCGCTTTGAAGAGCGGATCGGTCTGCATCCGGAATTGTGGCGGCATCACGCCGCGGATCGTCGGGTCCGAGGTCGAATAATTCCAGTACGGCAATGTAAACGTATTGTCACCGCTCTTGGCGCGGACGATGCTCTCGAAGAAGTAGACGAACATCCGGTGCCAGGGGAGAAAGAAATTCTCGTCCTCGCCGGGGCCGTGGGCCTGGCAGGTGTCCCACATCTCCTGGGCCAGGTTGCGCCACGCGCTGGGGCTCGGATAGACGCGGGCGATCTCCGCCGTCTTCGTCGTCGAGCCGTTCACCCAGTGGCTGTACCACTGGAAGGTCCAGCTCCGCGGATCTCCCACCGGGGTGGGGGGATTGGACATCATAGTGCCCACCGCCTTGGCGTACAGCTTGAGCATCGCCTGGCCCTGGGAGCTCCGGGCGTCGTAGCGCACCCGCGGCGCCTGGGCCCAGCCATACTTTTCTAGCCATAAGGAAAAGGGGATCGCCGCGGCGCCACCGATAAAAGCACGACGAGTCACGTTCGGCATCTTCGCACCTCCCTGAAAATGCACTGCGGTTTCAATTTATTGAAAGGCTAGCAAGGGAGAGGAGCGAACGTCAAGCGCGGGCGGCGGCCGCGCGGGCCACCCGGCGGCTCACTGGACGACCAGCTCGACGCGGCCGATGACCGGTCTCGCGGCGGCGTCGGGGGTGCCGCCGGCGAAGACCGTGATGGTGGTGCGATCGGTCAGCTTCCCCCGCGCGCGCAGCGCCCTGGCGAGGTCGGAGACGTCGAAGCTCTGGAACCTGGCGTCGGCCGGCGCGAAGCTCGCCGCCGCGTTGTAAAAATTGAAGCTGCCCACGTAGTGGGGGTCGTTCTCGCGCGGCCGGCCGCCCGCCGGCAGGTCGAGGTAGACGTCGTAGAGGACGCCCGGCTGCTCGTCGGTCCGCAGGTCGCGCAGGACCAGGTAGAGGCGCCGGCGCCCCAGGGTGTCGAGGATCGCGCCGAGGGGCGTCCCCTCCGCGCCCTGGAGGGGGACCCGGACCGGGGTGCGCTGCAGCTTGACCGGTCCCAGGGAGGCGATCACCTGCCCGTCTCCGCGGCCGGCCGCGGGCGCGGGCTTGGTCGGATCGACCGGATCAATGCCATTCGCGCACGCTCCCAGGACGGGCAGAGACAGGAGCAGGCCGAGGGCCAACCCCAGGACCCGCCATCCGCGCCGGTTCTTCGTCATGGCTCATCCTCCGGCCGCCGGCGCCCCGGATCACTTTTTCTCCAGCGCCGCGGCGGCGTCCGCGCGCCGGTTCGGAAAGGCATGGGCGACCTCGGGAGCGTCGACCAGGGCCTTCAGGTACGCGGGGGGCGCCGAGACCACGAAGTAGCCCAGGTTCTTGAACACGTTGAAGTCCGGGGTGAGGTCCTTCACGTGCCGGGCCGCCCGCGCCAGCAGGTCGTGCGCGATCCGCTCGGTCTCCTCGGGAGAGGGGACGGGGCTGCCGGGAGAGGTGGGACAGAGCCGGATCACGGCGCCGACCGGCTCGTCCTCCCCGGCCTCGTCCATCTGCCTCGTGAGCTCGGGATCGACGCGTGCTTTCGCGGCTGCATCTGCCATGGCTCTCCCCTCCTCCCCCGGATCGTACGCGTCCGGCGGAGATCCGGCAAGCTCAGGGGCGGAGAGCGGCCAGCGCGGCGGAAGCGTCCGGTAAGCCGCGGCCGGCGCGCTCGGGGGACACCCCCGTGGCGAGCTTGCACGACTGGAAGATCGCCGTCTCCACGTCGTTGGCGGTGGCGTTCGGCCGGGCCTGCAAGAGCAGGGCCGCGAGACCCGAGATGTGCGGCGTCGCCATCGAGCTGCCGTCCATCTCCTGATAGCCGCCGCCCGGCATGGCGGAGATCACCCCCACCCCGGGCCCCACGATGTCGGGGACCACCGGATCGTTCTGGCGCGCGAACCGCTGGCTGCTGGAGAAATCGGCGACCTGGCCCTTCTGATCGACCGCTCCCACCGAGAGCGCCTCCGGGTAGTTCCCCGGATAGCGGCTGGTCCCCGCCCCCTCGTTGCCCACGGCGTAGACCGGCAGGATGTTCTTGGCGCGCAGGATCTGCGTGATCGGATGCCACTCCTCCCCCACTCCCCGGATGCCGAGGGACATGCTGACCACGCGCACCCCCAGCGAGACGCACCAGTCGAGCCCGCCGAGCACCCGCGCCGCCACGTCCCCCCCTTCGATCACGGTGGCCGAGGCGATCCTGGCGTCCGGCGCCACGCCGATGCTCTTGCCGTTGATGGGCCGGCCCGCGATCGTGCCCGCCGTGTGCGTGCCGTGCTCGCCGGTGTCCTGGGCGGGCTTCGGCGGACGCTTCACCACGCGCCCGAGATCGTCGAGCACCGCGTAGTTGGCGATCGCGTCCTTCAGCGCCGGATGCGAGCCGTCCACTCCGGTGTCGCAATGGCCGATGAGGATGTCCTTGCCCGTGAAGCCCTGGTCCCAGAGCTTCCGCACCCCCAGGGCCTCGATTCCCCAGGTGAAGGTCTTGCTCAGCTTCGCCGCCGCCACCCGGGTCGGCCGGATCATGCTCAGCTGGGGAGCGGCGACCACGGCGGCGACGTGCTTCTTGTCGGCCCGCAGGCCCTGCAGGCCCTCGCGGCTCACCGTGCCGAGCGAGACCCCGAGGTTCGGATAGTGCAGCACGGGCGGCGGCGTCTTCGCCCGCGGGATCGCCGCGGCGAGCTGCACGTGCGGCGCCAGCTCGGAGGTCGTGAAGTGCTTTTCGATGGCGGAGACGTCCACCGACGCCGCGGCCCCCGCCGAACGCAGGACGACGATCACACGCGCGACGCTGAAGGCTCGCAACTGGTCCTGGATGGTGCCCGACATCGTGAGCCTCCTTTAGTCCTATTTCTTCTACTTTTCCACAGAATCGATCAGTTGGCAAGAGCGCCATCACGTCCACCCCCGGCAAAGCCTTTTTTATACGATCCTTCTCCGCGTCCGGGAGAGGGTTGTCCTTCAGATAGAGCACCCGCAGGCCTTTGAGCTCCCGGATCTCTTCGGGAGGCCCCGGGCGGCTATACTGCGCCCAGGAGGAGCTATATGCCGACCGTCATCTCCCACGCCGTCGCAGGACTGGGGATCGCCGCCTGCTTCTGCGGTCCGGAGACGCCCAGGAGCCTCTGGGCGCTCGGCGCCCTCTGCGCCGCGATGCCGGACGTCGACGTGCTCGGCTTCCGGCTCGGCATTCCCTACGGCTCCGTCTGGGGTCACCGGGGTTTCACCCACTCGATCGTCTTCGCGGTGGCTCTCGCCGGGGTGATCGCGCTCCTCGGATTCCGGCAGGGGACGCCCGGGCTGCCGCCGGGCCGGCTATGGATCTTCCTGTTCCTCGCCACCGTCTCCCACGGCCTGCTGGACATGCTGACCGACGGCGGCCTCGGGATCGCCCTCCTCGCGCCGTTCGACAACCGCCGGTTCTTCTTCCCGTTCCGGCCGATCGAGGTGGCCTCGTTCGGGGCGAGTTGGCTGCTCACGCGCCGGGGAGCGGCCGTGCTGGCGAGCGAGCTGCGATGGGTGTGGCTGCCCTCGGCACTGTTGGCGGCGGTGGCGGCGGCGGTCCGGAGGACCTGATCCAGCGCACGTCGAGGCCGGGCATCTCCCCTCACTCCATCGCGGTCAGCGCCGCCGAGCGCAGCTTCAGCAGCCGGCGATATCCGAACGTCAGCTGGATCGCCCGGGCCGAGAAGAGGACCCAGATCCAGGGTCCGACCGCGGGGAACAAGAGCAGGGCATTGAGCAGAGAGATGGCCATCAGGAGCACGGCCGCGACGCGGCTCCTGGTGAGATAGAGCATGAAGGCGACGGCGGCCAGGATGAGCCCGCTCACCAGAGGCACAGCATTCTGGAGCATCACCAGGCCGAGGATGCCCGACAGCGCGGCGAGCACCATGAAGACGATCCCGATCTGGCGGATCCCCTCCTCCGCGACGTCCAGGTGGACGACCGGCCCGAAATGGCGGGCGAGAAAACCTTTCAATCCGCGGTTTCTCTCCGCTTCCTCGAAGCTCTCGAACATGATGAGGTTCCTCCCTGGGGCGATCCTTCCTGAGGTGTCCTGGCGGCCGAAAAGCTTTCAGGACCTCATTCTACCGCTCGCAAGCCGGCCAGCGCCTCCTGGAGCTCGGCGAGCTGGATCGGCTTGACCAGGTGGCGCGCGAAGCCGGCGGCGGCGGTCTGGCGGCGGTCCGCCTCCTGGCTGTAGCCGGTGACCGCGATCAGCTGGATCGACTCCAGGCCGGGCAGGGCGCGCAGGTGGCGGGCGAGCTCGTAGCCGTCCATCACCGGCAGCCCGATGTCGAGCAGCGCCACGTACGGCTGGAAATCGGCCGCGATCTGGAGGGCGGCGGGGCCGTCGTGGGCCAGGCGCGCGAGGTGCCCCATCAGCCGGACGCTGGTGGCCAGGAGATCGGCCGCGTCCTCGTTGTCGTCCACCACCAGGACCCGCAGCGCGTCCGGCCGGCCGGCGGCCTCCGGAGCCGGCGGCGAGGAGGACGCGGCCCGGCCGGCGGCACGCGCGGCGGGCAGCCGCACCAAGAATTCGCTCCCCCGGCCGTGCCCCTCGCTGTGCGCCTCGACCGTGCCGCCGTGCAGCTCGACGAGGGTCTTGACGATCGCGAGGCCCAGGCCGAGCCCCCCCTGCGACCGGTCGAGCGCCTGGCGTGGAGATCTCGGAAATCGTTGCCAAAGCGATCGAGATGGCGGGAGACGTCGAGCAGGTCGTCCACCAGGTGGGTCAGATGGCGGACCTGGCGCTCGATGATCGTGCGCTCCCGCCGCAGGGTATCGTCGCCGCGCAGCTCCATGAGCTGCAGGGCGGTGACGATGGGCGCCAGCGGATTGCGCAGCTCGTGGCCGAGCATGGC
>DASXJP010000267.1:0-9869 GCA_036497345.1 Thermoanaerobaculia bacterium
GCGTGCTGACCGAGATCGACGTCCAGGCCACGCTGAAGAAGAAGCTCGACGTCGACCGCGACCCCTACCTGATCCTCGGCGCCTGCCATCCCCCCTCGGCCCACCGCGCCCTCACCGCCGTGCCGGAGGTGGGTGTGCTGCTCCCCTGCAACGTCACTGTCTCGCGCGAAAACGGCAAGACCGTCGTCCGCGCCATGAACCCCAGGGCCGCCCTCGGCATCCTCAACAGTCCGGCCCTCGACGACGTCGCCTGCGAGGTGGCCGCGGCGTTGCGGCGGGTGGTGGGGGCGGTGTAAGGCTATCCAATACGATCCAATCACTCGGATCCGGCGCCGGGACAAGTAGCTCTGGCCGCGAGATCAGTGGATCTGGAGGCGGGAGCCCCAAACCGGGGTACACTCTCATTTACATCTCCGTTACGGGAGATCCCTACCCCTACAGGAGGCGCGATCCCCATGACCGAGCCCCAGCCGCATCATGATCCGCTCGTACGTATCGAATGCCAGTGGTGCAAGAGCCAGAACGAAGGGACGGCGCTGACCTGCCGGGCGTGCGGCGCGCCGCTCGACGTCAAGGACATGGTCAGCGACTCGGGGTGGCGCGAGGCGCCGCGCCTGCGCGACATGACCGAGTTCCAGTTCGGCGCCAGCGCCTGCCAGGTGGAGGGGGAGATCGTCCCCGTGGCCGAGATCAACCTGGGGCCCGGGGACTCGGTCTTCTTCGAGCATCACGTGCTGCTGTGGAAGGACGATTCGACCCGCATGAGCGTGCTTCCCATGACCGGCGGCGTCAAGCGGGCCCTCGCCGGCATGCCGTTCATCATCAGCGTGGCCCACGGCCCCGGGCGCATCGCCTTCTCGCGCGACGCCACCGGCGAGCTGGTGGTGCTGCCCATCCACCCCGGCCAGGAGCTCGACGTGCGCGAGCACGCCTTCCTGGTCTGCTCCCACACCGTCGACTACACCTACGTGCGGATCAAGGGGTTGCGCAACATCCTGTTCGGCGGCCAGGGGATGTTCATGGACCGCTTCATCGCCACCCAGGCGCAGGGGATCCTGCTGCTGCACGGCTACGGCAACGTCTTCCAGCGGAATCTCAAGCCGGGGGAGAGCATCCTGGTGGAGCCCGGGGCCTTCCTCTACAAGGACGCCTCGGTCGGCATGGAGGTCGAGACGATCAAGCTCACCAGCGGCTTCTTCGGCGGCACCAGCATGAACCTCGCCCGCATGACCGGCCCCGGCCGCGTCGGCATCCAGTCCATGTACGTCCACCACACCACGGAGTAGGGGAGGAGCGACGATGACCAATCTCGATTCCGGCTCTCCTCTGGCCTCCGCCGGCGCCTCGGGGCGCAGCTACACCTGCTCCTGGTGCGGCATGGCGAGCGACGGCACGGCCCTCTCCTGCCCGGCGTGCGGCGCGGCGGTCGACGTCAGGTCGGTGGTCAGCCGCTCCGGCTGGGCCGAGCTGCCGGGCCGCCGCGACATGGCGAAGCTCCAGTTCGGCAATTCCTATTGCCAGATCGAAGGGACCTACGTGCCGGTGGCGGACATGAATCTGGCCGCCAACGACTGGGTCTATTTCTCCCACCACGTGCTGCTCTGGATGGACACCCAGGTCAAGGTCAGCGCCATGTCGCTCAAGGGGGCGTGGAAGCGGATGCTCGCCGGCATGCCGCTGATCATGACCCAGGCGGTGGGGCCGGGCCGCATCGCCTTCTCGCGCGACGCGCCGGGGGAGATGATCTCGCTGCCGCTCCAGCCGGGGCAGGCGGTCGACGTGCGCGAGCACCTCTTCATGGTGGCCACGGGATCGGTGACCTACGACTGGTTCCAGTCGAACATCTGGTTCACCACCAAGGAGGGGGACGAGCAGGAGACCCACTATCCGCTCGGCATGCTCCTCGACCGCTTCCAGGCCCCGCAGTACCCCGGCCTGTTGCTGCTCCACGCGTCGGGCAACGTCTTCGTGCGTAAGCTGGAGCCGGGGCAGACGATCCTGGTGAAGCCGACCGCCTTTCTGTTCAAGGACACCTCGGTGCGGATGCAACTCCACATCGAGCGGCCGGCCGGCACCTGGCGCTCCTGGCGCTCCTGGGGGGACCGCTATCTCTGGATACGGCTCCACGGCCCGGGCCGGGTGGCGGTGCAGTCCGCCTACGACAAGCTCGAAGACAACGGCCGCAACATCATCAGCCACTCGGGGGCGACGACGCGGCAGTGGTAGGAGCGGCGGTGGTGCGGGTGGGGGGATGAGGGCACGGCCCTCCGCCTTCAAGCCCATCTGGTGATCACCTACGCGCGCCGAGCCGCGCAAGCATCTCGGAGAGCTCCTCGGGGCTGATGTAAAAGTGCTCGCACACACGGCCCCAGAGCATCGCAGTGGGCACGTTACGATCGCCGCGTTCCTTCTGCACCTGGTACAGCACCGTCAAGACGATGCGCTCCTGGCGCGTCAGCCCGTCACGAACGTCGGGAATTTTGTCATTGCTCATGATGGTGTGAGCTTGGACATGCGAGTCGGCTCCTCGGCCGTTTCACGGCCGGCTGGGTGAGGCGGGGCTATCTTAAGCCACCTCTCGCGCGAGAAGTCCCTGGCACCTGTTGGGTGCACCCGTTCTGTTCTGTCCTTCTGGGACGAGGGATCAGTAGATCCATAACGCGACAAGCAGGCGCTGGGGCACTCCATACAGCCTTGAGCCCTCTCCATCCCCCCTCGCAAACCCAAGCGGCTCTAGGACGAATAAGCTTTTGGGGTGTTTTTTGGAGCGGCTCGCCACGCGCGGCCTGGAAGAGGCGTCGCAGTGCTCCTGGGACGCCATCTTCGACGCCTTGATCGCCGATTACCTGGAAGCCGCCGGCCGGCCCATCCGCTCCCGGTGGCGCGGCGGCGTCCGCCGGCCCGTGCCCCGAGCCGTCGGCGGCCACTGAGGCCACTGATCAGGCGGCTTGCGGGGTCTCTTGGCCCTTCTTCCGAGCCAGGGCCGGCGCGGTGTGCTTGAGGATGCGGTAGAAGTCGCCGCTGATCCGGACCTGCCACTTGCGGCCCACGCCGGGCTCATGGAAATCGAGGACGAGCTGCGAGAGCAGCGGGAAGACGAAGGTCCGCGTCGTCTTCTTGCGCGCGATCTCCAACCTGACCGACATCTGCGCCAGGCGGAGGAGCTGGTCCTCGACCAGGCCGGGATTGTTGGCGAGCTCGGGCGCTCCGAGCGACTTGCACAGCTTCGGCAGGCTGGAGCCGATCACCCGGGCGCGCCGACGGACCGCCTCGGAGCCGATGAAGGTGAGCAGGAGGTAGCCCAGGGGGCGGAACGGCATCCCGGGTGTGGCGGGCGCGAGGAGGGTGAGGCGGAAATCCTCGTGCTCCAGCACCACGGGCCAGGGATCTTTGGGCTCCCGCGGCGGCAGCGCCTTCAGGAGGAACGCGAAGTCGAGAAAGGGTGGGAGCTTCATCGCTGCCTCCAGCCTAAATCGGATTTGCGGCGTCCTGGGTTACAGAGGTGTGACAGCGGCGGGGTGAAAAGACTATGACGCCAGCTCCTCCCGCCCCGCGCACACCCGGTTCCGCCCCTCGGCCTTGGCCTGATACAGCGCCAGGTCGGCCGCTTCGATGAGCCCGTCCGGCGTCGCGCCCACGGCGGGGAGCATGGCGGCGGCGCCGACGCTGGCGGTGAGGTGGCCGAGCGGGGCTCCGGAGTTGGGGATGGCCAGGGCCTCGATGCCGGCGCGCAGGCGCTCGGCCACCTGGAGGGCGCGGTCGAGGCCGAGGCCGGGGAGGAGTACCGCCAGCTCCTCGCCGCCGTAGCGCGCCGCGAGGCCCCCGTAGGGACGCACCGCCTCGGCCACGAACCCCGCCACCGATTGCAGGCAGAGGTCCCCGGCCAGATGGCCCTGCGTGTCGTTGAGCCGCTTGAAGAAGTCGAGGTCGAGCAGCAGGAAGGCGATCGACTGCCGGGTGTGGCTCCACTCCTCGGCGAGCGCCTGTTGCAAGCGCCGCCGGTTGGCGATGCCGGTCAGCTCGTCGCGCAGCGAGAGCTCCTCCAGCCGCGCGTTGGCCGCCGCGAGATCGGCGTGGGCGCGCCGCAGCTCCTCGACCGTGCTGCGCAGCGCCACCGTCTGCTCGCTCACCCGCGCCTCCAGCCGCGCCGCCCGCTGGCGCAGGGCCCGGCCGCGGAGCCAGGCGTAGCCCCACACCGCGAGGAGCGCCGCCGCCACCCAGAGCGTGATCGCCCACCAGGTCTCATACCAGGGCTGGCGGACGTGAAACGTCCACCCCGTCTCCGGCCCCGTCTCGCCGTTGGGGCCCAGGGTGCGCGCGTGGAAGGCGTACTCCCCCGGCGGCAGCCGGGTCAGCTCGGCGAACGGCTCCGTGGTGGGCTCGCTCCAGTGGGCGTCGAGAGGGGCGAGGCGGGTCTGGAAGCGCAGGCCGGCGCGGTAGGAGACGGGGGCGAATTCGATCCGCAGGTGCCGCACGTAGGGAGGGAGCTCCGGGGTGGGCGGCACGGCTCCCGGCGCGCCGCCGAAGAGGAGCGCGTCGCTCGCCGTGAGCCGGGCCAGGTGGGGCGGCGGCAGCGAGGCGGACCCGGCTTGCAGGCTCCCTTCATAGCGGATGAGCCCCTTGTCGGAGGCCAGCCAGACCACGCCGTCCGGCTCCGTGAGGGCGGTCTCGACGCTGCGGCCCGGCACCGCCGGGAGCGTCCTCGGCTGCGCCTCCCAGGCCGTGCCGTGCCGCAGGAAAACCGTGGTGGGGTGGCTGTCCAGCCACAGGTTCCCTCCGGCGTCCTCGGTGGCGGCGTAGAAATCCACTCCGGGGACCGCGAGGTCCGGCTCCTGGACCAGCGCGCCGCGGGTCTCGTCGAGGCGCAGGATCCTGTTCTCCTGGACCACGAGCAGGCGGCCGGCGGCGGGGGCGATGTTGATACCGCCGCTCCCCAGGGCGCGGCGGCTCAGCGTCTTCAGCCCCGGGCCGGGCGAAGGCCCTGGCGGAACCTGGAAGCCCACCAGCCCGTCGTGCGCCGTGCCGCACCAGACGGTGCCGTCCCGCCCTTCGGCCAGCGAGCGTACCTCGGAAGAGAACCCCTCGACCTTCCCCTCATAGCGCCAGCCGCCGTCCGTCCGCCGGATGGCGGCGAGGCCGTTCTCCTGGCCCATCCAGACGCGGTCCGGATCGGCCGCCGAGCGCCAGAGGACGTAGGTGGTGCTCGCCTTCTCCGTGCCGGGGACCAGCCGCGCGGCGGTGCCGTGGACCTGGAAGACGCCGAACGCCGAGCCCAGCAGGAGGTCGCCGTCCACGGAAAGGAGACTCCAGGCGCCGGGCGGCACACCCGCCACCGGGCGCAGGCGGACGGGCGGGCCGCCATCCTTGTCCGGGGAGTCGTCCCCCGCCGTGGTGAACAGCCCCGCCGCGCTGCCGACCCAGAGGGCGCCGCCGTGGCGCGCCACGGTGTACGGCTGCCCCTGGAGCCCCGTGCGCCGGTCGAGGACCGACAGCGGAGAGGCGATCTCCAGCCGTGCCAGGCCGTTGTTGAGGGCGAGCCAGAGCGCGCCTTCGCGGTCGGTCACCATGCCGCCGACGAAATCGTCGGGGAGCCCTGCCGCCGAGTCGATCACCTGGTCCACGGTGCCGTCGGGGCGCAGGAGGAGGAGGCCGCCCAGCACGGAGCCCAGGGCCCACCGGCCGTCGGCGAGCCGGGCTCCGGAGACCAGCCGCTTCGCCGCGGTCCAGCGCGACGCCTCGGGCGCGAACGGCGTGACCTTGCCGTCCCGCAGCAGGAAGAGCCCCTCGCCGCGCACCGAGACGAGCATCCCGCCTTCGGCGGGGAGGATCTGATCCACCCGCCGGTTGCGGAACACCTCGCCTCCGGGCACCGGCTCCAGTCGCGTCCCCCGCAGGCGCGAGATCCCCTCCCGGGTCCAGACGCAGATCTCACGGCCGACCGCGAAGCTCTCCGCGAAGGGGCGGTCTCCGGGGAAGGTGGCGGCGGTGACGATGCGGGTACCGTCCCACACCAGCAGCCAGCGGCCGGTCATGAAGACGAACCCCTGCGCGGTGGCCTGGAGGCCCAGCACCTGCCCGAGCTCGCGCTGCCCGGGCGGCAGGAGGCCGAGCAGTGAGACGTACCGCAAGGTGCCGTGCCCGTCGGGAGACAGGTAGCCGATCTCGTCGATGCCGCCCACCGCCACCCGGCCGTTGAGATCGCTCGCCACCCGGTACGCGGTTCTCCCTTTGCCCGCCTCGATCCGCTGCCACCACGCCCCGTCGTAGACCAGGACCCCCGCGAAATTGGCGAAGTAGAGGACGCCGCGCGGGTCGCGGGTGACGTCGAAGCTCTCCGTCGAGGCCTCGGGGAGAGAGGGCTCGTAGGTCTGGATCAGGGGGTAGCCGCGCTCCCGCGGAGCCGGGACGGGCGCGGCCCCCGCTGCGGCGGCGAGCAGGAGGAGGACCGCGAGCGTGCCGGCGAGGCGTTGGAGGGAGCTTGGACGCATGGGTAAGACCGCGGAGATTCTACTCCGGGTGGAGGGCGGCGGCGACGGGGAATCGGGAGGAGGCTTTAGTTCGGCTCGTCGAGAACCGCAGAGACGGAAGCGGCAACGGCGGCCTTCTTCAGCCAGCGTTCCAGCCGTTCCAGATCCTTCTGAGACAGAATGTGCTCACGGACGGCCTCGGGCACCGTAAGGCCGCGAGCCTGCAGGACGGTCAGCACGGCGTTCGCCGCTTCCTCGGCACGCCCCTCGGCACGCCCCTGCGCAACGTACTTCTTCGCGAAATCGCTCTGGTATTCATAGCCCTTCATGATCGCCTCCAGCGCGCGGCGAGCCGCCTTGTTCAAAGAATTGTACACGAGGTCGTAGTAGAGCTTGACCCGGTCGTCGTCGAGCCCCCGGATGGCGGGCAGCACCGCGGCGGCGATCGTCGCTCCCTGCTCGGTCTCACCGTGCGCTATCGCGGAAAGCACTCCGAGCTCGGGACGGCGGGCCGCTTCGCCAGGGTCCGTCACCACTGGCACGGCGGTGCGGTGCAGCACCGGCGGGCGCAGGACGAAGCCGGGGAGGCCGGTCTCGATCGGCTCCGCGCACCAGCCGGCGACGGCCGGATCGGGCGCGACGACCAGGAGAGCCGCCGGGCAGCCGTGGACAGCTCGCGCCACCGTCACATAGGCGGGCCAACTGAGGCGCTTTTTGGGATCGGCCGTCAGTTGAACCTCGACGATGACCACGCGGATGGGGTTGCCGTTATAGAAAAGAATAACGACGATATCGGCTCGATATTCAGCCGGCTGAATTTCTGTCAAATCGGCCGAGGCGATTCGGGCTTCGGTGTAGTCCGGTAAGGAAATTCCGAGCACTTCGATTAGGAGCTCAGCGGCGAGGGAGGGACGGTTTTTGAATAGATCCACCAGGATCTCATGGGCCATGGAGGGCATGGCCGGCGATCTTCGCATGGGCGAGGGGAGGGGAGCAACCGTAGTAGCGTCTGGTACTGTGATAGCACAACTCGTAGTGGGGAAAGAGATGATCCTCGCGTGCTCCGAGCGCATCTTGCATTGGCCGCTTTCGGCCCTGTTCTGCGTTTCTATGGATGAGGCCATCGCAAGAGGAAGCCGCCCATCCCGGGCGTAATCTCCAAAGAGAGAGGAAAACCAATGGCGACCATCAATGTGAAGGTAACGAGGGCCGGGGTGAGTGCCGTGGAAAACCCCCAGACCGCCAAACAAACGGAGACCGTAACCTGGGTCTTTACCTTTATCGACACCGCTTCGGATAACCTGCGGGTGGTGTTCAAGAAAGTCGAGCTCCCGAACAACTCCGGCGCACTGCTCATTTACGAGCAAGGCCCCTTCTCCAGCCCGCTGTCGATGATCGGAGGACAGATCAGCGGCACCATCGCCCCGGATGCGCCAGACGGTCGCTATCTCTATGACATCCACGATGGCAACGACAAATTTCTGGATTGGGTGACTAAACTTAGCCCAGACCAGAACTTCGGCGGCCTCGACGTTCCCAAGTCACCGCCAGGGGGGTAGAGCCTCCCGGCCCAGCAGGCTGCCTTGCGCCATGTCGCCTTTAGAGGTGCCGGCGGCGCTCGGCAGCCTGGCGGGCGTCTTGGGCGTTGAGGAGTCTCTGGAAATCCGGGTCTCTTTTCAGAGAGTTGAACTCGGGGATCATGAACCACTCCCGCCGCAGATGCTTAAGGGCCAACTCGGTGTAGTAAAGGGTCTTGTACCGCTCTCCTAGGAGCGCATAGATCTGGGCAGCCTGATGGAGTACCTGGAAATCTTGTGGCCTCTTCTCGAGCACCTCGTCGGCCAGGCGAGCCGCCTCATCCCTCCGGCCCAGGCGCACGAGGCACTGAGCGTGCAGCATGCGGATGCGGTCATCGCTGAGATTGGGTACGGCGGCGAGCTCTTCGGCCAGGGTGCGGTAGAGCCGCCGTGCCTCCGGCAGCTTCCCCTCGGCTTCGAGCGCGGTCGCGAGACTGAAGCGGGTGATCGTGTCGTGGGGTTCCAGGGCCAGGGCTTGGCGGTAGGCGCTCTCGGCCGCAGCATAGTCTCCGAGCAGAAATCTTATGAAGCCGAGATTTGAGAAATACGTCCGCGCCGGTTGAAGACGGATCAGCTCTTCATAGATCGTCGCGGCGCGCTCCAGGTCTCCGTAGGCCGCCTCCCACACGGCCAGATTCTCCTGTACGCGTTGGTTGTCCGGCTGTGCCTCGAGCAACTCCCCCAGACGGCGGCGGGCGCTGTCGCTCTCCCCGAGGCGAAACTCGAGGGTCGCCAGCGCCAAGACGTTACGCCAAGTAGGCCGCCGCACGGCGACCTCCTGCCGCACGCGGCGGGCTTCCTTCAGCTCTCCTCGTGCCTCCAGCAGATCGGCCTTGGCTCTGGGGACGCCGGCGTCTCCCGGAACCAAGTCTGAAAGCCGCCTCAGCGTCGCCTGCGCCGCTGCCAACCGGTTCCCGGCCATCTCGGCGTGAAAGCGGGAGAACAGAATCCGCGGGTCGTCGGGCGCGATGGCTTCGGCCCGGGAAACGTAGCCGAGAGCACGATCGACTTGCTCCAGATCGCAAGCGATGTCCGCCGCCAGCCGATAGGCTCCGAGGAGATCGGGCGAATTCCGGAGCAGAGCGTCCAAACGATCGAGCACCTCGGGGCCGAGGCGTTCGCCCCTATCGGCCCGGCGCTCGAGCTGGATGTAAGCGGCATAGTCCTGCGGTCGCACCCTGCCGCCTTTCGACTCCGGCCGGAGCCGATGATCCGAATAGAGCTGTTGCAGGTTCGCCTGCACTCCTTCCGCCAGCCGCTGGACGTTCTCGATGCCGGCCTGGACCTCGAAAGGCCCGACCGCCCCCAGGACCACGTCGCCGGGCTCCCGGAGCCGGCGCAACGTCACCCGGCAACCGTCTCCCTGGCAATCGAGGAGGGGGAAGACCACCTCGTTCGCTTCGGCGCGGCGCGACCTCTCGGCCGCGGAGCCGCTCGCTTCGTCGTGCTCGGGCGGGTCTATGGGTTGCAAGCCTTGGAGGGAGACGAGAGTGGCGAGGGTGGCTTCCACCACGTCGGAAGCGACGTAGGCGAGCTCCGGGTTTTTCCCCGCCGAGGTCATGGCCGGGCGCAGCACCGCCACCCTGAGCGCGGGCGGGGCTGAAGAGCGCCAGAGAAATCCCTTGAGAAGAAACGCCAGGAGCACGAAGGCCGCCACTCCTCCGGCGAGGAGACCCACCCGGAGCGCCTTTCGGCGCCCGCCGCGGCGCCCCGGCAGCGAATCCGATTCGAGATCCGTCAACAGCTCGGCGGCGCTCGCGTGGCGCTCGCCGGGGTCCTTGGCCAGTGCCTTCGCCACCGTCCGGGCCAGGGCCGCGGAGACCTC
>DASXJP010000268.1:0-8257 GCA_036497345.1 Thermoanaerobaculia bacterium
GTCGCGATCCTGGGGGCTCGCCAGGTCGGCAAGACGACGCTCGCCCGTTCCTTCGGAGACAGCCGGGAGAGGCTGGTGACCCGCTTCGATCTGGAGAGCGCCGCGGACCTTGCGCAGCTCGCCGACCCGGAGCTGACCCTCGGCCCGCTTCGGGGGCTCGTGATCCTCGACGAGATCCAGCGCCGCCCGGAGCTCTTTCCCTTGCTCCGGGTCCTGGTCGACCGGCCGGGCTCGGATACGCAATTCCTCGTCCTGGGCAGCGCTTCGCCCGACCTGCTGCGCCAGAGCTCCGAATCGCTCGCGGGCCGGATCGGCTATCACCGGCTCCATGGCCTCGCCCTCGATGAGGTCGAGCCGGTCGATTTGGATCGCCTCTGGCTGCGCGGCGGATTCCCGCGGTCGTTCCTGGCCCCCGGCGAAGCGGAGAGCTTCGAGTGGCGCCGCTCTTTCCTGCAGACCTTCTTGGAACGCGATCTCCCGCAGCTCGGAATCCGTACCCCGGCCGAGACCCTGCGCCGCTTCTGGTCGATGGTGGCGCACTACCACGCCCAGACCTGGAACGGCGCGGAGATCGCCCGCGCCTTCGGCATCGGGGAAAGCAGCGTCCGCCGGTATCTCGACCTCCTGACGGATGCTCTCGTCCTGCGCCAACTCCCTCCCTGGCATGCCAACGTCTCGAAACGCCAAGTGCGGGCACCCAAGGTTTTCGTGGAGGACTCCGGCCTGCTCCATGCCCTGCTGGGGATCGAGAGTGGTAATGATCTCGCGGGGCATCCCAAGGTCGGAGCGTCCTGGGAAGGCTTTCTCATCAAGGAGATCGTGGAGCGCCTGAATGC
This sequence comes from Thermoanaerobaculia bacterium, assembly GCA_036497345.1. Taxonomy (GTDB): domain Bacteria; phylum Acidobacteriota; class Thermoanaerobaculia; order Multivoradales; family UBA5704; genus DATARR01. The sequence goes on from DASXJP010000268.1 coordinate 837, forward strand.
CCGGACGGAGGAGTGCTTCTTCTGGTCGACCCATGCTGGCGCGGAGATCGACCTGTTGATCGTCTCGGGCCAGAGGCGCCTCGGGTTCGAGGTCAAGAGGATGACGGCTCCTCGATTGACGCCCTCCATGACTGCGGTCCTCGCGGATCTCGATCTCGAAAGGCTCGATGTGGTCCACGCCGGCGAGAGGACCTTCTCTCTCTCCCGGAAGGTGCGCGCCGTCGCAGCGGGCGAGCTCCTCGATCAGATCGAGCCGCTGCGCAGCCCGTAGGCCCGTTTGACACCCCCCCTCCTCTTCGGCTTCAATACCGGCCAACGAACAAAGGGGGTGCTCCAGCATGGCTTTGGATGTCCTCAACCAGCGGTCCTTCGGGGAGACGATACGGCGCGATGCGTGGTGGGTGCAGCCGCTCGCGGTCTTCCTGGGGCTCGGCACCTTCATCGTCTACTCCACCTGGGCGGCGTTCCAGGGCAACCACTTCCGCTTCGGCAACTACCTCTCGCCCTTCTACTCGCCCGAGGTCTTCGGCGACCCCGCGACGAGCTGGTTCGGCGGCAAGCCGGGGTGGTGGCCAGGGCTGATCCCCTGGTCGGCGGCGTTCTTCATCCTCTGGGCCCCGGGCGGCTTCCGCTTCACCTGCTACTACTACCGGGGCGCCTACTACAAGGCGTTCTGGGCCGATCCGCCGTCCTGCGCGGTGGGCGAGCCCCGCAAGCGCTATCTCGGGGAGAAGTCGTTTCCCCTGATCCTGCAGAACGTCCATCGCTACTTCCTCTATCTGGCCCTGGTCTTCCTGATCTTCCTCGCCCACGACGTGTGGAAGGCGTTCTGGTTCACCGATCCCACCACCGGCCAGACGTCGTTCGGGATGGGAGTGGGGACCCTGGTGCTGGCCCTCAACGTGGCGCTGCTCGCCAGCTACACCTTCGGCTGCCACTCGCTCCGCCATCTGATCGGCGGCTACCGCGACCGGCTCTCGGGCGCGCCCATGCAGCTCAAGGCCTACCAGTGCGTCGGCTGCTTCAACCGGCGGCACATGCTCTTCGCCTGGCTGAGCCTCTGCTCCGTGGGGTTCTCCGATCTCTACGTCCGCCTCTGCTCGATGGGGATCTGGACCGACTGGAGGATCTTCTAGGTGGCCGACTTTCCGCGGTTCCAATATGACGTGCTGGTGATCGGCGCGGGCGGCGCCGGCTTGCGCGCCGCCATCGAGGCCTCGACGGCCGGCGCCAAGGTGGGAGTGGTCTCGAAGTCGCTCCTCGGCAAGGCCCATACCGTGATGGCCGAGGGGGGCGTGGCCGCGGCCCTGTCCAACGTGGACGACCGGGACAACTGGCGGGTCCACTTCTCGGACACCTTGCGGGGCGGCCAGTATCTGAACCATCCGCGCATGGCCGAGATCCACGCCAAGGAGGCGCCGGACCGGGTGCGCGAGCTCGAGACCTGGGGCGCGCTGTTCGACCGCACCAAGGACGGCCGCATCCTGCAGCGCAATTTCGGGGGGCATCGCTACCCCCGCCTGGCCCACGTGGGCGACCGCACCGGCCTGGAGATGATCCGCACCCTCCAGGACCACGGCATCCACCAGGGGATCGAATTCCAGATGGAGCACACGGTCGCCACGCTGCTCAAGGACGGCGACCGGATCGCCGGCGCCTTCGGCTACGACCGGGAGCGCGGGCGCTGCGTGGTGTGGGAGGCCAAGGCCGTGGTGCTCGCCACGGGGGGCATCGGCCGCGCCTTCTCGGTGACCAGCAACAGTTGGGAGTACACCGGCGACGGCCACGCCCTGGCCTACGACGCCGGCGCTGATCTGATCGACATGGAGTTCGTGCAGTTCCACCCCACGGGCATGGTCTGGCCGCCCAGCGTGCTCGGGATCCTGGTGACCGAGGGGGTGCGCGGCGAGGGGGGCGTGCTGCGCAACCGCGAGGGGCGGCGCTTCATGTTCGACGACATCCCGGCGAACTATAAGGAGCAGACCGCCGACAACGAGGAGGAGGGGTGGCGCTACTGCCAGGGGGACAAGAACGCCCGCCGCCCCCCGGAGCTGCTCACCCGCGACCACGTGGCGCGCTGCATCGTGCGCGAGGTCAAGGAGGGGCGGGGGAGCCCGCACGGCGGCGTGTTCCTCGACATCTCGTGGATCAAGGAGCGGCTCCCCCACGCGGCGGAGCACATCAAGAAGAAGCTCCCCAGCATGTACCACCAGTTCAAGCAGCTGGCGGACATCGACATCACCAAGGAGCCGATGGAGGTGGGCCCCACCACCCACTACATGATGGGCGGCGTGCGGGTCGACCCCGAGAGCCAGATGTCCACCGTGCCCGGCCTGTTCGCCGCCGGCGAGTGCGGCGCCGGTCTGCACGGCGCCAACCGCCTGGGCGGCAACTCGCTGTCGGACCTGCTGGTGTTCGGCAAGCGGGCCGGGGAGCACGCGGCGGAATTCGCGCGCGAGCACGGCGGGGCCCAAATCGACGGGCCCCAAGTCGACGCCGCGGCGAAGCGGCTGCTCGCCCCCTTCGAGCGGCATGGCGCGCCGGACGCCATCGGGCCGTACGAGATCCAGCGCGAGCTCCAGGTGATGATGCAGAACCTGGTCGGCATCGTGCGCGTCGAGGCCGAAATGGAGCAGGCCCTGGAGGAGATCGCCCGCCTGCGGGCGCGGGCGGCGGAGGTCGCCGTGGCCGGCAACCGCGAGTACAACCCGGGGTGGCACACGGCGCTCGACCTCCCCAACCTGCTCACCGTCTCCGAGGCGGTCACCCGGGCGGCCCTGGAGCGCAAGGAGAGCCGGGGGGCCCAGTTCCGCGTCGATTATCCGGAGAAGAGCGCGGACTTCGGCAAGGTCAACGTCGTGGTCCGCAAGGAGCCGGACGGCGGGATGCGGATCTCCCGCGAGCCGGTCGCTCCACTCACTCCCGAGCACCAAGCGATTATTGAAGAGATGAAATGAGGAGATGAAGTAAATGTCCCAGGCAACCTTCAGGATCTGGCGCGGGGACGGCAGCGGCGGCGCGTTCCAGGATTACTCGACCCGGGTCTCCGAGGGGATGGTGGTGCTCGACGCGGTGCATCAGATCCAGGCCGAGTCGGCTCCCGACCTCGCCGTGCGCTGGAACTGCAAGGCGGGCAAGTGCGGCTCCTGCTCGGCCGAGGTCAACGGCAAGCCGCGGCTGATGTGCATGACCCGCCTGAACGAGCTGCCCCTCGAAGAGCCGGTCACCATCGAGCCGATGCGCACCTTCCCGCCCATCCGCGACCTGGTGACCGACGTCTCGTACAACTTCCGGGCCAAGAAGACGATCAGGAAATTCAAGCCCCGTCCGGCCGACGCTCCGGACGGCACCTGGCGGGCGCGGCAGGAGGACGTCGACCGGGCGCAGGAATTCCGCAAGTGCATCGAGTGCTTCCTCTGCCAGGACGTCTGCCACGTGCTGCGGGAGCACCATCTGCACGACGAGTTCATCGGCCCCCGGCTGCTGGTCTACGCCGCGGCCCTGGAGATGAACCCGTTCGACGCCGAGGACCGTCTCGGCGACCTGCGCCAGGCGCACGGCATCGGCTACTGCAACATCACCAAGTGCTGCACCAAGGTCTGCCCGGAGTCGATCACCATCACCGACAATGCCATCATTCCGCTCAAGGAGCGGGTGGTCGACGAATTCTACGATCCGCTGAAGAGGCTGCTGCGCATCTTTCGGAAGTAAATCGGAAGTAGAATCACAGCGAAGGAGGCCGGCGATGTACGAGCTCAAGCCCCTCTCCAAGGAAGCCATCCCCGCCGCGCTGGAGAAGGCGCACCGCTACCGTCTGTTGAACGAGGCGATGGAGGCCGAGAGTATCTGCCGGGACATCCTGGCGGCCGATCCCACCAACCAGGAGGCGACGGTCACCCTGCTGCTGGCCCTGACCGACCAGTTCGCGGAGCGTCCGAGCCCCTGCCTGGAGCAGGCGCGGCAGCTCCTCCCCAAGATCGCGGACGAGCACGGCCGGCACTATTACGCCGGCATCATCTGCGAGCGCCGGGCCAAGGCCCAGCTCAAGCGCGGCGGCCTACACGCCGGCTACATCGCCCATGACTGGTTCAAGGAGGCGATGGGCCATTTCGAGAAGGCCGCCGAGATCCGGCCCCCCGGCAACGACGGCGCCATCCTGCGCTGGAACACCTGCGCGCGGATCCTGATGGCGAACCCGCGCCTGGTGCCGGCTCCGGAGGAGAAGGCGCACTCCTGGCAGGAGTAGGGGGGCCCCCTCCCGGCCCCTCATCACCCCGGCCCTCTTCTCCCGTCCCCTCCCACCCTCCCTCACCGGGAGAAGAGGGAGAAAAACCAAAAACCAGAATCGAACGGGGTCTTTTCTCCCCTCTCCCAGTGAGGGAGGGGGGAGGGGATGGGAGAGGGGCCGGGGGTGAGGGCTCGGGACGCCTCACCGGGAGAAGAGGGGGGCCTGTCCGCGGAATGTTCTCGTAGCCGCCCTGGGAGGTGGGCGCCTTCGGAGCAGGGCGGCCACACAGGGCCGCCCCTACGACAATGCCTACGGGTGCGCCCGGAGCGCCGAGCGGGGCACGGCCCAGAGCTCGAAGCCGTGGGCGGCGTCGTTCGCGCTGAAATAGACGTAGCCGCCGGAGACAAAGAAGTTGCCCGGGCTCGAGGGGAGCGGGCCGGGCGCGACGTCCTGCAGCATCCGGGTCCCCGCCGCGGTGCCGTCGCTCACCCAGGGCTCGACGCCATGGACCCCGTCGTCCGCCGCGAAGAGGAGGCGGCCGTCGACCACGGTGAGGCTCGCCGGCTCGGAGGCGCCGGCTCCGGGGGCGACGTCGGCGACCATGTGAGTGCCCGCCGCGGTGCCGTCGCTCGTCCACAGCTCGCGCCCGTGCACGCCGTCGTCGGCGGCGAAGAAGACCCGCCGGCCCAGGGCGGTGAGCGATTGGATCGAAGATCCAGCGGTCCCCGGGAAGATGTCGGCGACCATGTGGGTGCCGGTCGCGGTGCCGTCGGTCGACCAGAGCTCGGGGCCGTGGACGCCGTCGTCGCCGATGAAGAAGACCCGCCCGGCGGCCGCCGCCTGGAGCCCGGTCACCACAGCTTCGCTCACGAAGACCCCGCCGCCGCCCGGCGGCTTGGGGCCGACCGTGGCGATCGGGTGGGTGCCGAAGGCTGTGCCGTCGCTCGTCCATAGCTCGGTCCCGGTCGTGCCCTCGATGGTGAAGAGGAGGCGCGGCCACGGGACGGGCCAGAGCGCGGGATAGAGAAAGGCGGAGCCCGGGATCAGCGGGACCACCTGTTTCGTGCCGGCGACCGTGCCGTCGCTCGTCCAGAGGGACGAGTTGCCGAAGCCGACGAGGAAGAACAGCCGGTCGCCGACGGCGAGGAGCTGCAACAGGAGCTGGGTAAAGGGATCGAAGCGGTGCAGGAAGACGGTCCCCGCGGCGGTGCCGTCGGTCTTGAAGAGGCCGGACCGCTTGGGGCTCGCCCCCCACACGTAGAGCGACCCGCCGACCTGCGTCGCCGTCGGCAAATAGAGTCCCAGGGGGAAGGCGCCGGCCACCTGCCGGGTGCCGGCCGCCGTGCCATCGGTCGTCCACAGGGAATAGGAGGTGAAGAAGCCCTGGCCCGGGACTGGCGGCACGAGGTTCGACGAGGCGAAGAAGAACCGGCCGCCGATCTGGCCGAGCGCGCCCAGGAACGGGAGCTCGCCCCGGCTGCCAGGGGGGGCGACCTGCGCGGTCCCGGCAGCGCTGCCGTCGGTCCGCCAGAGCTCCTGTTGGAGCTTCTCTTGATCGTAGGCGGAGAAGAGCAGGGTGCCGTTCAGGTCGGCCCAGGGCCGGGGGAAGGACGAGGTCTGCACGTCGAGCCGGCGGATTCTGGCGAGACCGCCCGGCGTGCCGTCGCTCGACCAGAGGAACCAGCCCTGGGAGTCGGGGGCGGCGAAGAGCCAGCGGTCGCCCAGGACGCCCAGGACGAGACCCCAGCCCGAGCTGTTGAGCGAATGGGGAGGAGGGATCTCCGCCACGGGGTAGGTGCCCGCGGAGGTGCCGTCGCTGATCCAGGGCTGCAGGCCGTGGGTGTCGTCCACGGCGAAGAAGGCGAGCCGGTCGCCGAAGGCCCCGAGCCCCTCCACGCCAACAGGGAACTGGCGCACCAGGAGGGTGCCGGCCGCCGTGCCGTCGCTCACCCAGAGCCCCCCATTGTTCAGGAAGAAGAGCCGGCTGCCGGCGGCGGTCAGGCTATTCGGGGGAAAGCTGGTGAAAGTCTTGACCAGCACGGTGCCGGCCAGGGTGCCGTCGCTTTTCCAGAGCTCTCCTTGCGCGCCTTCTGGCGTGCTGATGTACCGGGTGAAGAAGACCCGGGACCCCACGGCCGTCAGATTCGTCGCGAAAAAGACGTCGGCCACGCTTCGAGTCCCCGCCGGGGTGCCGTCGCTCACCCAGATCGCGCTGGCCGATTGGCTGAAGACCTCGAAGAAGAGCCGGCCTCCGGCGGTGGCCCCGCCGTAGAAGCTCATGCCCGGGGGCACCGCTGTGAGAGGCAGGGTGCCGTCCGCCGTGCCGTCGGTCGCCCAGAGCGTCTCACCGTGCGTCAGGGATGAGATTTCGAACACCAGAGCCCCCCCGGCGCGGCCGATCAGGATGGGGCGCGAGGAGGTCTCGCCGGGATCGGCCGGGAAGGCCCGCAGGCGGACGGTGCCCGCCGCCGTGCCGTCGGTCGCCCAGAGCTCCCCCTGGGATGGATCGCTGGTGACTCCCGCGAGCAGGAGCCTGCCTCCGGCCTCTCCGATCGGGAGCAGGAAGAGGCTGGCGGCGGGCGATGCGGGATCCAGGAAGGGGGCCGTCCCCTGCGGCGTGCCGTCGCTCGCCATCAGCCGGAAGTGCCCGCCCTCCGAGGCGATCCAGTAGACCTTGTGCTGAAAGGGCGTGAGCAGTGCGGGGAATGACGAGCAGACCCCCGGGCAGACGTCCTGGAGCAGCCGGGTGCCGCCGGGGGTGCCGTCGGAGCGCCAGAGCTCTCCGCCGTGGACGCCATCGTTGGAGCCGAAGTAGAGGACGCCGTCGAGCTCCACGGAGCTCGCGCTGGCCGACGGTCCGGACAGTCCTCCGGGCGGGTTGGGCTGCAGGTTTCCGCCAAAGAAGAGCGGCGATCCGGAAGAGACGGTGTCCCCGATGTCCTGCACCATGAACGCCGGCTGGGCCCAGACGGCGGAGAGCAGGGTGGACGGAAGGAACAGGGCGGCGAGCACGAGGGACTTCGTTCTCATATCCGGACCTCCCAGATGTGCCCTCGACGGAACAGGTCTCGCGGATGGCGATCCCGAGTATTCGATAGTCCTACAGGAGCTTTAAGCTAGCACGTTGTCCCGCCGGTCTTGTTAAGGTTCTGTAATTTTGGAAAGGAGCCGCCCCAGCCAGGGGTGATGAGGG
>DASXJP010000269.1:0-25056 GCA_036497345.1 Thermoanaerobaculia bacterium
ACGGCGCTTTTTCGTAGGGGCGGCCCTGTGTGGCCGCCCTGGGTGGAGGTGCCTCCTGGCCATCCGACCGATCCGACGGATCTGACCGATCCGACCGATGACGCCTACTACAGGCACCATCGCCTCAACCGGGTCCCCCTCTCCCGGTGAGGGTTCGATGAGCTTTCAGCATATAATTCTCCCTACGCAGTCCGTTTCCGCTTACATCCGCAGGAGATTGTCTATGCTTCGCCCCGTAGTCCTCCGCTCAGTCCTCGCCGTCTCGCTGTGCGCGGCGGGCGCCGCTCACGCCGGCATCGTCTACGTCCCCTCGCCGGGGCTCGCGCCGGTCGGCGGGTCCACCTACGAGGTGCAGATCTCGATCACCAATACGGCCGCGACGCCGGGCGACGTCCAGCAGGCGCTGCTGGCGACGAACAGCGACGGCACCCAGCGTCCGACGCCCCCCGCCACGGTCACCGTCCAGCCTGGCGGCACCGCGATCGCCAAGCCGGGCGCGACCTTCCGCGGCCTGGTCGAGCTGAACGGGAGCAACGATCAACGCTATTCGGCCCGCCTCACCGGCACCGGTCCCGGCCGCCTGGGGGTCTACCTGCCGGTGATCACGTCGGACAACCTGATCTCCGGCGGCAAGACGGTGGCTCTGCAGGGGCTCCTCGGCGGCTCCGGCCGCACCACCGACCTGACGCTGATCAACCTCGCCTCCACCGCGTCGCAGTGCACGGCCTCCCTGCTCCAGGCGGACGGCACGGTGATCGCGGGCCCGGTCGCGGTCGCCATGAAGCCGCTCTCCCATCAGGTGGTCCCGAACGTCTTCGCCAGCGGGAGCGCCGTGGACGCGCGGATCACGGCGAGCTGCACGCAGAATTTCTTCGCCTACGCCCTGATCTCCGACGCCGCCACGGGCGAGATCTCCTACGTCGGCCCGGCGGGCAACGGCGCCTCGGGGATCGGCGGCCCGCCGCCGGCGAACGGCTGCCCCACGGGCGCCATCTGCTTCGACGCCAAGGGGATCGTCCACCAGCCGACGCCCGCGAACCGGGTGCACCGGGTCACCTTCCCGGCGCCGGCCGGCGCCGTCAGCCGCCTGCGCATGTCGCTCGACGTCACGGTGGGGCCCTGGTATCCGGCGGACCCGGCGGGCAAGGGGCTGATCTACTGGTTCGTGGTCAACAAGAACTTCGACATGTTCGGCACGCTCTACTTCCGCGGCCCGGACCCGTCGCAGCCGGTCCAGCCGCAGTCCCAGGCCGTCTTCCGCCACGGGCTGGAGCTGACCCATCCGCAGAAGATCAAGCTCATCCAGCCGCTCGCGGCCCAGGTGGGGCACACCTATCACTGCGAGGAGAATTACGACCTGAAGAACGGCGCGGTCACGGTGGCGATCACCGACACCGCCACCGGGCTGATCGTGTCGCAGCTCGCGGGCGTGCCCAACCTCCACTCCTGGTCGTTCAAGGCGGGGGACACCTTCCTCATCGACATGGGCTTCACCGGCACCGTCTTCGACGAGGTCCCCACCGACGGCTGGACGTACGCCAACGTGCATCTGGAGGTGTATCAGTAGGGGTGAGGCGGTGGTGTTTATTGATCGGACGGATCGGTCGGATCCGTCCGATCGGTCGGATGGGGAGTGAGGGCCCTACCCCCGCGCCGCGTCCTGGATCGCCGTCTGGAGGGCCTGGAGGTTGACCGGCTTGGTGAGGTGGCGGTCGAAGCCGGCCTCCAGGCTCTTGCGGATGTCCTCTTCCATGCCGTAGCCGGAGAGGGCGATCCCCTTGACGCCGTAGCGGCCGTGGAGCTCGGTCATCAGGTCGAGCCCGGTGCCGTCCGGCAGGCCGAGGTCGCTCAGCACCAGGTCGATCCGTCCGGCCTGCCCCTCCGCCGCGGCGAGGCCCCCGGCGACCGAGTCGGCCACCGTGACCTCGTGCCCCATCTCGCGCAGCAGCTCGGCCATCGCCTCCGCCGTGTCGGCGTGGTCCTCGACGAGGAGGATGCGCAGCGGCGGGATCTCCGATTCCGGACGGGGCGCGGGGACCTCCCGGGCCGGTCTGCTCCGCTCCTCCTCCCGGGAGGCTCGCAGATCGCCGACCGGCAGGCGCACAGCGAATTTCGAGCCCTGGCCGCGGCCGCCGCTCATGGCGCTGAGGTTGCCGCCGTGCAGCTCGACGATCGCCTTGCTGATGGCGAGCCCCAGCCCCAGGCCGCCGAAGCGGCGGGTGATCGCCAGCTCCCCCTGCTGGAAGGCGTCGAAGATGCCGGAGAGCACGTCCGGCTCGATGCCGATCCCGGTGTCCTCGACCTCCACCACGAGCTGAGGCCCGGCGGCCTCCTCGCGCCAGGACCGCACCGTGATGGCGCCCCCCGGCGGGGTGAACTTGACCGCGTTGCTGAACAGGTTCCAGAACACCTGGGTCAGCCGCGGCGTGTCCGCCCAGACGGAGTAATCGACCTCCTCCAGGTCGAGGGAGAGCCGCAGCCCCTTGTCGAAAAGGTCGGCGCGGGCGGTCTGTAGCGCGTGATCGACCACCTGCCGCAGGTCGGCGACCTCGCGGCGCAGCTCCAGCTTGCCCCGCGCGATGCGAGTGAGGTCGAGCATGTCGTCGATCAGCCGCGCCTCCAGCTCCACGTTGCGCCGCATCATGGCGAGCTGCGGGCGCACGTCGTCCGGTACCTGGGGGTTCTCCTGGAGCCCGGAGAGCACGGCGAGCACCGGCGTCAGGGGGGTGCGCAGCTCGTGGCTCAGGGTGGCGAGGAAGTGGTCCTTGGCCTGGTTGGCGGCCTCGGCCTCCTGGCGCGCCAGCTTCTCGTCGGCCACCAGGCGCTCGCTGCGCTTCTGCTCCGTGAGGTCGGTCACCACCAGGCAGATCGCCGGCTCCTCGCCGTCGTCGAGCGGCAGGGTGCTGGCGGTCAGGTAGACCGGCATCGTCTCGGCGCCGGTCTGGAAGCACAGCTCCCGCTTGCCCGTGCCGTTCAGCCCCTCGCGGAGCACGGCCGCGAGCTCCGGGAGATCCGCCGGGCGCATGAAGCGCCGGAGCGAGCTGCCGATCACGTCCTCCAGCGGCCGCTGGACCATCTCGGCGAAGCGGCGGTTGCAGTAGAGAATGACGCCGCCGGCGGTGAGGGTGGCGGCCCCCTCGTGCATGGCCTCGAGGAAGATGCGGTAGGAGTGGTCGGCCCCCTTGAGGGTGTAGATCTGCTCTCCCCGCGTCCCCTCCACCACCAGCGCGTCCACCTCGCCGCGGCGGATCGCGCGCAGGGTCTCCTCCGCCTCGAGGAGGTGGGCCCGGAGATCCTGGACCTCGGCCGCGAGGTTTGTCTCGTTCGCCATGGATCTCTATCCTCCAGCGGCCGCCTGCAGCTCCAGGCCGGCCAGAATCCTCTCCCGGTTGGAGAGATCCCCGATCAATTTGCGCAACGGCCCCGGCGACCTCCGCACCAGGGTCGGCGCCGCCGTGATCTGGTCTCCGCTGGCGAGGGCCGGTTGCTGATAGATGTCGATGACCTGGAGCTGGTACCGCCCGGGCAGGAGCTCCTCGCAGACCTCCCGCACCCTGGCGATGGCCCGGAGCGAGCTCAGCGTCCCGCCCGTCACGTAGAGGCGCAGGTTGTACCAGGGGGAGGGCTCGGCGCGCGGGGACCGGCCTGCGACGCCGGTCTCTTCGGGGAGCCCGCTCCTGGGTTCGCTCATGGTAGAAAAACCGCTGCAACTTGCGAGCCCGCGGACGTGCGGACCGGCAGCCTGGAAGACCTCAGCCCCGGGAGACCACGTCGAGCCCCACCAGCACGCGCTCCGTGTTGGAGAGGTCGCCGATGATCCGCTTCAGGGGCGACGGCAGCTCCCGCACCAGCGTGGGGATGGCCACGATCTGGTCCCGCCGGGCGAGCTGCGGGTTCTCCATCAGGTCGATCACCTCGACCGAATACTTTCCGTGCATGTGCTCGTCACAGATCCGCTTCAGATTGGCGAGAGCCATCACCGATTTTGGGGTCTGCCCCGCGACGTACAGCCGCAGGTTCCACTTCTTGGCCTCGGTTTCCATGACGCCTTGTTCTCCGACTCCTGTTGATCCCAGAAACCTGGTGAAGACCTCACTGCTGTCTTTCGGCAGGACCTGCGTCAAGAGTACCACTATCCGCCTGGCGGGCGGCGGCCTGAGCCGCGCGGTCCGCGAGCAGCTCCTGCTCCTGCATCAGCGCCTGTCGGACCCGCTTGCCGACCTCCTCCTCCTCGGCCTCGATCTCGGCCCGCAGGGCCAGGATCTGCGCCTCCACGGCGCCCTTCCGGCGGTCGAGACGGCGCTGCAACGTCTCCAGCTCCTCCTGCCGCGCCGCCGCGGCGGAGCGCTCGCGCGCCTCCTGGCTGAGCCGCGCCGAGCCGGTCAGAATCCCCTCCGACCCCAGGTAGACGTCGACCAGATCCACCCCCTGGTCCGTGAGCAGGAATTCGCGGATCTGGTTCGAGTGGCTCATGCCGCGCGACTTCAGCACGTACAGCCCCCGGTTGCGCTCGCCGTTGCTCTCCAGGTTGCGCAGCGAGATCCAGGCGTCCATCAGCGAGGAGACCCCCAGGTGGGTCTCGTTCTCCTCGTCGCCGCTGGCGGTCAGGCTGTTGAACATCGCCGTGACCCCCCGGGATTTCAGGAAGTCGACCAGCCGCAGCAGCGTCACCATCACCTCGGTGGTGGAGCCGACCGTGGCGAGGTTCGACAGGGGATCGACGATCACCACGCTGGGCGTGAATTCCTGCACGCGGCGGAAGAGGGTGACCAGGTGCATCTCCAGGCCGTACAGCGTCGGCCGGCTGGCATGGAGCTGCAACAGCCCGCGATCCACCCACTGCTGGAGATCGAGGCCGATCGACTTCATGTTGCGCAGGATCTGCCCCGGCGACTCCTCCATGGCGAAATAGAGGACCCGCTCCCCCCGCCGGCAGGTGGCGTCCACGAAATGAGCCGCGATGCTGCTCTTGCCCGTCCCCGCCGTGCCCGAGACCAGGACGCTGGTGCCGCGGTAGAACCCCTGGCCGCCCAGCATGGCGTCCAGCCGCGGGATGCCGCTGGAGACGCGCTCCGTGGAGGCCGGGTGCGAGAGATGGAGGCCGGTCACCGGCAGCACCTCCAGCCCGCGGCGGTCGATGATGAACGGATATTCGTTGGTGCCGTGGGAGGAGCCCCGGTACTTGACGATGCGCAGCCGCCGCGTCGAGACCTGCTCGTTCACCCGGTGGTCGAGCAGGATCACGCAGTCCGACACGTACTCCTCCAGCCCCTGGCGGGTGAGCTGCCCCTCCCCGCGCTCGCCGGTGATCACCACCGCCACCCCCCGCTCCTTGAGGAAGCGGAACAGCCGGCGGAGCTCGGCGCGCAGGATCGCCTCGTTGCTGAAGCTGGAGAACAGCGACTCGATGGTGTCCAGCACCACCCGCTTGGCCCCCACCGACTGGATGGCGAAGTCGAGGCGCAGGAACAGCCCCTCGAGGTCGTATTCCCCGCTCTCCTCGATCTCGCTGCGCTCGATCACCACCGTGTCCATCGAGATCAGCCCGCGCGCCGTCAGGTCGTCGAGGTCGAAGCCCAGCGACGCCACGTTCTTGGCCAGGTCGTCCGAGGGCTCCTCGAAGCTCATGAACACCCCGGGCTCGCCGAACCGCGTGGCGCCGGCCACCAGGAACTGCATGGCGAACAGCGTCTTGCCGCACCCGGGGCCGCCGCACACCAGGGTCGGCCGCCCGGCCGGCAGACCGCCGCCGGTGATCTCGTCAAAACCCAGGATCCCGGTCGGCGCCTTCTCGATGCCGCTCACGGGGGCGGAGGACGAGGAAGAAGACTGAACCGTTTCCATGCGCCAACACCTTCAGGAGAAAAGAGGTTGAGGGATGCCAGGGATCTGGCAACGGCCCATTGTATGAGAAAGAACGGGCCGGACGTCAACGGCTTCGCCGTTCTACCCCAGCCACTCCCGGTACAGCTCCGGCCGGCGGTCCCGCCAGAAGAGCCGCCGGGCCGTGGAGGTCCGGCAGGCGTCGAGATCGACGTCCGTGATCACCAGGTCCTCCTCCAGGCTCTTGCCGCGGGCGAGGACCCGCCCCTCGGGATCGGCCACGAAGGACTCCCCCGCGAAATGGAGGCCGGCCTCGACGCCGACCCGGTTGGCCAGGGCGGTGAAGTAGCCGTTCTGGAAGGCGGCGGTGCGGACCTCCGCCTCGTAGAGCCCCTCCGGCCACTCGCCCACCGTGCCGGCCTGCGGGATCACCACCAGCTCGGCGCCGGCCACCCCCAGGGCGCGCATCACCTCTGGATAGTGGCGGTCGTAGCAGATGGCCACCCCGATCCGCCCCACCCGCGTGCCGTAGACGGGCACGCCGCGGTCGCCCGGATGGTAATAGTCCCGCTCGTGGAACCCCTCGTAGTCGGTGATGTGGATCATCCGCGTCACGCCGAGCAGGCGGCCGTCGGCGTCGAAGACGGGGGAGCTGTCGAAGCGGCGCCCCTGCCCGTCGACTTCGTAGAGGTTGAAGACGGTGACCAGCCCCAGCTCGCGGGCGCGTCCGGAGATCTTTTCAGTGGTCGGGCCGGGGATGGGCTCGGCGAGCGAGAGAGCCTTCTCGTCGCCTGGATACTGCGGGAAGAACGGATCGAGGATCACCTCGGGGAAGGCGATCAGCTCCGCGCCGGCCTGAGAGGCGGCGGTCATCGTCTCCAGACAGCGGGCGAGGTTGGCGGCGCGGTCGGGCGAGGCCGCGAGCTGGGCAAGGGCGATCCTCATGATCAGCTTTTGCGGCGTTTGAATGACCAGGTGAAGGCGAAGCGGGCCACCACGGTGCCGTCAGGTGAGCGGCCCACGGTCTCCAGGCGGGCGGTGGCGGGCTCTCCCGCGCGCACCGTCTCGGCCACGGCGGCGAAGGCCTTGGCGCCGTCCTCGCAGGTGAAGGTGGTCAGCGACTGCGCCTTCTTCTCGAAGCCTCCCTCCAGGTTGACGATGATCAGCGCCACCGGGGCTTCGGCGAGCTCGGTGGCCAGCATGGCCAGGGCGCCGGTGGACATCTCGGCGGCCATGGCGAGGGCGGCGAAGTAGGTCGAGCGGAACGGGTTGGTGGTCCGCCAGCCGTAGGGCACGGTGACCACGCAGCGCTCGGTGTCGAGCTCCCGCACGCGCAGGCCGGCCACCAGGGCCAGCGGCAGCTTCGCGAGCATGAAGCCCCGGAACAGGAAGGGGTTCTTGAGCCGGGCCGCCAGCTTGGCGGCCCGGGGGGTGGGAGCGGGAAGGGTGACCGGCTCGGCCATGGCATTCATCCTCTCCCCGAGGACTATATCGCCTCCGTCGAGCTCTACGGAGTCTTCGACCCGGGGATGTAGGTCAAGTCGTGGCTCAGGCGATCCCGGGACTGCAGCGGCCGGGCTCTATCCTGGTGATGGAATCGATTGGTGATTTGCTGAGTGCTCACCGTGAAGTCACATCCGAGGGCGAAGTGCCAGAAGGCGGGGCCCTTGCAAGATGGGGGATCGACGTTGGTGGATGACCCCGACCACTCGGCCGCCGTTGGCCCGAAGGGCTCCGGGATCGGGGGCAGGGCCGAGGCCGAGGTCAACTTCGCGTGATACCCCACGACGACCACGGGTTCGTGCACGCAGCTCTCAAGGTTCTCCGGCAGGGGATTGATGGCCGACGGGAAGTTTTGATAGGCGGTGTGGATCTCCACCCAATTCCCCGCCCGCAGCGGGGGGCACAGGCCACCGTCGGACCCGGTCTGGCCAACGCACCTCTGGACGTTCTCGATTCTGCAGTGGTAGTGCTGACTGCACTTATGGAGGACCTGACTGACACCTGGGCGCGGCGAGTAGGTGACAGAGTCTTCGGTCAGTCGTGTAACCTCTGGAACCGGCTCCGTCCTGTTCCAATGATCGGAGGTCAACATGCGGGGTGACTGTGGAATGGAGCAGGCCGTCGCCGTCTTCTTCGGCGCTTTCGGTGCTGGCTGAGCCGCGTCGAGGCGGCAGACGAGCACGACGGCCCCTGCGGCGGCGATCCCTGCGAGGACACGAGCAACGTTGCGCATCGCTTCCCTCCCTTGGTCTGGACGTGAGGGAGGGAGTCTACTTCAGGATCTCCATCAAATCTCGAAAGTCGCCACCACCGGCGCGTGATCGCTGGTGCCGACCTCCGCCAGGACCTTGCAGGAGAGGGGCTTCAGGGCGCCGCTGGCCAGGATGTAGTCGATCCGCCAGCCGATGTTGCGCTGGCGCATGTTGCGCCACGGGGCCCACCAGGTGAACAGGCCGTCGTTGTCCGGATCGAGGGCGCGGCCGACGTCCACCAGGCCATGATGGAGGAGGCCGGCGAAGATCTCCCGCTCCTCGGGCCGCTGGCCGATGACGAACGGCTTGCGCTCCTTGGGGTGGACGTCCTGGTCGGAGCGGGTGACGTTCATGTCGCCGCAGAGGACGAGCCGCCGGCCGGCCGCGGTCATCTCGCCGGTCCAGCGCTCCAGGGCGCGCAGGAAGTCCATCTTGGCCGGGAAGTCCTTGCCGCCGTTGGGCACGTAGATCGAGGCCAGCACCAGGTCACCCGTGGTGGCGGTCACAATGCGCGTTTCCAGGTCGAACCCGGGGTGCTCGAAGCGGGGCGCCTCCGGGAAGACCTCCCGCCGCAGGTGGAGGCTCACCCCCGAGTAGCCGCCCGCCCCGTGCCAGTAGCACCAGTAACCGTTCAGCTCGCACAGCTCCTCGGCGAGCTGGGTGGGGGAGGCCTTGATCTCCTGCAGGCAGACCACGTCCGGCCGGTCGCGCTCCAGCCATTCGAGGAATTGCGCCTGGCGGGCGCGGATGCCGTTGACGTTCCAGGTAGCGACGGTGAGTGCCATGGCGGGGAGATAATAGCTGAAAGTGGGAACACGGACACTCACGGACCTTCACGGGCGAAAACACGGACGAGCTCCGTCCGTGTAGAGCTCCTGTCAGTCCGTGTAGGGCTCGCGCAGCTTCATCGGCGGGCTCTTCTTCACCTTGCTCTCCCGCAGGTTGAGCATCTCGACGAGCACCGAGAAGGCCATCGCGAAGTAGATGTACCCCTTGGGGATGTGGACGCCGAGCCCCTCGGCGATCAGCGAGACGCCGATCATCAGGAGGAAGGAGAGGGCCAGCATCTTGATCGTGGGGTGGCGGGTCACGAAGTCGCTGATCGGCGCCGCGGCCCACATCATCACCCCGACCGCGAGGACCACGGCGGTGATCATCACCGCCAGGTGGTTGGCCATGCCCACGGCGGTGATCACCGAGTCGAGCGAGAAGACGATGTCGAGCAGGAGGATCTGGACGATCACGGCGGAGAAGCGGGCCGCCACGCGGGCGCCAGCCTCCCCCTCCTCCCCCTCCAGCCGCCCGTGGATCTCGCGGGTGGCCTTGAAGATCAGGAACAGCCCGCCGACGATCAGGATGAGGTCGCGGCCGGAGATCTCCTGGCGGAGCACGGTGAACAGGGGAGCGGTCAGCTTGGCCATCCAGGCGAGGGAGGCGAGCAGGCCGACGCGCAGGAACATGGCCAGGAAGAGCCCGAGCCGCCGCGCCCGCGGCTGCTGGCGTTCCGGGAGCTTTCCGACCAGGATGGAGATGAAAATGATGTTGTCGATGCCGAGGACGATCTCGAGCACCGTCAGGGTCACCAGCGCCAGCCAGTTTTCAGGGTTCGCCAGCCACTCCATCCGCGCCTCCTTCCGCCCGCCCGGGCGGGGTGGATTCTATCCTCACGGTCCCTTGAGCCCATGAGATAATGCCCCGTCATGAGCGATACGACGACCCGGGGGATCCGGGTCCAGGTCCAGAGCTTCTACGACGAGGAGAGTAGCTCTCCTCCAGAAAATTACTACTTTTTCGCCTACAGGGTGACGATCTCGAACGTGGGCGAGGAGGCGGCCCAACTCGTGAGCCGCGAGTGGATCATCACCGACGGCAACGGCGAGACCCAGCGGGTGCAGGGCCCCGGGGTCGTCGGCGAGCAGCCGGTGCTGGCGCCGGGCGAGGCCTTCGAATACACCTCCTTCTGCCCCCTGCCCACCCCCGTGGGCTCGATGCACGGCTCCTACCTCATGGTGCTGACGAACGGCGATCGCTTCGCGGCGGAGATCGCGCCGTTCTCGCTGTCGGTACCGCATGCGGTGAACTGAATGGCTCACGCCTTGCAGTTTCCCCCGGCATGGCCGCGAGGAAGGACCGCGTCGAAGCCGCCGCCGTGCCCGCCGAGGCGCTGGCGGGGGAGTTTCCGGCGATCGACCTCCCGGTGCGGCCGCCGTTCCCGCCGATGGAGGCCAGGCCGGCCTCCCGCCTGCCGGGCGGCGAGGGGTGGCTCTACGAGCCGAAGTGGGACGGCTTCCGCTGCCTGGCGTTCCGCAAGGGCGGGACGATCGCCCTCCAGTCGAAGAGCGGCCAGCCGCTCGACCGCTACTTCCCGGAGATGGTCGAGGCCTTCGGCGCCCTGCCCGTGAGGACGTTCGCGCTCGACGGCGAGATCGTCATCGAGACCGGCGGCAGGCTCGACTTCGACGCCCTGCTGCAGCGCATCCATCCGGCCGCCAGCCGCGTCCGCAAGCTCGCCCGCGAGACTCCGGCCAGCTTTCACGCCTTCGACCTGCTGGTGGACGAGCGGGGGACGTCGCTCGTCGGACGCCCCCTCGCCGCGCGCCGCGAGCGGCTGGAGGCGCTGCTCGGGAGGCTCCCGCGGGGGGGCCGCGTCCTCCTCTCGCCGGCCACGCCGGACCGCAAGCGGGCCGAGCGCTGGATGCGGGAGCTGGGCGGCGGCGGGCTCGACGGCGTGGTCGCCAAGCTCCTGGAGTCCCCCTACCTCTCGGGCGAGCGGGAGGGGATGGTCAAGGTCAAACGGGTGCGCACGGCCGACTGCGTGGTCGGCGGCTTCCGCTGGGCCCAGGCCGGCAGCAGGAACGAGGGGCAGATCGGCTCGCTGCTGCTCGGCCTCTATGATGATGAGGGGCGGCTCGATCACGTGGGCTTCTCGTCCAGCTTCACGGCCGGGGAGCGCCGGGAGCTCGCAGCGATCCTGCTGCCACTGCGCGAGCCGCCGGGCTTCACCGGCAAGGCGCCGGGCGGCCCCAGCCGCTGGAGCCAGGGGCGGTCGACCGAGTGGGAGCCGCTGCGCCCCGTCCTGGTCTGCGAGGTGCGCTACGACCACTTCTCCGGCGGGCGCTTCCGCCACGGCACCAAGTTCCTGCGCTGGCGGCCGGAGAAGAAGCCGGAGCAGTGCACGTTCGAGCAGGTGGCGCCGCCCGCTCGGAACCTCACCCAGGTGTTATCGATTTGATCCGTCGGATCGGACGGATCGGTCGGATCGGCTCTTTTTAAGCCGGTGAGGTTCCGGGTGGGCCTGGCGCATGGCATCCTTCTTGCTGTTCAGGAGGGGCAGGGCACTCGCCCTGAAACCCGAAAACGACGAGAAGGGGAACGTTATGAAGATAGCCAGCAGAACCATCGCTTCAGCCGCCGTCGTGGCGTTGCTCCTGCCCATGATGGCTGCTCGGCAGGCCGAAGCGCAGCGGAACGTCCATAAGAAGGACGTCGCCGAGATCACCATCCTGGTGCGCAACATCGACGACAAGTCCGACGCGGCCCGGATCCAGTCGGGCGGCACCATCACCATCGCCGAGGGGGCGCACGTGCGGGTCAACGTGGAGGCCCAGCTCTACGACTCCCGGACGCCCGTCTACCCGGTGACCGAGTTCACCGACCTGAACCGGGGCGGCGTCCGCATCACCCGCGGCAACGCGGCCAACGCGGCGGTGGACCTCGAGATTCTGCCGATGCACAACCCCAACCGCATCCAGCGGATCGGCTACACCATCACCGACAACCGGGTGCCGGCGAGCCTGCGGACGGGGAGCTTCAACATCCAGGTCTCCCCGCCCGTCCGCGGCTCCGCCGCGGGCTCCAATGAGCAGCCGGGCGCGGGCTACGACCGGCCGGGTTACGGCGGCGGCGCCTGGAGCCACGACCGGGCCCGCGACCTCACCCGCGTCCTCTACCAGGGGATCCTGATGCGGGACCTGGACCCGGGCGCCAACGGCACCATCGACTCGATCCGCAACGGCGGCTACAGCGCCCTGGTGGACGCGGCGGTCAGCATCGCCAACAGCAACGAGAGCCGGGTCACCATCCCGGGCCGCGGCGTCGGCCCCGTGGAGCGGCTGAATTCGCTCTACCAGAGCCTCCTGGGGCTCAGCAACACCACGGCCGACCAGAGCCAGTGGAACCGCGACTTCCGGGCCATGCGCGACGGCCAGATCGGGCAGGTGGTCGAGAGCATCGTCCGCTCCGACCGCTTCCGCTCCCGCTACAACATCTGACCGCGCCTCTCCCGCGCGGTGGTTGCACGGCCCTCCCTCGGGAGGGCCTTTCGTTTTGGAGACGACGAGGCGTCCTCGCCGGAGGACGGCCAATCCTGCCCGCCACCGCTGGCGCTCTCCTAACTTCATCGTCTACAAAGGTTTGCGTTTTCGGCCTCAATGGCACCCGCCTTGCTTTTAGGGGCTTGCGCTCAAAGAGGAGAGAATAAAATCATGATCCCTTACAGGTTGGGGAGGTCGTCCTCGAGACGGCGGATCGCCGTCCTGCTGTCCATCCTCTCGCTGTCCGCCGCCGTCGCCCGGGCGGAGGACACGCCCCCCTCGTTCGGCGAGTCGATCGACGTCCGGGTGGTCAACGTCGAGGCGGTGGTGACCGACCGCCAGGGCAACCGCGTCTCCGGCCTCAAGCCGGAGGATTTCCGCTTGCGCGTCGACGGCAGGGAGGTGCCGGTCGAGTACTTCAGCGAGGTGCGGGACGGCGAGGCCCTCGCCGCCACCCCCGAGGCGGCGGCTCGATCCCAGGAGGCCAGGACCGCCGGCGGGGCCGCGGTGCAGGGGGTGGCCGAAGGGCGGGTCGCCACCTACTACCTCCTGTACGTCGACGACTTCTTCTCGACTCCGGCCCAGCGCGACGCGGTGCTCTCGGCGCTCAAGAACGACCTCGGCCGCCTGGGTCCGGACGACCGCATGGCGATCGTCGCCTACGACGGCGGGCGGCTCAAGATGATCTCCAATTGGTCCGGCTCGCCGGCCGATCTCGGGCACGCGCTCGACCGGGCCATGGCCCGCCGGACGACCGGCTTGATGCGGCGCGCCGAGCGGACCAGCTCGGACAACGACGAGGCATTCGCGGCCCTGGCGGCCGCCGCCGACGGCGATGATCCCCTTCCGGAATCCGCCCAGGCGCCGGGGTTGAGCGACCTTCAGCGCCTCTACGCGTCCGACCTGGTCCGCCAGGTCCGGACGGACGTGCGGGCGGCGGTGAGCGCCATGCGCGCCTTCGCGGCGCCGCGCGGGCGCAAGGTGATGCTGCTGCTCTCGGGCGGCTGGCCGTTCTCGGTGCAGAGCTACGTCAGCCGCGGCGCCGGGATGCCTACCAAAGAGCTGCCCGAGGGGGAGGAGATCTATCGCCCGCTCGCCGACACGGCCAACCTCCTGGGCTACACCCTCTATCCGGTCGACGTCCCCGGGGTGCAGTCCGGGGCGTCGGACATCAGGCCATCGGGGCCGCAATCGGTCTCGCAGCTGAGCACGGGGAGCAGAAAGCTCAGCGGGCTCGCCCCTGCTTCCCCGGGCCCTCTGGAGACCGTCGTGGACGTCGGCGGCGTCAACATCCCCGAGGGGGAGGTCGAAGGGACGCTCAAGTACCTCGCCCAGGAGACGGGCGGCAAGGCGCTGCTCAACACCAATCGCGGGCTGGCCCTCGCCGCCGCCCGGGAGGACACCCGCTCGTTCTACTGGCTCGGCTTCTCGCCGAGTTGGAAGCGCGACGACAAGGGGCATCGCATCCAGCTCGAGACGCGGCGCAAGGACCTCAAGGTGCGCACCCGTTCCGGCTTCCTCGACCTCTCGCGCAAGGCCGAGGTCTCGATGATGGTGGAGAGCGCGCTGCTCTTCGGCAATCCGCCGGGAGCGCTGTCGATGCCCCTGAAGGTGGGTGACGTGGTCCGCTCCAAGCGGGGGGAGATCGAGATCCCGGTCACCCTCGGCCTGCCGGTGGACCTGATGACGGTGGTGCCGGACGGGAAGAAATTCACGGTCCGGCTCGAGCTGCGGTTCGCGGCCTCCAGCGCCGACGGCGACACGGCCGAGATCCCGGTGGTGCCGGTCACCCTCACCTCCGACCACCAGCCGGCGCCCGGCAAGGTGGTGAGGTACGAGACCAGGGTCAAGCTGCTCGGCAAGGCCGACCACGTGGTGGTGGCCGCCTACGATCCGCTGAGCGGCAAGATCGCCACGGCGGAGGCGGACGTGACGGCGCCGTAGGCTTCGGCGGGTGGACGTGACAGGGGCTTGAAACGTATCTATGCTGGAAGACAGAAGTACTTGAGACCCTGACATCTATGGAGACATCCGTGACACGACCGCTCGTTTTCCTTCTGTCCATCCTCTCCCTGTCCGCCGCCGGCGTCCGGGCGCAGGACACGCCCCCCCCGTTCGGCGAGTCGATCGACGTCCGCGTGGTCAACGTCGAGGCGGTGGTGACCGACCACCAGGGCAAGCGCGTCAACGGCCTCAAGCCGGAGGATTTCCGCCTGCGCGTCGACGGCAAGGAGGTGCCGATCGAGTATTTCAGCGAGGTGCGCGACGGCGAGGCCGGCAAGGCCCCCGGGGCGGACCAGACCAAGACCGCCGGCGGGGCCGCGGTGCAGGGGCTTGCCGAGGGGCGGGTCGGCACCTACTACCTCGTCTTCGTCGACGACTACTTCTCGATCACAGCCCAGCGCAACGCGGTGCTCAAGGGGCTCAAGGACGACCTCGGTCGTCTGGGCCCGGACGACCGCATGGCGATCGTCGCCTACGACGGCGGGCGGCTGGCGATGCTCTCCAACTGGTCGGGCTCGCCGGCCGATCTCGCGCAGGCGTTCGACCGCGCCATGGCGCGCAAGACGCAGGGCTTCAACCGGCGGACCGAGCGGACCAGCCTGCAGAACGATGAGGCGTTCGCCAGCCAGACGGTCGGCGACGCGGCGCCGCTCGACCTCACCACCCGCCAGGTAGGCCTCGACGACAACCAGCGCGCCTACGCGGACACCCTGATCCGCCAGATCAAGGGGGACGTGCAGGCGGCGGTGAGCGCCATGCGCGCGTTCGCGGCGCCCCACGGCCGCAAGGTGCTGCTGCTGCTCTCCGGCGGCTGGCCGTTCTCGGTCCAGAGCTACACCGCCGGCGGCAGTGTCATTCCGACCAAGGAGCTGCCCGAGGGGGAAGAGATCTACCGGCCGCTCGCCAGCACCGCCAACCTCCTCGGCTACACCCTCTATCCGGTCGACGTCCCCGGGGTCCAGAGCCCGGCGGCGGACGTCAACGCCCTGCCACCGCCGGGCGCGGACCAGCCGGACGGCTCACAGCACGCTGCCTTCAACGCGGTGGCCGGCGGCGCCGGGCCCGCTAATTCGGGGGCCCTCCTCGGCGGCTTCGGCAACGTCGCCGAGCACGAGATCGAAGGATCGCTCAAGTACCTGGCCCAGGAGACCGGCGGCACGCCGGTCCTCAACTCCAATCGCGCGCTGGCCCTCTCCATGGCCCGGGAGGACACCCGCTCGTTCTACTGGCTCGGCTTCTCGCCGAGTTGGAAGCACGACGACAAGGGGCACCGGATCCAACTCGAGACGCGGCGCAAGGACCTCCAGGTGCGCACCCGCGACAACTTCCTCGACCTCTCGCGCAAGGCCGAGGTGACGATGGCGGTGGAGAGCGCGCTGCTCTTCGGCAACCCGCCGGGGACGCTGCGGATGCCGCTGCGGGTCGGCGAGATCGTGCGCTCGCAGCGGGGGGAGATCGAGATCCCGGTCACCCTCGGCCTGCCGGTGGACCTGATGACGGTGGTGCCGAACGGGAACAAGTTCACCGCCCAGCTCGAGCTGCGCTTCGCCGCCTCGGACGCGGAGGGGAACACCGCCGAGATCCCGGTGGTGCCGGTCACCCTCACCTCGGACCACCAGCCGACGCCCGGCAAAGTGGTGAAGTACGAGACCCGGGTCAAGCTGCGCGGCAAGGCCGACCACATGGTGGTGGCCGCCTACGATCCGCTGAGCGGCAAGATCGCCACGGCGGAGACGGACGTGAAGATGCCGTAGGGACCTCAGGGCTACGGTACCCGCGTGGGCGTCCTGCCCTCCGAGTCCTCACCCCCTGGCCCCCTCTCCACTTCGTGGAGAGGGGGAACGTAGCTGAGACGACCTTGCCGGATCTGCAAAAATCTTGATCTCTGGGCCCTCCCTCTCCACGAAGTGGAGAGGGACCGAGGGTGAGGCTTCGGAGGGCAGATCGCCCCGCGGGCACCGCCGCCCTGAATCTCCCCCTACTTCTGGATCGACTCCAGGTAGGCCACCAGGTCCTTGATCCGCTCGCGGACCTCGGTCTCCTGGTCGGTGTCACGGCCGCTCTCGCGGAAGGTCAGGCCCCAGACGGGCATGCTGCCCGGCCCGTGGCCGTGGATCTCCAGACGGCCGTCGATGATGGCGGCGATCCGGCCCTCGGGGAAGGCGCCGCCGTTGCGTTCACGGATGCGGGTCAGATCGGCGGGCTTGACGTTGAGCACCTCCGCCATGGGGCCGTTCCCCTCGGCGGAGGCGCCGTGACAACTCGCACAGTAGGCCCGGTAGATACGGCCTCCGGCTTCGGCCCGTGACTCCTTGCGGTCCTGGGGCTTGTCCGGCGAGGCGGTCTGCGCGATCGGCAGAGCCGCGGCCAGGCTCGCGAGGCCCAGGAAGGCGATGATCTGCAATCCTTCCTTCATCTTGGCTCGCATGGCGGCACCTCCAGCTCCGGTTGTACACCCGGGAGAAGGCCGGAAGGGCCCCGCCAAAGGATGGGTGGGGGAACGCGGAGGGGTGGGTCAGCGCGCCCGGCGGACGAGGTAGTCCTCGCGCAGCAGGGAGTAGAGAAAGTTGTCCACCCGCCGGCCGCGGAGCTTGAAGTAGCCGCGCAGCCGCCCCTCGCGCTCGAAGCCGCTCTTCTCCAGCACCCGCTGCGAGCCGAGGTTCTCCACCGCGCAGCGGGCCTCCACCCGCTCGAGCAGGGTGTTGTGGAAGAGGTCGTCGAGGAGGATCGCCAGCGCCTCGCTCATCACGCCGCGGTTCTGGAAGAGGGTCGAGAGGGCGTAGCCGACCTCGGCCAGGCCGTGCTCCCAGTTGCTCACCACCAGGGTGATCCAGCCGGCCGGCTGGCTGTCCACCTGCACGATCCACTGGAACTTCTCGCCCCGGCCGCGGTAGAGGTCGGCCATGCGCTGGCTGGCGACGTCGGCGCGGAGCTGCGCGGTCGGCAATTCGTTCAGGGGCTGGTAGCGGCGCACGCTGGTCTCGGCGCGCCACTGGCGGAGAAGGTCCGCGTCCCGGGGCGCCGCCGGACGCAACGTCACCTGATTGCTGAATCGACGCTCGGGCACGGCCATGGCGGTTATTTTAGCCGCAGCGCCCGCCAATCCAGAAGATCGCGGGTGCCTCGAAAAAAACATTTCGCGCCGCTTCGGCGGAACGGGCCAGGCGTCAGCCGCCGGCCCCGGCCGCGCCCGTGGCCGCTCCTCCCTCCCTCCCGCGCACCCACCAGTCGCGCAACGACGGCAGGTAGCTGAGGACGGCCATGTAGCCGTACCCCTGGACGAAGAGGAGGAGGAAGGGGACCGACATCCACATCCCCGCCGCGCAGGCGTAGATCGTGATCCCCAGGAAATAGAGGGCGAGGAGGGCCTCGATCAGCCGCGTGGGGTCGGTGCCCACCCGGTAGCGCTTGGTGGTCCAGCTCTGCCCGGCCTTCTCGATGCGGTACTTGGGCGTGCGGTGGAAGACGCCGCCGTCGTGGAAGAGGCCGGAGAGCACCGCCCGGGCGTTGTTGACCGAGAGGCCGATGCCCACCGACATCAGGGCCGGCAGGTAGCGGATCTCCCCGGACCACTCCTCGTTGCCCGCCACCTGGCTCATCAGGTAGAAGGTGAGCACCGAGGCCGTGGCCGAGAGGAAGAGAGGGAGGTCGACCAGCAGCAGCATCGCCACCGACGTCCCCCGGCGCAGCATCATGGCCGGGAAGATCAGCAGCGAGAGCAGCACCATCAGGGGGTAGCTGGCGTTGTTGGTGAGGTGGACCAGCGCCTCGAGCTTGACCTTGACGGGGAGCGGCGCGCGCCAGACCCGGCCGAGCAGCTTGCGGCCGGTCTGCACCGCCCCCTTGGCCCAGCGGTACTGCTGGCTCTTGAAGCCGTTGACGTCCACCGGCAGCTCCGAGGGGACCTCGAGCTTGGGGAGGTAGAGGAAGCGCCACCCCTGGAGCTGGGCGCGGAAAGAGAGGTCGAGATCCTCGGTCAGCGTGTCGTGCTCCCAGCCGCCCGAGCTCTCGATCGCGGTCCGCCGCCAGATGCCCGCGGTGCCGTTGAAGTTGAAGAACCGGCCGCTGCGGTTGCGGGCCGAGTGCTCGATCATGAAGTGGCCGTCGAGCAGGATGGCCTCCACCCGGGTGAGCAGCGAATAGGCGCGGTTGATGTGGTCCCACCGCCCCTGGACCAGCCCGAGCCCGGGATCGGCCAGGAAGTAGGGGACCGAGCGCAGCAGGAAGTCGGAGGAGGGGACGAAGTCGGCGTCGAAGATGGCCAGGAGCTCGCCGCGGGCCTGGGCCAATCCCGCCTCCAGCGCTCCCGCCTTGAAGCCGGTGCGGTCGGTGCGGTGGAGGTGGTGGATGTCCACCCCCCGCTCCCGCCAGGCGGCCGCGGCGCGGGCGACGATCTCGGTGGTCTCGTCCGTGGAGTCGTCGAGCACCTGGATCTCCAGCCGGCCGGCCGGATAGTCGAGCTGGCAGACGGCGTCGATCAGCCGCTCGGCCACGTACATCTCGTTGTAGAGTGGGAGCTGCACCGTGACCACCGGCCAGGTCTGGGGATCGTCCGGCAGCGGCGGCGGGGGCTGCACCGCGCGGCGCCCGCCGGTGCGCAGATAGATGCAGACCAGCATCAGCCGGTGCAGGCCGAAGAACGACAGCACCACCAGGACGGAGTAATAGAGTGCCAGCAGGGCCGGCGCCCACGGGAAGCTCATCGTCAGTGCCCGGCCGCCGCCGGCTGGCGCCGGCCGCCCTCGCGTGGCCGCTGGTGGCGGCGAATCTCGGTTTGCTGCTCGTCTTCGATCTGGCTCATCATAGGGCTTTGACGCTGGCCCTCCTCGGGGCCGCGTTCCTCGCGCTCCTCTCCATCGCGCCGCAGCTCGAAGCCGCACCGGTTCCCGTGGGAGGCGCGATCCTGCTGGGAGCCCTGCTGCTGCGGCTCCCCCTCCTGCCGCTCCCGCCCACTCTATCCGACGACGTGCTGCGTTATCTCTGGGATGGGAAGGTGGCGGCGGCCGGGATGAATCCCTACGCGCTGGCGCCCGAGGCCGAGAAGCTCACCCCCCTCCGCGACGAGATCTGGCGGAATCTACCTCATAAGGAGGTCCCCACCGTCTATCCGCCCCTCTCGCTCGCGGCCTTCAGTATAGCGATTCGGCTGCCGTTTCCTATGCCCGCCTGGAAGCTGATGGCCACGGGAGCCGATCTGGCGGCCTGCTGGCTGCTCGTCCTGACCGCTCTCCGGCTCGGTCTGCCGGCCGGCCGGATCGCCTGGTACGCGTGGAATCCCCTTGTGGCTCTTGAGGTTGCGGGCATGGGCCACGTCGACGCCCTGGGGGTCGCGGCGGTGGTGGCCGCCGTTCTCCTGCTGCTCCCGCGCCCCCGGCCCCTGCCGGCGGCGACGGCGGCG
Organism: Thermoanaerobaculia bacterium; assembly: GCA_036497345.1. Taxonomy (GTDB): domain Bacteria; phylum Acidobacteriota; class Thermoanaerobaculia; order Multivoradales; family UBA5704; genus DATARR01. Next base: position 19,794 of record DASXJP010000269.1, read on the forward strand.
GCGGCCGGCGTCCTGGCCAAGCTGGTCCCCCTGGCGGCCCTGCCGATGTGGGCGCGGCAGAGCGGCCGGCCCGGCCCCTTCCTCGCCGCGGCCCTGGGATTGACCGCCGTGGCGGCGCTGCCGGTGGCGGCCGCCACCGGTGGCATCCCGCCGGGGCTCGTCACCTACGGCGTCTCCTGGGAGTTCGACGGCCCCCTCTTCGAGCCCCTCTGGCGGCTGCTGAACGCTCTCCACGCCGCGCCGGCCCTGGCGCGGGGGCTCGACCATCTCAAGGCGGCGACGGGGATCTGGTACGGGCTGAATTTCCTCTACCCTTACCTCTATCCGCAATTCCTGGCCAAGCTCCTCCTCGCCGCCGGGATGGCCGCCGCGGTCCTCCTCTCCCTGCGGGAGCGCGACCCGGTCGCCGGGACGGGCCGCCTCTTCGGCCGCCTGCTGCTCTGCTCGGCCACGGTCTACCCCTGGTACCTCCTCTGGGTGCTCCCCTGGGCGGCGTTGCGGCGGGACGCGGCCTGGCTGGCGCTGTCGGGGCTGATTCTGTTGTCGTATCTGACTCCGCTTGCGGGGGTTGCGCTGTGGCCGTGGGTCTACCTGGGGATCTGGGGTCCGTTCGCGGGGCTGGCGGCGATCGGGCTGTGGCGGCGGCCGAAGGATTCTGATATGCTGGAAAAGCATGATGACTGAGGATTCCAGCGTTCCCGCGCTTGGGCCGCGGGCTCGCCGGTTTCTCGAGCTCACACCTGTCGCGGTCTGGCTCGCCATCGCCGCCGCCTTTTTCGTGCGGCTTGGCGGCGCGTCGCCGGATGACTTCTACATCACCTATCGTTACGCGCGAAACCTCGCGGAGGGCCTCGGTTTCGTGTTCAATCCCGGCGAGCGGGTCTTCGGCTCCACGGATCCCGGGCTGGCCCTGCTTTTGGGGGCGCTTCACGCGGTCACCGGCGCGGCCGTGCCCTGGATCGCGGCGGCCATCTTCTCCCTCTCGTTGCTCGGCGTCGCGACCCTGCTCTTCCTCGAGGGGAGGGAGCGGGGACATGGGCTGGAGGCGATCCTGGGCGGCTCGCTGCTTCTGGTCTCCTCCTATTTCTGGTTGAACCAGGGGGCGGCCGGGCCGCTGGTGCTCTTTCTGCTCCTCCTCGCCGCCGCGCTGTCGGAGCGCAGCGAGGCCGTCGCCGGCCTGTTGGCGGGAGCCGCGGCGTGGGTGAGGCCGGACGCCATGCTGGGAGTCGCTCTCCTGGCGCTCCTGCTGACGAGGGGCAAGCGGCTGCCCTGGCGTTACATCCTCGCCGCCGGCGGCGTCGTGGCCGCCGGCGTCGGGCTGGCGTGGCTCTATTTCGGCTCTCCGCTGCCCAACACCCTCGGCGCGAAGACCGATATGGCGGCGGCCACTCCCGGCAGTTGGGTGGGGCTTCGCTTTTGGAGCAGGGCGATGGCGCCGCTCAACAGGCACTTCGGCGCGGAGTGGCCTTTGGTGCTGCTCGCCGGGGCCGCCGGGTGTGCGGCGATCGTCAGAATGAACGTAGGCCGGGGCCAGCGCCTCCTCGCTTTCTACGGCGTCGCGATCGCCCTGGCCTATCCTCTGCTGGGCGTCCCTTTTTTCTCCTGGTACATCCTGCCTTGCCTGGCCGCGGCCATCTACGGGCTGGCCTTCTTCGCGGGAGCCGCCGGGGGCGCGCTGGCGAAGCGATCCTCCCGGCCCGCGCTGCGGCCTTTCCTGGTCGCCGGCATCTTCCTGGTGATCGCTTTCAGCTCGCTGCGCGCGAGCTGGGCATTCGCCCGGGATTTCGCGCCAGCTCCCTACTTGCAGTCGTATCGGCGAGGGGCGGAGTGGATCAAGGCGAATTCCAAGCCCGGCGATGCGATCGCCTATGTCGAGATCGGCGTGCTCGGCTATTACAGTGAGCGGCCGATCCTGGATCTGATGGGGCTGGTGACGCCGTGGGTCCGACCTTTTGTCGTGCAGCGAGACATCCTCGGAGCCTTCAAGGCGGATCCTACCGAATTCGTGCTGTTCCACACCCGGGGTCGCATGGCGCCGATCGTGAGGTCGCGCTGGTTCAAGCGGCGATACCAGGAGGTGATGCAGTTCGAGGATCCAGGCGGAAAGGGAATTCTTCACATCTACCGCAGGTTCAGTGGCGCAGAGGCCGCCGCTTCGGCGGCAGCGCCTTAGGTTCTATCTCCATATTTATCGCAGGTATGGCGCAGGATCTGTCGTTTCGACGGCAGCGCCTTGAGAATAACTTCGCCCAAAAAGGGCGACAACGGAGGACAGGTTTCATGCAGTCAAGATCACTCGCACTCGCAGCTGTATTTTTCGTGGCGGCCGCCACGGCAACTCTCGGCCAGGGCCTTACGGAAGTGGGAGGCCCCTGGCAAGTGGCGGCACCCAGCTTCTACGAGCCGGTCGGTTACTCGTCGCCGGATAGCTCGGGCACCTACTACTTTCCGGCCATGATCCAGCAGGGGACCACGGCTTTCATGTTCACCCAGGGCGGGCAGTTCGCGGGTCCCGGGAGCACCGCGGGGAGCCCGGTCAGCAACTGGTGTGAGGGCGACAAGATCGTCCTGTGGACGAATCCGCTCACCGACGCCGGGCTCACCAGCCGCTTCACGCAGAAAAGGATCATCAGCCGCTGCGATTCCAACTCCACGACCCGCTATCACTGGGGACCCGCGGGGGCGTTTCTCACCGGTTCGACGGGCCCTGTCTACCTGATCGCGAATCGCACCGGAATCGACAAGGCGACGGGCCAGTCGACGGGCCTGCAGTCCTACTACCTCTATTCAGGGTCGTTCAACGCCAATTCAGACGACATGCCGACCTGGACGGTCAGCAAGCTGTTCGACGTCAGCTCGACGGTGGGAGGCGTCGGCTGCTGCACGATGGCGTTCGACACGACCCGGACCGCCCCGAACGATGGCTACACCCATCAGCTTTTCCGCGGCTTCGGAGGAGCCTCCACCGGCGTCATTGAGGTGCGGATGGATTTCTCCTCAGGCTACTGCGTCAACGGGACATCCTCTTCGCCGGAAGCCTGCGTGATCATCGAAATGAAGAGCGGAGGGGCGTGGAGAAAGGTCAATTCCGGCCTCCTCGACTTCACCCCCGATGGGCTTACGTCGGTAGCCTCCGGCTTCCGGCCGAACAACCTTTTCAAGCGCGGCGCCAATCTTGAGCTTTGGGGGACACAGGTCGGGCCCGCTCTCACGACCCCCTGCCCCTGTACGCCACCCGGCAACCAGAACTCGGCCGATGTTCGTTGGTATACCGTAAACCAGACGGACTTCAGCCTGACCGGCCCTTCGGTGGTCTCCGCCGCCGGCACCGCCGTACGGTGCATGCCCGCCAGTCCGGCGGCGAACCGGCTGGGAGCCGATCTGTTGGTGGTTTCGGGACACACCTACCTCTTCAGCTCCCAGAACGACGACGCCCAGAGCGGCGGTGTGTGCACGTCCACGCCCTTCATCGGCATGGATGTGGTAAGCACTCAGCTACAATGAGGAGCGTGCGATAGCGATGCTCCCGGGGAGGGGGTGAGGTCCGATGCCCATCTATCGTCTCACCCTCTCCTACCGCGGCGGCGCCTACGCCGGCTGGCAGCGGCAGGAGAACGCCGTCGCCGTCCAGCAGGTGGTCGAAGAAGCCCTGGAACGCCTGCTGGAGCACCCCGTCCGGATCTTCGGCGCCAGCCGCACGGACGCCGGGGTCCACGCCCGCGCCCAGGTGGCCTCGCTGGAGCTGCCGCGGGATTTTCCGCCGCGCGGGCTCGTCCACGGCACCAACCGCTTTCTCCCGGAGGACGTGCGGGTGCTGGCCGCCGCCGCCATGCCGCCGGGGTTCCACGCCCGCAAGCACGCCGCGGGCAAGGAGTATCTCTACCGGCTGAGCCGCGCCGCCGTGATCTCGCCGCTCGACGCCCCGTTCGTGGCGCCGGCGCCGGCCGCGCTCGACCTCGACCACTTGGCCAGAGCGGCGTCCAGCCTGCCAGGACGGCACGATTTTTCCGCCTTCGCGCTCGCCGGGGGCTCGCATGGACAGCCGTTCCGGCGTATCTTCTCCGCGCGTTGGGAGGAGCGGGGGGAGGAATTGGCCTTCCAGGTGGTGGGGGAGGGATTCCTGCGCGGCATGGTTCGTGCTTTGGTCGGGACCCTGGTCGAAGTCGGTACGGGCAGACGGACCCCGGAGAGCTTCGCCGGCCTGCTCGCCGGACGTCCGCGCGGGGAAGCGGGGCCGACGGCGCCCGCCCGTGGCCTCGTGCTGCGACGCGTGCTCTATCCGCCGGAATGGCGGGTGGCGGGCGATCCGGCGATCTCGGAAGCGCATGTGATAGCTTAGGAACCTTGAATCATGGCAGAGCTCTCTAAACTCGCCGACCCGGGCTCACCCGAAGAGATGCTGGTGCGGCGCATCGACCTCGATCGGCTGCCGCGCCACGTGGCGATCATCATGGACGGCAACGGCCGCTGGGCCAAGGCGCGGGGCCTGCCGCGCGTCGAGGGTCACCGGGCCGGCGTCGCCTCGGTGCGCGAGGCGGTGGAGACCGCCGCCCGCCTCGGCCTCCCGGCCCTCACCCTCTACGCCTTCTCGGTGGAGAACTGGAAGCGCCCCCGCTTCGAGGTGTGGACCCTGATGAACCTCCTCAAGGAGTACGTCCGCAAGGAGCGCCAGGGGCTGGTGGACAACGACATCCGCTTCAACGTGCTCGGCCGCTGGCGCGAGCTCGACCCCTCGGTGGTGCGCGAGCTGGAGGCCACCCTGGAGGCGACGAGCGGCTGCCGCGGCATGAGCTTCAACATCGCCCTCAACTATTCGGGGCGCTGCGAGATCGTGGACGCCTGCCGCAGCATCGTCGCCGACTGGGCGGCCGGCAAGCGGGCCGACATCGATGAGGAGACGATCGGCCGCTACCTCTACACCTCCGGCCAGCCCGATCCCGACCTGATGATCCGCACCTCGGGCGAGCTGCGCGTCTCCAACTTCCTGCTCTGGCAGATCGCCTACTCCGAGATCTGGGTGACGCAGACCCTCTGGCCCGACTTCCGGCGCCGCGACCTCTACGAGGCGATCCTCGACTACCAGCGCCGCGAGCGCCGGTTCGGCGGCGTCACGCACCCGGAAGAGGCGGACGTCTTCGCCGCCGGCCGGCTGCGAGGCTGACGGGCTCGCTCCGCCATGAAACGGCTCCTGACCGCGGCCATCGGGGCCCCGCTCGTCCTGGCGGCGATCTTCCTGTTCAAGGGGTGGTGGTTCTTCGCGCTG